>JBEEPJ010000011.1:0-26486 GCA_041191165.1 Bacteroidota bacterium | reverse complement strand
TTTTCCTCTGAAGTAGTACGGTACCTTAGTTGTTATGTTTGGGACAAGCGGTTTGACACTTGACACTAGATACTTCTTGACACTTGAGCTTTTGCCCTAAAAAAAGGAAAAATTAAGGGCACGCCCTCCAAAGTACTCATAGGAACCTACTAGTATTGTGTTTGCCCTCTATTAGTTTAAGAATCTGAGACCTTCAACTTTGTTCTTCTTCTCTTCCAACAACTTCCATCTTATCTTTTCATTCGAAATTCGAAATGCCGACGGCTGCATAGATGATATGGTAGTTCCAGTTGTTATTCATCCCTTTTGGTAAAGCTCGGGCTGATGTGGATGGGATTGTAGTTCAAAGTTGTTGTGATTGATACCATTCATTCCGCCAGTGTTATCCCTCTGCAACCGGAGGACACAATACAAGGAGACTGCAAAGAGAGAGCCCCAAACCAAAGCAATTCTAACAATGATCCGCGGGACAGCTGTCCTATTGCTAATCGCATCGAACTGTTATGGGGCTGAGTCACTAGCAACAAGAAAAACATTCACGCGGATGCCACCACCCTCTGCTTCCCCACGGTGACCACGCAAGTGCGCAACGCCACCGTCAAAAACTGCGTGGCGCAAGGCAACACCGCGCCCCGCTTCGAGCGCTGGGACTTCGGCGACCTCAACGGCGACGGCGTCAACGAGGGTACCAACTGGACCCCCTCCCTGACCCCAGCCGCCAACTATCCCCTGACCTTTCCGGGTTTGGGGTCTTACACCATTATGCTGATTGACAGCAGCTTTTGCGGGCTCGACACGGCCTACAAAACCATCCAGATCATCCAGCCGCCGGTGGCAAACCTCAACGCGAACCACACCACCATCTGCGAAGGCAGCACGGTGCAGTTCCAGCAGACGGCCACGGGAGTCAACCAATACCTGTGGAACTTCGGCGTGGGCAACAGCTTCATCCCCACGAACAACGGCAACGTCAGCTTCCTGTTCCAGAACCCCGGCACCTACCTGGTCCGCAGCATCGTGGTCAGCAGCGCCCATCCGGCCTCCTGCCGCGACACGGCGTCGGTGACCATCACTGTCCTGCCCAAGCCGGCCGTGACCATGTCCCTGTCCACGAACAGCGGTTGCGGTTCCGTACCGGTCACCGGCGTGGCCTCTTCGCCCACGGCGGCCAGCTACGCCTGGTCGATGGGCGTGGCGCCTTTCATCGCCACCGGGCCCAACCTGCCCCAGATCGTCTTCAACGGCATGGGCACCTACCCCGTCTCGGTGACGGTGGTCGGCACCAACGGCTGCAGCCGCAGCGTCCAGCAGACCGTCCTGGTCCACAATCCGCCCGTGGCCCAGTTCAGCGTGGGCACCGCCTGCGCGGGGGCCGGCACGGTGTTCACCGATCAGACGGTTGTGCCTGCAGGCCAAACCATCACCAACTACAACTGGAACTTCGGCACCGCCGGCACGAGCGCATCCCAAAACACCACCCGGGTCTTCCCGGCTGCGGGCGCCTACCCGGTGACGCTCACGGTGACCACGAACCTCTGCTCCGACAGCGAGTCGGCCACCGTACAGGTGCAGGCCATGCCGACCTTGAATGTGAACGCCTCCGCCCTCACGGGCTGCGCACCGCTCGAGGTGGACTTCTCGGCGACGGGCACCGGCGTGACGCAGTGGGCCTGGAACTTCGGCAACAACACGCTGTCTTCCCAGGCTTCCCCGTCCACCGTTTTCCCGGGTAGCCCCACGGCGGCCGTGACCTACCCCGTTACGGTGACCGGCACGACCTCGGGCGGCTGCTCGGCCACCCAGTCCTTCGTCGTGCAGGCCCAGCCGGCCGCCCAGGCGGTCATCGGCGGCTCCTTCGTGGCCGAGTGCGCGCCCTTCGACGCCCAGCTCGTGAGCCTGTCGCAGGGGGCCAGCCAGGTGGCGTGGTCCATCAGCGACGGATTCACCTCCAACGCGACCCAGACGTCCCACACCTTCGAGAACAGCACCGGGTTCTTGCAAACCCAGCACATCCAACTCATCGCGCTGGCGGCCAACGGCTGCCACGACACGACCTCGGTCGCGTTGCAGGTGTTCCCCGAGCCGCAGTTCAGCTTCTCGCTGCCCACCGCGCCCGCCTGCTCCCCGATGGAGTTGACGATGCCCGCCGTCTTCGGCCCGGCCTCGTTCGCCTGGAACCTGGGCGACGGCACCACCTCTACGACGGAACAGCCCACCCACGCCTGGACCAACACGGGCGATGCGGCGGCGACCTACAACGTCACCTTCACGGGCATCTCGCCCTTCGGTTGCGAGCAGTCGCACACGGAGAGCATCACGGTGCTGCCCCAGCCGCAGGCGGCCTTCAGCCTCGATGCGACGGCGGGGTGTGCGCCTTTGGGTTTGGCCTTGACCAACCTCAGCACGCAAGCCACTTCCTACGACATCCTCACGGGCGACGGCCAATGGCTGGAACCGTCGGGCAACGGGCCGGTGCAGCTGACATACAGCGCGGCTTCCAACACCGACGTCACCTATGCCTTGACCCTGGTGGCCACGCACGCCCTCGGCTGCACGGACACGACTTCGCAGGCCGTGACGGTGTACGCCACGCCCGACCTCGACTTCACCCTGCCCGTGGCCGAGGCCTGCTCGCCGCTCGAAGTGGCGCTGCCCGCCTTCCCGGGTGTGGCCTCCGTGGCCTGGGACTTCGGGGATGGCTCCACGGCCGATGCGCAGGCGCCGACGCACAGCTACGACAATGATGGCGACGCCCTGCAGAGCCACCTCATCACGGTTTCCGGCACCTCGCCCAACGGCTGCGTGGGCACGGCGGATCACTGGGTCCATGTCAAGCCCCAGCCCGAGGTAAACTTCACGCTCAGCGCGACGGAGGGTTGTGCGCCGCTGGACATCGTCCTGACGGATGCCAGCCTCCATGCAACCCAGTACACGGTCACCCGCGGAACGACGACGGTTTATTCAGGTTCCGACCTGAGCACCTTGCCGCTGTCCTTCCCCGGAGGACAAGGGGTACAGAATCCCGCCATTGTGGTCACGGCGACACACGCCCTCGGCTGCAGCGACACGCAATCCGCAGCGGTCACGGTCTACCCGGCGGCCCAGTACACTTTCACGCTCGGCGTGGACTCGGTGTGCTCCCCGCTGGAAATCACCCTGCCCGCCATCCCCGGCGCCGCCTCGGTGCAGTGGGACCTCGGTGACGGCAACGTATTGAACACCCCCTCTCCGGCTCTGTCGGTGGCCAACCCGGGCATGAATTTGCTCGAACGCACGGTCACGCTGACGGCCACGTCGGTGCACGGCTGCACGGATACCCACGCGGAGACGGTGGCCATCAAGCCCCAGCCGGTGGCTGCGTTCACCCAGAGCACGGCCGGTGGCTGCGCACCGCTGCCCGTGACGTTTGACAACACCAGCACGCAGGCAGATCACTTCGAGTGGAATTACGGCGATGGCCACGGACTGTCGAACGACGCGCCCGGCACGCATGTCTACACGTACCCCGGCGAGTCGGATGCAGCGGGTTATGTGGTTTCGCTCACGGCGAGCCACCACCTCGGATGCAGCGACACGCGGACGGAGGAGGTCGCGGTGTTCCCGACGATGTGGGTGGCGCCGCAGGGCACGATGGAGGGCTGCGCGCCGTTCCAGGGCTCGTTCTCGCATGCGGGGCCGGAAGCCGCCCTGGTCCAGTGGAGCTTCGGCAATGGGTCGGCGGCGGTAGGCCCGGCGGCGGCGACGGTGTTTGCCGGGGCGCCGGGGGCCGTGGTCACCTATCCCGTGACGCTGTCTGCCCTGTCGATGTATGGGTGCGCCGATGACACGACGTTCACGGTCACCGTCCATCCCACCCCGCTGGCCGCCCTCTCGGTGAGCGAAACGGCAGCCTGCGCGGATACGCCGGTGCAGCTGGTGAACGGCGCACAGCATGCCGACGCGGTTGCCGTGCTGGCGAACGGCGCACCGCTGTGGAACACGGCGAGCCCGGTTCCCGGATCGACCTTCAGCACTTCGTTCGCCAACGAAACCGACGCCCCCCTCGTCGTGGCCCTGACCCAGGTGGCCACCACCGCAGCCGGCTGCACGGCCACGACCTCGGTCGAGCACACTGTGTATCCCGCGGTTCATGCGGCGTTCCAGCTGCCGGAAGCGGCTTGTGCGCCGGCGGATTTGGCCTTCAACAACCTGTCCTCGAACAGCAGCGCATCCTTCGCCTGGAACTTCGGCGATGGCAACGGGGATACGGCGGTCCACCCGACCCACCTGTTCGCGCCGGAAGGCACAGCGAATGCGGACTTCCCGGTGACGCTGGTGGCCACGAGCCTCCACGGTTGTGCGGACACCCTGACCCAAGTGGTCACGGTGCTCGGCACGCCCCTGCTGACGCTCGCCCTGGATTCCACCTCGGGCTGCTACCCGCTGACGGCGCACTTCCACCCCACCGTGGAGGGCGCAGCGGAATTGCACTGGAACTTCGGCAACGGCATCACCGAGCAGGCTCCCGTGGGCAACCTCAGCCACACCTATTTCAACTTGGGCACTACGACCGTGGTCCACACGGCCCAAGTCACTGCACACTCCGCGGACGGCTGCACGGCCACCTCGGCGGTGGAGGTGCCCGTCTCTCCGGGCGTTCAGGCCCAGTTTGACGTGGTGGAAGAAGGCTGCTCGCCCCTCGAAGCGGTGCTCGTAAACCAGAGCGCGGGCGCGGTGAACTACGCTTGGAACTTCGGCGACGGCACCACGTCCGACGAGGCCATGCCCACGCACAACTTCGTCAACGAGACCAATGAGGTGGCCACCTTCGTCGTACAGCTCGTGGCGACGTCTGCGCTCGGCTGTTCCGACACCACCGCGGTGGGCGTCATGGTGCACCCCGTTCCACAGGCCCAGTTCCTCGCCACGCCCGACCACCAGGTGTTCCCGGATGCGACCATCACGGTGAACAACCTGAGCCAGGCTTCCGCCAATGCCCTCCACACCTGGGACTTCGGGGATGGCGGCGCGTCGCAGCAGAACCAGCCCGGACTCTACACCTACAGCTCCTGGGGAACCTACACCATCACCCTGACCGTGGACAACGGCTTCTGCGCCGACGGCGCCACGCAGGAAGTGCACATCCACGCTCCGGCGCCCGTGGCCCAGTTCTCGGGCGGAGGCGTCGGTTGCGCCCCGCTGTCGGTGGCCTTCGACAACAGCTCGCTCAACGCCGTATCCTACCTGTGGGACTTTGGGGATGGCGCGCAATCGCAGGAGCTCAACCCGGTCCACGTCTACGAATTCCCGGGGACCTACACCGTGAAGCTCATCGCCACGGGTCCTGAGGGCTACCTTGACGAGATCGTGCTGGAGGATGTGGTCACGGTGAGGCCCACGCCTGTAGCCGCGTTTACCTACACGCCCGATCGGGTGGTGGCTCCAGACCAAACCGTTCAATTCATCGCCCTTTCCTCCGATGACGCCCTCCCGCGACCCCGGGACGTACGATGTCTCGCTCACGGTACAGAACGCGGAAGGGTGCCAGAGCACGCATGTTTGGCCGCAGGCCGTAGAAGCCATCCCCGGAGGGTTCATGATCTTCCCCACGGCCTTCACCCCCACCACGGGCGGCGGCACGGGCGGCGCCTACGACCCGCAGGACCTGAGCAACGACATCTTCCACCCCCACCACGCCGGCATCATTCGCTACGACTTGTCGGTCTTCAACAAGTGGGGCGAGCTCATCTTCCGGTCGACCGACGTGGGCATCGGATGGGATGGTTATGTGGAAGGGGAGCTGGCCCGCCAGGATGTCTATGCTTGGAAGGCCGAGGCCCAGTTCAGCGATGGCCGGACGGTACGACAGGCCGGTGACGTAACGCTCATCATCCGCTGAGGGTGTTTTCAACAAGAATTGCCATGAAAAAGACAATACGGTTTCAATGGATTCCCGCCCTGCTGGCGCTGGGTTGGGGAGGTCAGTTGGGGGCACAGGACATGCGCTTCACGCAGTACAACGCGCTGCCCACCTCGCTCAATCCCGGCTATGTCGGGGTCTCCGAGCGGTCCCAGGTCGCGTCGCTGTACCGCAGCCAATGGAGCTCACTGCCCAACGGCTTCATCGGCTGGCACGTGGCACACGACAGCTACAACCGGCGGCTCAACAGCGGGTTTGGCATCCTGTTCTCGCAGGAACAAGCCGGCGCCGGGGCGCTGGGCACCACGAAGGTCGCCTTGCAGTATGCCTACGAGGTGCCGCTGGTGAATGGTTGGCGCTTCCGTCCGGCCCTGCAGGTGGGTGGGGCCAACCGTTCCATCGACATGTCCAAGCTCACCTTTGGCGACCAGCTCATCCGGGGCGAAGACTACGCCACCCTCGAAGGGCCGCTGCAGGAATCCCGCAACTACATCGACCTCGGAACGGGCATGTTGCTCGTGGGTCCCAAGATGTGGCTGGGCTTCTCCGCCGACCACCTCAACCGGCCGGATGAGAGCCTCTTCACGGGCTACGCGGACCCGATGGACATCAAGACGTCCACCCATGGCGGGTTTCGGATGCGGGCCGCGCAGCATCCCCGCAGCCGCAAGCGCAACGACTTCGTCTTCTCCTTCAACTACATGACCCAGGGCGGATTTGACCAGCTGGACCTGGGCGCCTACTACGACGCCCATCCGCTGAGCGTAGGCCTGTGGTGGCGCGGGTTGCCGGTAGGGCATACGGTCGAGGGCGGACACGACGTGGATGCGGTCTGCCTCATCCTCGGCTACGGAACAGACGATTGGAAAATCGGATACAGCTATGACATCACGGTCAGCACCTTGGGACTGGGCAACTCCGGCGGCAGCCATGAGCTCATGCTCAAGTACCGCTGGGACCACGACCGCAGGAGCCGGCCTCAACTGGCTCGTTCGCTGCCCTGTCCCAACTTCTGATCACCGACTCCCCGGGGTGGCGCCGATCTGATTGACCTCAGGCTCGAGCACCACACCAAATTGGCTCAGGACGTCCTTCCGGATGTCTTGGGCCAATTCCCATATCTGGGGGCCCGTCGCCCCGCCCTTGTTCACCAATACGAGGGCCTGGCGGTCGTGCACCCCGTGGGTGATGCGGTCGTGGCCTTTCCAGCCCGCTTGCTCGATGAGCCAGCCCGCGGCCAACTTCACCTGCCCATCTGCCTGGACATGATGCGCGACTTGCGGAAACCGCGCTTGCAAGTCGGCAAAAGAAGCGGCGTCGATGACCGGGTTTTTGAAAAAACTACCGGCATTGCCCCACACCGCTGGATCGGGCAATTTGCTCTTTCGAATCCGAATCACCGCCTCCGAAACCGCCCGGGGGGTCCAATCCCGCCGGGGCAAGCCCGCCAACTCCTGTTCCAAGGCGCCATATTCCACCCGCAACTCCTCCACCGGCACCTCGGCCGCACGGCGCAGATGAAAGGCCACCCGAACGATGATCCACTGATCTTTCTGGGGGCCCTTGAAGACGCTTTCCCGGTAACCGAAGCCGCATTCCGCTGGCGAAAAGCGCTTCAAGGCGCCGTCGGAGATGCGGACGGCCTCGAGCCAGGCGAATCCATCTTTCAGTTCCACGCCGTAAGCCCCGATGTTCTGGATGGGGGCAGCCCCGACACTGCCGGGAATCCAACTCAGATTCTCCAGCCCCGCCCAGCCCTCCCCAAGGGTCCAATCCACCCAATCATGCCAGCGTTCACCGGCCCCGGCTATGCCCAACGCGCCACCTCCCGGTTGGGGTTCGATGCGCCGACCCATGAGTTCCAATCGCATGACCCACCCCTCCCAGTCCGCGTGGAACAGCATATTGGACCCTCCCCCCAGCACCAGCAGGGAAGGAGGCGGATCCAGCGCGGCCCGCCGGGCCAACACCGCTCGAACCTGAGCCACGGAATGCACAGCAAACAGCCGCCGCGCCCGGGCCGGAACGCCGAAGGTGGTCAGCGGCGCCAAATCCGCATCCTCCTTCCACTCCACCCCGCCCTCGGGCTCAGCCGAATCACCCGCTTCCGCCACCACCCGGTCCCAGTCCTCAGGCGGCATCGGCTCGGCACCATCCGCACCGGACAGCAAATCCGCGATGAGCAACTTCTCGGGAAAGGCCGTCGCCACCAGGTCCTGTCGCAACCACCGGCTCCCGATGCGCTGGTATTCCACCATGCGCTCCGGCCCCTCGATGCCGTATACCGAAGCCCCGCCCGGACGGCGGCGAAATGCGGGAAATTCCATTCGAGGAGCAGATTGAGCCATGGAGCCAATTTCGGTCGGATTTGGACCACAACACCCCCGCTCCCGTTGCGTATTTTTGAACAAATCCCGATGCCATGCCCCCTGCTTCTCCTTCCGAAGGCCCGCTGCGCGAAGCGGCGGCAGCCATGCGCCAACGCGACTGGGACCCGGCCTTGAAGCTGCTGCAGCGGGCGCGGGTTTTGGACGGCGCGCTGGATGGGAATCCGGATTGGATCCACGATGTGGCCCTGTGCCACTTTCACCTGGGGCGGAAGCAGGAAGCGTTGGAAGGGCTGGATCGGGCGGCGAATCTGCAGCCCGAGTACGGTTACCGCTACGCCTCACGGGCCTGGATGCGCCAGGCCCTGGGCGACCTCGATGGGGCCCGGGCGGACTACGAGAGGGCCATCGCACTGGATCCGGAGGACGCCATCAGCCACAACAATTTGGGGCTATTGGAAGAACAAATGGGCTACCGTCGCGAAGCCCAGCGGCGCTTCCAAGTGGCTGACGAATTGCGGGAGATGCTCGCCACGTCGGGCATCGACCTCGACCCGCCGCCGATGGCGACCGACACGCCTCCTGCTCCCGCCATTTCCCCTTCCGGCGCGAAGCCCGTGGAGCAGACAGACGGCCCCACGCCCTGGAGCCTGCGGGAATTTTTGCAGTTCATGCGCAACGGATTCAAATTGAAGCCCTGATGTCCGAGGATTTCTCCCCTTCTACCTTCCTGCAAGAACTCGCAGCGGCGGTCATGTCTCGGCCGGATGCGGCGGAGGTGCTTGTGGTGCTGCCGAGTACCCGCGCGGCGAGCCGGTTTCGCAAAGCGTGTGCACAGTACCTGGGCAAGGCCGGATGGCTGCCCCGGACCACCACTCCCAACGCCTGGTTGCAGGAAAGTACCGGGCTGAGGCCGGTGGATGCGTTGGAGGGTTTGGCCTATCTGTATCAAGCCTATAAGGAAGTGCTTGTGAATGAGGAGGATAAGCCAGAACCGCCGGGCTTTGTGAATTTCGCTCCATGGGGGCGCGTGGTGCTGCGCGACTTCAACGAGCTGGACCACTATCTCGCGGATGTGGACGATGTATTGCAAAACCTGAACAGCATCGCGGGGATGGAGGCTTGGGATCCCAGTGTGGCGCTGCACGAGGGGAGCCTGCAATTCCTGCGCCAGAGCGCACGGTTGAAGCCCCTGTACCATCGCTTCAGGGCGATGCTCGAGCCGCTGGGGCGGGGCACGACGGGGTACATCGCGCGGCAAGCGGCCACCCGGGCCGATGTAGGGCACGTGGGGCCGGTGGTCGTGGCCGGGCTGGCGGCGCTGACCCCCGCGGAACAGGGTTTCCTGCTGCGAATCCAGGCGCAGGGCCAGCTGACCCTGTACGCCGATGCGGACCCGGCCTACCTCACCGCAGCTCCCGTGGCCTTCGAAGCGGGGGGATTCCGGCGGGACTGGGATCCCGCCCTGGTCGTGGAGCCGCTCAAGCCCCTGATGGCCGAGCGCCCGCCCAAGCTGCACTTCGTCTCCTGCTCGAGCGGGGTCTTCGAATGCCAGTGGGCGGCCCACGCCCTGCGCCAGGCGCCGCCCGCTTCGCGTGAGGAGACGGTGCTGGTGCTGCCCGACGGCGGCCAGCTGTCGATGCTGTTGCAGAGCCTCGACCTGGCCGGCGAGGGGGTCAACGTGACCATGGGGCTCGCCTGGGCGGAGTCGCCGGTGGCCGGGTTCTTCGAGGGCGCCATGCGCATGGCGGAAGCCGGGCGATCCTGGCGCGAGGCGGACGTCGCCGCATGGCTCGGCCACCCCATCTCCGTCGCCCTGCACCCTGGCCCGAACTGGGGCCACGCGGTGGCGGAATGGCGGGCGAAGGTGGCCGCCGGGCACTGGACCTGGATCACGCCGACGCGCCTGGCCCAGCACGCCCCTGCCCCCGTCGCCACATGGCTCGACGCCCTGATGCCGCTGACGGCCTCCGACGCCACGGGGTTTCTGACCGGCCTGAGCGCCTGGGCAGAAGACATCGATCGCCAGCTCGAAGCGCTCGAGGAGGAGGCTGACCCCAGCGGCGCTGCCCCCGAGGTCAACCCCTGGATCCGGGCCGGGTGGAAACGCCTGCTTGCCGCGGTCACCACCTGCAGCCAGTTTCAGGAGCGGTTCCGGCTGTTCCAATCTGCGAAAGACGTGCGCGACCTGCTCAACCAACAGCTCAACAGCGAGCGGGTGGACCTGCAGGGCGAACCGGAAAAAGGGTTGCAGGTCATGGGGCTGCTCGAAACCCGCGCCCTCGATTTCAAAAGGGTCATCGTCCTGGACTGCAACGAAGGCGTGCTCCCCCAGACCTCCTTGGACGACAGCAACATCCCTTTCGATCTCCGGCGCAGTCTCCAACCCCGCATGCCCACGCGACACCAGCGGGAAGCCATCTATGCGTATTATCTCTATCGGTTGCTGCAGCGCGCGGAGGAAGTCTATTTGGTCTACCGATCCAATGATGACGAACGGGAGGCGAGCCGCTACCTGCTCCAGCTCCAGCATTCCTTCCGTCCCGGCGGCCAACTGCTGCCCCAGGTGCACCTGACCGTGGATCTCCCGATGCAGACGGACCGGCCCGCCATCCCGGCCATTCGCTGGGGGGAGCAGGCGTCCGAGAACCTCAAGCGATGGTCCCAAAAGGGCATCAGTCCTTCGGCAGTGAACACTTGGCTGGAATGTCCCCGCAAGTTCTACTATCAATACATCATGGGATTCCGAGAACCGGCACAAGCCGAGGAGGCCATGTCCTCGAGCATCTTCGGGTCGGTGGTGCACCACGTGCTGGACCAGGGGTTCAAAGACCGTCGGGGCCACGTCCTCCGCGTCGAAGACTTCCAACACCTGCTCCGCGATTTGAACCCGCTGCTCGATGCGGCCATCGCCGAAAAATACAACCAGGAATTGATGGCGATGGGGGTGAATCACCTGCAGCTCGCCATCGCCAAGGCCACTTTGGAGAAATGTCTGAAGGTGGAACTCCAAGAGGTCGAGGAAGGGGAGGTGACCACCTTGCTCGGGTTGGAAATTCCCTTGGAGTGGACGGGTGAGTGGCCAGCGCCGGTAGGCCAAATGCGTTTCGCAGGCACGGCCGATCGAATGGAACGCTGGAGGGACAACTTGCGTATCATCGACTATAAAACGGGAAAAGTGGAGCCCAAGGACCTCAAAATCAAGTCGGCGGAATGGATCGAGCAATTCGCGTCCAACAAGTTTCCCAAGGCCCTGCAACTCCTGATGTACGGGGCCATTGCGCGCAAGTGGCTCGACCAGGGCATCCCCGTTCCCCCGGAGGATCAGCCCGACCATGGCCGATGGATTCGGACCCTGCCCTCAGAGACACCGATCATTGCCGCCATTCGCTCCACCCGAAACCTAAAAGACGGGGCCATGTCGCTGGAAGAGGACGGAGAAGTGCTGCACATTGACTCGGAAAAGGCGCAGGCCTTCTTCGACTGGCTCGCGGCCGAAATCCGGCGCATCCATGACGAAAAGCCCGACATCTCCCACCGGACGGAAGCCGCTTACTGTCCCTACTGTGTGGTGCTCGATCCCCTCGAACGCCCATTCTAAGCCATGGGAATCGTCGCCAAGCAAGCCACCAAGGCCAGCATCGCCATCGGATTGGGGATGGTTTTCGGGGCCATCAATACCATGTATGTCCTTCCGCGCGTCTTCGAGGGTCAAGAGGACCAGTGGGGACTCGTCCGGGTCTTGACCGCGTGGGGGGCCATGGCCAGCCACATCGTGGCCTTGGGAGTTCCGTCTTCGATCATCCGCTTTCTGCCGCAGTATCCCGAGGAAGAACGACCCGGCATCTTGGGGTCATTGCTCGTTTTTCCGCTGGTCGGAATCGCCCTGATGGGGCTGCTGCTCGCTTGGGGAGGGCCTTGGCTCTTTCGGCGGTTTGGGGGGGAAGACGGAGAAACCCTTTCCGCCCACCTGGGATTCTTGTTTGCCCTCACGGCCATCCCGGCCGCCATGTGGATCACCCGGGCCGTCATCAATACCGCCCTCAAATCCGCCCTGGCGACGGCGGTGGAAGAACTCTGGCTCAAGGCGTCCTACATGGGACTCGCCTTGTTGCTCGGCATGCATTTCTTCGACTTTGATACGTTCATGTACCTCTATGTGGGAACTTGGGGAGCGGGGGTAGCTCTGCTGTTGTGGCAGGCCCAGCGGAACCGAATGCGGGTGGGGTGGCCCGTGCGGCATGCTCCGTGGCGGGAATATTTGACCTACAGCAGCTACAACGTATTGGCAATCGGCGCCGTGGCCATCGCCCAAAACCTGGACTTCATCATGGTGGGCGCATACCTCGGGCTCGACAGCGTACCCAAGTACACCATGGGCTTCTTCTTGGGCACGGTTGTGGCGATGCCGGTGCGGGCCACGGGGCAAGTCCTCTCCGGCCTCACTTCTATCCGAATGACCCAAGCTCCGGTCGCCGAGCTCAAAGGGCTGCTCCAGCAGAGCTCGCGCATCAATTTTCTCTTGTCGGTGGCCTGCATGGCGGGGATTTGGGCGGGGTTTGCGCCTTTCGAACAACTGCTGCCCGAGCATTACCGCGGCATTGCCCCCATCTTTCTCGCCATCGGCTTTCAGCGCTTGATCATCGCCTCCTCTGGGAATTCCTCCGCCATCCTCTCCTTCTCCGGGCTGTACCGGGAGGCCCTGCCCATCCAGTTGGGACTGGTGGTGCTGACCGTCATCACCAATCACATCGCCATGAAGACCCTGGGTTGGGGCTTGACAGGGGCGGCCATTGCGACCTGCATCACTGCCGTATGGGGCAGTGCTTGGGGGGTACACCGAATCTGGAAACACTTCCGCATCCAGCCCCTGACTTGGGATTTGCTGTACATCGTGTGCTTCGGTGGGGCGCTGGCTTGGCTGGGCAGCCTGCCGCCGTTAGGATGGTCGCAAGGCTATCCGCTGGTCGAAGCCGGCGTACAGGGCGCTGTGACCAGCGGGGCCATCCTGTGGGTGGCCTATGTGCTGGGCTACTTGCCCGAAGTGCGGGGGATGAAGTTGGGGCCTATAAAGTTCTGATCCAACAGGGCCCCGGCGCGTTACACCCGAATCCAGGTCTGCGTGCGGTAGAGGAAATACAAGTACCCCCTGACCTTGAGTTCCTGGGGCTTGGCTGGGTCGATCCACATTTCACAATCGTAGACCGAGCCGTTTTTGGGGTCGCATATCGTACCCCCCTCCCACCGCAGTTTGCTCCCGACCCGCCGCATGCTCCGCACCACCTCCATGCCCATCACCGGCTTGCCCTTGCGGTCGTCTTCACATGCGGTGCACTTGGGCTGCGGATCTTCGCCCGGCAAACGAAACAGCTCCACTACCCTGCCCGTGTAGACCCCGTTGCGCTCGGTGATCTCCACGATGCTCTTCACCCGGCCGGTTTCGTCATCAATGGTCTTCCATCGGCCCACCAACGTCGGCTGTCCGGATTGCGCGGAGGTTTCTGACATCCAGCCCCCCACCAACAGGGAGGTGACCAGCGCCATCAGCGCGAATTTGAGCATCGAGAATTGCATCGTCATGGATTGAATTTTCTTTCGTTTAGGCCAAATCATCCCCCACCTTCCACGCCATCCTCCCGCAGGGCAAGGGTCAAGGCCTGCTGCCCCTCCAACCCCAGCAAGCGCGCCCGATGAATGGCTGCGTCCAGCTCAAAACCCAACAGCAAAACCACGCTGTTCGCATTGAGCCAAATCAAGGTCACCAACAAGGTTCCCAGCGAACCATAGAGTTTATTGTAGGTCGCGAATTGGCCTATGAAATAAGAAAAACCCAAGGAGAGCAAGACGATGAGCAAGGTCGCGACGGTCGCCCCCACGGAAAACAACCCCATCTTCCACTTCTTCCAATTGCCTGCGTGATAGAGAATGGTGACGCTCGCGAAAATCAATCCCACGGCCAGCACCCAGCGTGCCAAGGAAAGCCAGGGCACCTCCTCTGAATTGATCCAACCCCGGGCCTCCATCCACACCAAGACGTCGCCGGCAAATCCCACCATCAGCACGGCCGCCCCCAGCAACAACGCCAGAACCAGCAAAAGCAACAAAGACAACAATCGGAACGCCCACCAGTTGGGCGGATCATCCACGAGATAACTCTCTCCGAAGCCCAGCAAAATGGCGTTCACACTGCCTGAGGCATAAAAGATCAACAACAAAAATCCCACGGAGATGATGGAGGCCTGGCGCTGCTCCATCAGGTCCTTCACAGTCGTTTCCATCATTTCGACCGTTCCCGCCGGGAAGACCAGCAGCAGATTTTGCAGCACGTCTCCGGTGTTGAGGGGCGTAAAGGGGATGATGCTCAACAACAAGATCATCGCCGGGAAAAAGGCCAAAAACAGCCGGAAACTAATCGCCGCGGCGCGCGTAGTCACCCCGCCATGGAACAACCCCTCCGCCAGAAATTGCAGCACCTGTTCCAAGTTGACACTGCCGGCCCCCCAGGGCTTGATGCGCTGCAACAAGCTCCGAACCCAGACCACCCAAGGCTGGCGCAGCATCCAGCGGATGGAGGGCAAATCCCACAGCGGGGGAGGTGTCTTCACAGCGGCCATGGCGTTCAACAATCCCAACTCTTCAAGCTCAAATCCAGCGCAGGCACACTGTGGGTCAACCAACCCATGGAAACAAAGTCCACCCCGGCCTCTGCATAAGCCCGCGCATTGTCGGGGGTAATGCCGCCGGAGGACTCCAAGGGCAATCGCCCGCCGAAAGCTTCGACTGCGGCCCGTGTGGCCTCGATGCTGTGATTGTCCAGGAGCAGCCGGAGCAACAGCGGCGCCCGCCGCCTCGCACGCCAACGGTCATCTGCAGCGATGGCCTCTCGCGCCTCGTCCGCATTCCGCACTTCCACCACTACAGGCAGTTCCAGCCCCGTCTCCTCCAAGTACCTCCCTACCCCATCCAGCGCAGCCGCCATCGAACCCGCATAATCCACGTGGTTGTCCTTGATCAAAATCATGTCATACAAGCCCATGCGGTGGTTCACACCTCCCCCCAACCGCACCGCCCACTTCTCGAACTCCCGCAGACCCGGCGTGGTCTTGCGGGTGTCCAGCACTTTACAAGCCGTTCCCTCCAAAGATGCCACCACCTGGGCCGTCCGCGAGGCAATCCCACTCATGCGCTGCATGAAATTGAGGGCGACACGCTCGCCCATCAAAATGCTCCGGGCAGATCCCCGAATCTCCAACACCGCATCCCCTACCTCCACCCGTTCGCCGTCCGAACGCAAAACTGTGCAATTCAGCCCGGCATCCACCTCCGCAAAGACTGCCATCGCCACCTCAATCCCCGCCACCACCCCCGCCTCCTTCGCCCAAATCCGCCCCTCCCGCACAAGGCCCGCAGGCACCGCGCTCAGGCTGGTGTGATCCCCGCTGCCGATGTCCTCGGCCAGGGCCCTGCGGATTGTCTCCCGCATTGCATCCGTCATCATGTCCCAAAGATACATCCCCCTCCCAACGCATTTTTCCCGCGTAAATTGCGACATGCAAATCAGCCTGATTGCGGTAGGCAAAACCCAAGCCCCCTGGATCAAGGACGGCCTATCCCTGTACGTGGATCGGCTCAAGCACTACACCAAGTTCCAGTGGGTCGAAGTGCCCGATGCCAAGCCGCGACCGGGAAAACCCGACCCCACCCAGGTCAAACGCGACGAAGCCCTGCTGCTGGAAAAGCACCTCCAAGCCGCAGATCACATCATTTTGCTAGACGAGCGCGGCACTGCATACGATTCCATCGCGTTTTCCCAACACATCGCTCGGCTCCAGAACCGCGGGCTCAAACATGTGGCTTTCGTCATCGGAGGCCCCTACGGATTCGATGCACGCATAGAATCCATGGCCCATGCAAAATGGAGCATGGGGCCCTTGACCTTTTCTCATCAGATGATTCGGGTATTTGCGGCAGAGCAAATCTACCGCGCCCACACCCTGCTCAAGGGCGAGCCCTACCACCACGCCTGACCCCCCCTTGGGGATTTCTCAGCTCGCCAGGACCGTAACGCGGTTGTTGAGCACCTCCACGGTGCCCCCGCGCACGGCAAACCGCTCCTCCCCTTGCGCCGTTCGCACCACCACCTCACCTGACTGCAGCGTGGTGATCAGCGGGGCGTGATGCGCCAGGATGCCCAAGCTGCCATCGGCGCCCGGCAATCCCACATATTGCGCCTCCCCTTGGAAGAGGGTTGCGTCCGGAGTCAGAATCTCTACCTGCATGACAATCAGGCCTCAGCGATCATCTTCTCGCCCGCCTCAATCACTTCCTCGATGGTGCCCTTCAAGTTGAAGGCCGCCTCCGGCAGGTGATCCAACTGGCCGCTGAGAATCATGTTGAAGCCCTTGATGGTGTCGTCAATGGAGACCAACACCCCCTTCATGCCCGTGAACTGCTCAGCCACGTGGAAAGGCTGGGAGAGGAAGCGGGAGATCCGGCGTGCGCGGTAAACGACCTGCTTGTCCTCTTCACTCAATTCGTCCATACCGAGGATGGCGATGATGTCCTGCAATTCCTTGTAGCGCTGCAGGGTTTCCTTTACCCGTTGGGCACATCCGTAGTGCGCTTCCCCAACAATTTCCGGGGTCAAGATGCGGGAGGTGGAGTCCAGGGGATCTACTGCGGGGTAAATGCCCAACGAGGCGATCTTCCGGCTCAATACCGTCGTAGCATCCAAGTGGGCGAAGGTGGTGGCAGGCGCCGGGTCCGTCAAGTCATCCGCCGGCACGTAAACCGCCTGAACCGAAGTGATGGATCCGCGCTTGGTCGAGGTGATGCGCTCCTGCATCGCACCCATTTCCGTGGCCAGCGTGGGCTGGTAACCCACCGCAGAAGGCATCCGGCCCAACAGCGCCGATACCTCAGAACCCGCCTGGGTGAAACGGAAGATGTTGTCGATGAAGAACAGGATGTCCCGTCCTCCCGTCTTCTCGTCCCCGTCGCGGAAGTACTCCGCCACGGTGAGACCGGAGAGGGCGACCCGGGCGCGTGCGCCGGGAGGCTCGTTCATTTGGCCAAAAACCAACGTGGCCTGCGACTGGGCGAGGGCATTCATGTCCACCTTGGACAGGTCCCATCCGCCCGCTTCCATGCTATGCTTGAATTCCTCGCCGTACTTGATGACCCCCGACTCGATCATCTCGCGCAACAGGTCATTTCCTTCGCGCGTGCGCTCTCCCACACCGGCGAAGACCGAGATGCCCTCGTAGCCCTTGGCGATGTTGTTGATGAGCTCCATGATCAATACGGTCTTGCCCACCCCGGCCCCGCCGAACAATCCGATTTTTCCACCCTTCGCATAAGGCTCGATGAGGTCGATGACCTTGATGCCCGTGAAGAGGATTTCCGTCTCGGTCGAGAGGTCCTCGAAGCGCGGTGCGTGCTGGTGGATGGAGCGGCCTCCGGTCATATCCACGGCTTGGATGCCGTCGATGGCCGTGCCCACGACGTTGAAGAGGCGGCCCTTGATCTGCTCGCCCACCGGCATGGTAATGCCCTGGCCCGTGGCCCGAACGACCGTTCCCCGGCTCAATCCCTCCGTGGCATCCATCGAAATCGCCCGCACCGTGTCATCGCCGATGTGCTTCTGCGTCTCGAGAATGAGCTTGCCCCCCGGACGGTCGACCTCAAGGGCGTCCAAGATGTTGGGAAGGGCCACGCCTGCGGGGAAAGTAACGTCCACAACCGGGCCGATTACCTGGGAAATGATGCCTTGAGATGCCATGAGATACGTGAAAAATTCGGCGCAAAAGTACACGAAAATCTCCTCGCAACGCAACCTACCTTTGCCCGCGTGAAGGTTCATTCCAGCGCTTGGGGATTTTCCGCGGACAGGCCCACGGTTCTGACCATCGGGACATTTGACGGGGTGCACGCGGGGCACCGGGCCGTGCTGGCCTTGCTGCGGCGCCGGGCCGCGGAGCGGGGGGCGGAGTCCGTGCTGCTGACCTTCGATCCGCATCCGAGAACGGTTTTGCATCCTGGGGATCATGGTTTGGCCTTGATCCATACGCCGCAGGAAAAAGTGGAGGTGCTGGCGGAGACAGGGCTCGATCATCTCGTGGTGCATCCGTTCACGCCTGAGCTCGCGCGCCTGAGCCCGCGCGCGTACGTCCGCGATTTAATTGCCGAAGGGATTCGTCCTGAGGCCATTATCGTCGGATACGACCACCGTTTCGGGCGCAACCGCGAAGGGTCGTTTGCCACGCTGAGCGCGTTGGGAGCCGAGTGGGGCTTTGCGGTGGAGGAGTTGCCGGCGCAGTATGTCGAGGAGACGCGGGTGAGTTCGACGAAGGTGCGGGAGGCCCTGCGCCAGGGGGATGTGGCGGCGGCGGCGCACTGGTTGCAGCGGCCGTATCCGCTGAGCGGGCGGGTCGTGGCGGGCGCAGGGCTGGGGCGGACCTGGGGGTTCCCCACGGCGAATGTGGTGCCGGACCATCCATTGAAGCTCGTGCCGGCCGTGGGGGTTTATGCGGCGTGGGCGCGGGTGCAGGACGGGGCCGGGAACCGGTCGGAGTGGCGTCCGGCCATGGTGAACATCGGGTTCCGGCCCACCGTGGAGGGGCCGTTGGATCCAGACGCGCTGCCCCATATCGAAGCGCATCTGTTGGAAGGAGGGGATGATTTTTACGGCCAAACCCTGCACCTCCACTTCGTCGATCGCCTGCGCAATGAAATGCGCTTCGCAGACGTTTCCACGTTGCGGGACGCGTTGGCAGCGGACCGGGCTCACACGTTGCAACGGCTGCGCGGGGTGGTCCCAGGCGAGGGCCTCCGCCGCCCAGCCCCAGCCTCACCCCACCCATGACCTGCTCCCGCCTCTCCTTTCGATTCGCCTGGCTGCTCCTCGCTGGGTTGGGGGCTGGGGCGGGGTGCTTGACGGACCCCGGCCTCTTCGCTCAAGTCGCCTCGACCGGGGCGAAATCCGGCCCGCCGCCGGCGGCGGATACCCTGTGGCGCCAAGCCCCGCTGTTTCGCTCCCTCGAAGATGCGTTGGCTCAGCAAGCCAGCGGCCAGCCCGTCTACCGCCTCGATCTCAGCCGGCAGGGACTCCGAGAAGCCCCCGCCGAAATCGCTGCATTGACCGACCTGCGGGAACTCCGGCTCCGCAAGAACCGGCTTTCAACCCTCCCAGAATCCTGGTCGGCCCTGACCCACCTGGTCGAGTTCGACGCTTCCATCAACCGATTCTCAGCGTTTCCCTCCGTCATTCTCCGCTGGACCCAATTGCGCCACCTCGACCTCGGAGACAACGACCTCGAAGGCCTTCCCGAGGACATTGACGTGCTGCAGAAATTGGAGGTTTTGTCGGTTTGGTCTAACCCTCTGGAACGATACCCCGCCTCCTTGAGCGACTTGCCGGCGCTCCAAAAGCTCGACTTGTTGCACAACCTGTTGGATCCCGAGGAGCATCAATGGATCCAGGATTTGCTGCCCGGCGTGGTGGTCATCCTCTCTCCTCCATGTCAGTGTGACTTCAGCCCCTGAACGCTGGCGGCTTTCGGGTTGGGAAGTCCTCGCCGCGGGCTTGAATGTGTCGTACACCTACTTGTACATTCAGGGCCAGCCCGTGGCCTTCGCTGCCGCTTTCGCAGGGGCGTTGCTGTATGCCCGAATTTGCCGTGTGCGGCGCCTGCTGGCCGAGTCCGCCCTCTGGCTCTTTTACGCCCTGGTGGCCATTGGGGGTGCCTTCAACTGGTTCCGACAGGGTTGGGACCCGACTCCTGCACCACCGGCCGGTTGGCGCGACCTCTATCACCTCCCTCTCATTGCCTTGTGCCTCATTCTCTGGTGGTTCACAGCCCAGTACTTGCGCACGCGAACGCAGGCCCTTTCTCCCTTTCTTGATGCATTCACCACCGTCTTCAGCATCCCAGCCACGCTCCTCATGATGGCTTGGATTCCCTCCCAATGGTATTACTGGATGGTCATCAACGCCGTTTCTATCGGTCTTTACCTCAGGCACCGACTCTGGGCTGGGGCTGCGATGTACCTGCTCTATTGGGGGTTGGGGGCTTGGGGATTGTGGCGCTACCTTGCCGGTGCCTGAGGGCCTTGGTCGCCCCGCATGACCCGAGCATCCGAGATGATTCCGTACTTCTTGCTGACCGGGGTAGAATCCACCGGAAAGACCACCCTAAGCCAGGCATTGGCCCGGTATTTCGACGTACCCTTGGCTCCCGAAATGGCACGACTGCACCCCGAAGTCTTGGCGGGAAAGGCGTCCCTCGACACCCTCCACGAGCTAATTCTTCAGCAGAACCAAGCCATCCACGACGCCCAGCGCCAGGCCTTGGAGACGAACCGTCCGTTTTGCCTTGCCGATACGGGGCCCGAGGTGCTTCACCTCTGGTCCGTCTATGTGTGGGGTGCATGCCTCCTTCCTCGCCCGGTCTTTCCGCCCGGTCTCGCTGCAGCGATCCTGTGCCCACCCGTCCTGCCATGGGCGCCTGACCCCCTGCGCAGCCTACCCCTTGCCCAAGACCGATGGAACCTCCACCAAGCCTATCAGGACCACCTCTCCGCGCAGGACATCCCCCTCTGGATCTGCGCCTCCGCAGACCCTGAGGAACGGATGGCGCAATGCGCCGGAGAAATCAAGCGGCTTATCGAATCGTGAAGCGCACCGGAATCGTGTACTGCACGCTCACCGGTTTTCCGCGCTGCTGACCCGGCTCGAAGGAGGGCAAACTCTGCACCACCCGCAACGCCTCCTTGTCCAAGCGCGGGTCTACTTCCCGCAACACCTTGGCATCCTTCACTTTGCCATCCTTCCCCACGACGAAGAAGACATACACCGTGCCTTGAATGCCTGCATCCTTGGCGATGGGGGGGTATTCGGTGTTCTCCGAAACGTACCGAATGATTTCCAACTGCGTGCACTGGTTTCGCTCCTCATCCCGGAGGTTCTTGCAATCCCCCAAGGCAGGCATGTTCTCCACCACCATGAAAGGCACATCCTCCTCTACCTCCTCTTCCTCTTCCTCTTCGAAGACTTCGATTTCCGTCTCTTCATTCAGCTCGATGTCTGCGATCACCAATTCCTCCTCGATCTCCACATCGTCATCCACGATTTCGATCATCGTGGTTTGCTGTGGAGGCGGAGGAGGCGGCGGAGGCGTGATGGCGTTCACAGGAATGATCTCATCCTCGATGATTTCCTGCGCAGCCACCAACTTCTGGCGGATGCGGATGTCGTACGAAGTCCAAGCGAACGAGGACAACAACAGCGATAACGCGCCGATGAAGCCCAGCGCGCGCCATGTGCCGCGCTTGTTCTCCAAATTCGCTTCAGGGGTCTTGCGGCTGATCATGTGCGTGCGTTTTTAGCGGTTTCGAAGTTAACCAATCCCGAGAATTTATCACAAAATGAGTGCCAAACTCATCCCTCCATTTTAAACCTCCGACTGCTCCCGGGCCAGAAGCCATAAACCAATCGAAACAAGGGCCAAGCCGCCATCACCCCGACCCCATCTGCTAGCAAATCCCAACCGTCGCCAGCGCGTCCCGTGGGAAGAAGCCCTTGGATGGCTTCGAGCAATCCTCCATATGCAGTGGACCCCAACAAGATGACCCACCACCATTTCCTCAGCCCCCCTGCTTTTCCTACCGCCACCAAAAAAGTCATCGACAGCAGACAGAACATCACACCATGGGACCACTTGTCCGCTCCGAGCCCCAACCAGCGGGGATTCATGTCCATGCTCCCGCCGGGCATCAAGTGCAGCGCCGCGATGAGCAATCCCATCAACACGGGAGGGATGCCATGTCGAAAACGGGGCCTGAGCGCCGACCCCGGATTGCGCTCCCGAAGATGCACCAAGGCGTGGTACGGCTTAGCCGATGTGCGCGGAGTAGGCGTCCGCCGACAGCAAAGATTGCACCTCTTCCGGAGCACTCAGGCGCACCCGGATGAGCCAACCGGCTCCGTAGGGATCCTCATTCACCAACGCGGGATTGTCCTCAATCGCCCGGTTGAACTCCAGCACCTCCCCTGCACAAGGCATGAAGAGATCGCTCACCGTCTTCACGGCTTCCACCGTGCCGAAAACCGCATGGGCATCCAGCGAATCTCCCTCCGTATCCACCTCCACAAATACGATGTCCCCCAACTCACCTTGGGCAAAATCCGTGATGCCGATGGTCGCCACATCTCCCTCCAGACGCACCCATTCGTGCTCCCGGGTATAAAGCAATTCCGCTGGAATATTCATGGGCCAAATTTACCAACAGGATGCTACGCTTCTACCTCACTGCGTCAAATTGAACCGCAGGGATACGCCGGAATTGATGTTCGAGGTGTCGAAGGATGCGGAAATCTTGGGGCGGGTGATTTGATGGTCGTAAAACACCCGCAACGTGAGCTTGGTCGAAATCTCCAGGTCCCCGCTCAATTTGATGGAGACCAGTTGCTGACCCGCCGTCACCTGGTTCTGGCGCTCCATCATCTTGCGGATAATGGTGCTGTTGTCCCGGATGTTGATGTCACACCGCACCACAAAATCCGTCTGCTTCAACATCTGGATAGGCAGCTTGCCGTAGGTCCGAATGAAGGGATTGGGCACGTCGGCGAACGTGTATCCGAATCCGACGACCAGCGCATTGCTCTTCGTTTCGGTGATCTGGAAATTGCTCAATCCGAAGACGACGTTGCGGTCGCGCTTGAGCTCTACCTTGATCTGCGGTTCACTGCCGTTGTCCGTCTTGAGGGTGATGTCCATCCCCACCAGCGGGGCCAGCTGCTCGCTGATGCTCACCGTATTGAACTGACGCTGGCTGATGAAGTTGCCAAACTCGCTCTGGTCATAAGCCTCCGGCAAGCCCGTGGCCGCGTTCTCGCGGTAGTTCAAGTTGGTGACGTAACTGGTCGTCACCGTCGACCGGTAGCTGTGATTGAGGTTGAATCGTTTGAAGTACTGTTTAAAGAATGGAGACTTCGTCAAACCGTCGTAGGTGACGCGCCAGTTGGGAGCGACGGGGGTTTGGAATACGTCGAGGGGAATGTTCTTGGGATCCAGGCCCATGTACGCAGCCATGAAGGCGGGAATCGTCACGTCTTGGGAGGTGGGGCCCCAACCGAGGTAATATCCGTTGGGTTCCGGCTCATCCAGCTGGTAGGACTGCGCATTGAGTCGTTCGGAAATGGCCAGTCGACCCAACAAGAAGTTGTCCCACAACTCGGAATTGAACTCGTTTTGCTCGTCGTCCCGCACGAAGGCTGTTCCCCAGGTCATGATGGAAGCGGAGAACTGACCCGTTTCGTTGGGGCTTTGGTCTACAAAATCCCCCAACAGATCATCGTATCGGAAGAAACTCGTATAGTTCCGCGAGGTGTTCCGCGTGGCCGTCAACTCCACCTTCAAGTGGCGGATGGGCTCCAGATTTGCCCGTGCATTGAAGACCTCCGAGTACGTTTCCGTGTACTGCCTGTTGAGATTGGGTTGCTGCACCAACCAACCCTGGGAAGCGGCGTCGAATGCAAAGTTGCCCGTGCGTACCCCCGACAAGTCGGTGTTTTGATGGCCCACGAGGAATAACAATCCGGGGGCCTCAAAAGCCTCATCGAATCCGGCATAACGCGCCCGCTGCGCGTAGCCCGGTAGCAACATGCCCTCGTTGCGGGTGTAGGTGCCGGACACGTTCTGCAGGGTCATCAAAAGCCGCAGGACCACTTCCTTCGGATCCACTTCCCACTTGACCCGCGTCTTGTCCTCTGTCTTCCCAAATCCATCCTTGTCCTCGTTGTTCACCGGGCGCTGCGCGCGGGGTTTGGGCTTGGGATTCAAGACGGCATCCAGCGCAGGCACCTTCGCATACAAGGAGGCAAAATTCGCTTGGGCATTGAGCGACAGGTTCCGGGCATTCTGAATCACATGACCCAACGAGTCCTGGGAGAAGGGTGCGCGGTCCCAGCGGTAGGTTCCCTCGTACCGCACATCGCTGGTCACGAAGGAGAGCAGCGGCAATTTGTCGAATGGCAGGGTGTAAGTACCGCTTACCCGGTGGTTGTACGCCGTGACCTCACCCGCATTGCGCAAGTTGAGCAACACGGAATCCCGGTAGGCAGCATAAGCGTCTACATTCGTCCGGTCGATAACCCCAGCGGGTTCGCCCACCAGGGCTTGCGCATCCCCGACGTACTCGAACTTGAGCTTTTGCGTCAGGTCGTATTTCAGCGTGTAATTCCGCGTCCAATTCCAGGTTTTGACGACCTGGGTAGGAATGAAAACAGACGTTTCGACGCCCAATAGCGCTGCCGTGTTGTTGCGAACCCGCTGCGTGTCATAGCGACGGTTCATTTGGGTTTGGGCCGTAAACTGCTTGATTCCCAGATAGAAATTGAAGTCCGTCAACCACTTGAAGTACGCCAGATCCTTCAAAAATCCGATCGAACCGAAGGGTTTGAAGTTCTTGGGCGTGTTGGTGAAATTGTAGGTCAAACCGCCCCGGTGCTCCCGGTTGGTTTGAAACTCCGTGTTCACGTCGCGCCGGAAGGTCTCATTGTAGCTGTAGTTCCCGGTGAAATTACCCGGGCTCATGAACTTGAGCAAGGACAGCGGCCCGCCTCCACCCGATCCGCCAGATCCCCCACGCGCACTCCCTCCGGCTTCACCCGCCGACCCCCCGCGCATCGAGCCCGGAGCTTCTTTGCCTCCCGCAGCATCCGCACCTGCTCCGGCGGAACTGTTCCGATCGCGCCCACCGCCACCACCGGCACCGCCACCGCCGCCGCCCAATTGTGGGCTGATGCGGATGCTCGAAAAGTTCACGGACTTGAGCCGGTAAATCTGCTCAGCCTCCTCCAATCGGCTGGGCGGCAGGTTCTCCTGTCCCGCCAGCTCGATGTCCGGTGACAGCGGGTCAAACTGCGGCGTGGAAACCTGCTCACTATAGCCCATGTACATCGGCAGCGTGACCCCCAATTTCTTGGGCAACAACTTGCCCAACTGCAGGGTCCCGGAAGCATCGATTCCCCGAATCGTCTCCCGCTGACGCTCCTGTACGCGCTGCTCCAGCCCCCCCCAACCCGGGGTGGAAATGTTGCCCGCCACACTCACATTGCCCAGGTCCGCGAGGGTGGCATTGAGCTGCGCCACGGCCGCCCATCCCCCATCCTCATTGAACTCCGTCATCCGCAATTCGTTCGCCCACACCACCGCGCACTTGGTGGCACCGTCGTCCGGCCCGAAGGGATTCGCGTCCTTGTCGGTGTTGCGCACCCCGATCATGACCATGACCACGTTCGCCAGGTTGGGATTGCCGCGCACCGAGAGACGGGCATTGCCATCCATCTCCGAAAACTCCTGGAACAACGGGAACCCTTGCGGCCGTTTCACCTTGAGATTCTGAAACTTCACCAGCTCGATATCCACGTTGTTTGCCGCAGGCCAAATCGCATCCGGATCTCCGTTGAACCACGGGGTCACGGAAAGCGGCAGTTCGTACTCGTAGTAGTTCGCATCGAAGTCACTGCCGATGCGCACAAAGCAGGTCAAGTCCCCGTCATTGAGCGGCGTGCCATCGGGTCCCGCCTCGGCATGCACAAACATCCGCAACCGCTTGTACATCCGCATGTCGAAGTTGATGTTGCGGTAGGCGCCGCGTGCGTCCCCGTCCTCGAGGCCACAGACCACCAACTCCAGCGATTGCTCGTTGAGCCGGCGCTGATTGGCCGTTCCGACGTCGATTTCGCGCAGGATGCCCGGCGGAGTCACGTAAGGCACCGGCTCCCGGTTGCCATTCTCCTCGATGTTCACCGCCGACAAGTTGAAGGTCGTGCTCGCGGGATCATCCGGCTCGATTTCCTGCGGACCGGCGAGGTTGTCCAGGTAGCGCCTCCACTCGCCCCGGATGAGCTCGAGACGGGCGAAGCGCAACGTCACCGGCTCGCTCCACCCCTTCATGAACATCCGGATGAAACGAATGGAACGGAAATCCGAGATTCCGCCCACGCGCTGCTCAAACTCGCGAACGGGAATCTTGAACTGATACCAACGTACCGTCCGCTGCTCCCCGTTTGCCGTGGTCACCACCTGCTCGAAGGAATCCGTGATGTAGTTCTTCCCGATGTTAAACTCGCCCAAGTCCTGCTGCTCTCCAACGAGTTTCAGTTCGTGGACTGAACGCCGCTCGCTGATCAAACCAGTTCCGCGATCGGCGAGCCATGATACAGGATCGGGACGGGGCGACCGTCGTGCATGAAG
>JBEEPJ010000010.1:0-21574 GCA_041191165.1 Bacteroidota bacterium | reverse complement strand
AGGCGCCGCACTCGACCTCCTCACTTCCGGCCAGCACCTCCACTTTTCCTCCGGTGGAGGTTCCCCATCGCAGCAATATCCGGGGCTCAAAGAGCGCGACGACCGGAAAACCCAATTCATCTGGACGAGCGCTTTGCAGATCTTCGATGGCGTTCTTCAGGTCATAACCAATCCATCCGAAAACCCAACGGTTCCGCACAAAATCCGCGATGCGCTCCGGCAGGTCGGGCGTGACCCCCCGCTCCTCCCACACCTCCTTCCCCCCCCAGGCCAGCAGGCAATCCCCCTCGTTGCGCTCGTCGAAGAGCAGTTGCACATAGGGTTCATCTGCCACCCACGGACCTAAGTCGGGCAGGGGACGCCGAATCGAAGAACCGGCGAAGGCCGGCTTGAAAAAGGCGGGGTGGGGCGCCGATTCCATGAGGCAATCAGATGTGCAAGGCCCGATCGGCAGTGGCGGCCAGTGCCGCCTCCTTCAATGCCTCGGTGAAGGTGGGATGGGCGTGTGACATGCGGGAAATGTCCTCGGCTGTCGCTCGGAACTCCATGGCCACCACCGCTTCGGCGATCATGTCCGCCGCCCGGGGCCCACAGATGTGTACGCCGAGGATTTCATCCGTCTCAGCATGGGCCAGGACCTTCACCAACCCATCCGTGTCCATGGATGCCCGGGCACGCCCGCTGGCTTTGAAGGGGAAGCTTCCGGATTTGAAGGGGGTGGAGTCCGCCTTGAGCTGCTCTTCAGTGGCACCCACGGAGGCCACCTCAGGCCAAGTGTACACCACATTGGGAATCAAGTTGTAGTCGATGTGCGGGTGTTGTCCGACCAGGGTCTCCACCGCAAACACTCCCTCCTCCTCCGCCTTGTGCGCCAACATCGCCCCCCGAACCACGTCGCCGATGGCATAGATGTGGGGGACGGCCGTCCGCAGGTGGCCATCCACGGGAATGCGGCCTCGCTCATCTGTGGCGAGTCCCGCGGCCTCGAGTTGGAGTCCTTGGGTGAACGGTTTGCGTCCCACGGCTACCAGGCAGTAGTCCGCTTTCCACGAAACGGGCTGACCTTGCTTGTCCAAGGCCTCCACCACGGCATGGTCCCCTTCGTTTACGGCCCGCTGCACCCGGTGCTGCAGGTGGAATTGAACCCCCAATTTCTTCATGGAACGCATGAGTTCCTTGCCCATCGACCGGTCCATGGTGGGCAGGATGGTATCCTGATATTCCACCACGTGTACCTCAGTTCCCAGTCGCGCATAAACGCTGCCGAGCTCCAACCCGATGACCCCGCCGCCGATGACGACCATGGATTGGGGCAAAGCGGGCAATTTCAGGGCCTCGGTGGACGTGATGATGCGGTCCTTGTCCGGTTCCACGCCAGGGAGGCTCGCTGGTTTGGATCCTGTGGCGATGATGATGTGCCGGGCTTGAAGCTGGGAGGAGGTGCCTTCTGCGGCGTTCACCGCTACGGTGTGGCTGTCCACGAAGGACCCCGTTCCGCGGAGCACCGTGATGCCATTCTTCTTCATCAGGAAGTCGATGCCCGCTACCGTTGCCTCAACTACGCCGGCCTTGCGCGCGATCATCTGCGGGAAATCGATGCCCAACCCCTCCACCCGGATGCCGTGCTCGGTGAATTGATGGGCCGCTTGATGAAAGTGCTCGGAGCTGTCCAGCAAGGCCTTGGAGGGGATGCATCCCACGTTGAGACACGTGCCGCCCAGGGTGGCATACTTCTCGATGAGGACGGTGCGTTGACCCAACTGGGCGGCGCGGATGGCGGCAACGTACCCGCCGGGGCCGCTGCCGATGATGGCGACATCAAAGGATTCCATGCCCCGAAGTTACGGCGCAGAAGCGTCGCCCAAATCGGCGGGGTGGCGCGTATTTTGTAGCTGCCACCCCGTCGGACTGGGCCCTTATTGGGGCGTGAGCGTGTGGGTCTCCAAATCCAGGAGGAACGTGTTGTTTCCGCGCACCACGGTGGCCCAGTTGTCGCAGGTGCCGTCGCCGTAGTCGATCGACACGTCGGGTCCGGGGCGGTCGATTTGGACCGTGCCCGAGATGGGGTAACCGCACGGTTGATCGTGCACCACGGCCACGAAGGTTCGGGTTCGGGTGTTGCCACTGGGGCCGGATACCGTGGCGGTTCCATCCCGCTGCACCACGTTGTCTCCGCATTCCGGGGTATCGTATCCCGAGAGCCAGATGGAACTTCCGCTGGCGCTGCGGGTAAAGGTGTTTCCATTCCGGACGATGGTCAATGCGGTCTGGAAGGTATAAGTGGGCTGACCTGCATCGTTGATTCCGGTGAATGTCCGGACACGGGTGCCCGTCACAGCGCGGTTGTTCACGGCAAAATCGGTCAAGGTGCAGGTCCGCGTGGCACCAACCGTTTCGAGCAGGTCGCCGCTGTCTACCCAGGTGATGGACCCCGAACGGGTCACGCCTGATGGGCTGGTACAGCCCGTTCCAAAGTCCACTACTACCGTGCGGGGGTAGACTCCTTCCCCGCTGTCCGTCACCTGTGCGCAACCGCCCAACCCCTCCAGGCTTCCGGCGCATGGGGCACCGCCTCCACCGGGCAAGGGCATGGCCAGCTCGGCGATCTCTTCGATGGCGCGGTCGGTGACTTCGGTGAGGGTCTCCTCAGAAGCGATCTCCTCGCCCATCGTGGTTTGACGGCGCTCACAACCGACCCCCGTCCACAAGCTCAGGATGAGCGCAAACAAAAAGTATTTTTTCATGGATGTAGATGTTGTTTCCGAAAAGACGCCACCGGGTTTCCCAAGTTGAATGCAAGGTCGGTTTTTTTCGTGCCGGAGACCGCCCGATGGGGGAGAACAGAAATCCGTTGGGCTGTGCTACCTTCGCCCCGATGTTCTGGAATCGTGTGGCCTCCTTTGCGCTGCGGCAGCGCTTGTGGATACTCGTGGTGCTGGGGGTGGTGACTGCCTTCATGGCCTCACGCATTCCCGACATCCGAATGCAATACGTTTTTGGGGGTCTTTTGCCCAAAAATGACCCGACCCACATCGCGTATGAACGCTTTCAAGAGCGGTTTGGATCCGAGGGAAGCGTGATGTTGGTGGGGGTGGAGACGGCTGCGTTGCGCACGCCTGAGGGATTGCAGGCCTGGCACGATTTGGCCTGTGATATAGACCAAATCCAAACCCGCGTCGACACCACGGATGACGGTGTGGACAACCCCGTGGTCCTCCCGCTGATCGACAGCCTTTTTTCAATCACCCGCGCCCACCGGCTCGAGCGCGATACGGTACAAGAGCGATTCTCCCTGGTTCCCGTCCTGCCTCCGGGACGCATGGTTCGCGGCGGCCAGGTGGATCAGGCCTTTGTCGACAGCGTCCACGCGGCCATCGGCAACCTGCCTTTTTACGATGGCCTGCTGGTGAGTGAGGACGGTGAGGCCACGTTGTTGATGGTGTTCATCGACCCCGTTCTATTTAACTCGGAACGCCGGGGAACGGTGGTGGAGGAGGTGACGGCACTGGCGGACCGGTGGTCAGCGGAGCATGACATTCCAATTCACCTCAGCGGCTTGCCATTCATCCGGGTGGAAATGACGAACAAGGTGAAGGGGGAAATCGGCTGGTTTATCAGCGCCGCCTTGCTCGTTACGGCGCTGCTGCTCTGGCTTTTTTTCCGCAACGTGCTGGTCATGGCGGTCAGTTTGCTGGTGGTGTTTGTCGGGGTGATTTGGTCGCTGGGCACCATGGCCTTGTTCGACTTTCCGCTGACGCTGCTCATGTCGTTGATCCCCCCGTTGATGATTGTGATCGGGGTGCCCAATTGTATCTACCTGGTCAACAAATACCACGCGGAATACAAGCGACACGGGAACAAGGCGATGGCCTTGCAGCGCATGGTGGTGAAGGTGGGAAATGCCACCTTGCTGACGAATCTGACAACGGCTTTTGGGTTTGCGACGTTCATTTTTACCCACAGCGATGTCCTGCGGAACTTCGGGGTGGTGGCTTCGCTCAACGTGGTGGCGGTTTTCGTGATTTCCCTCGCCGTCATCCCCGCGTTGTTTTCCCTTCTACCCCCTCCTCACGCCAAGCATACCCGACATCTCGATCGTCAGTGGATGCTCGGGATGGTTTCCCGGCTGATTTCGGCGGTGCAATACCACCGTCCCAAGATTTATCTGGGGGCGCTATTCGTTTTTTTGCTGAGTGTGGTGGGCATCCTGCAGATGAAAACCACGGGCAACATCGTGGATGATCTGCCGACGGAAGATCGAGTCATCCGCGATTTGCGCTGGGTAGAAGGCCATTTTCACGGGGTGATGCCCTTCGAGATCCTGGTGGATACGCGGAAAGAAAAGGGAGCCACCTCGCCGGCCTTTCTCTCCAAGGTGGAGGATTTTCAGTCCCTGTTGCAGGCGTATCCGGAGTTCAGCCGTTCCATTAGCGCGGCGGATGCAGCGAAGTTTGGCGTACAGGCTTTTTACGGAGGGGATCCAGAGCGTTACCGGCTCCCCTCGCGCAACGAGCGGTCCTTCATGGCTTCCTATTTCCGGGGTACGGCGGAATCTGCAGACTCCGCGCAAGGGGCCTCTCGTGTTTCTTCGGGCTTTTTTGATTCCACCCGGCAGGTGACGCGCATCACTGCGCAGATGGCCGATATCGGCACGCTGGAAATGCGGCGCTTGTTGGACGATTTGCGCCCGCGAGCGGACTCGATTTTTCCTCCCGAGGATTATGACGTTACCTACACGGGCACCAGTGTGGTTTTCCTGGAGGGTACGAGCTACATGGTGGGCAACCTGGGCATCTCCATCCTGTTGGCCGTCGTGGTGATCGCCTTGGTGATGGCATTGTTGTTTCACTCGGCCCGCATGGTGTTGATCGCGCTGGTTCCCAACATTTTCCCCCTTTTGTTCACGGCGGGAATCATGGGATGGACGGGCATTCCCATCAAGCCATCGACCATCCTGGTTTTCAGCATCGCCTTGGGCATCTCGGTGGACGACACCATCCACTTTCTGGCGAAGTACCGCCAAGAATTGAATGTGAAGAGCTGGAACATCGGTCGTTCCGTGGTCATCGCCCTCCGGGAGACGGGGGTGAGCATGATGTACACCTCCATCGTACTTTTTTGCGGCTTCTTGATGTTTGCCATGTCGGAGTTTGAGGGGACACGGGCGCTGGGTTTGCTCATCAGCATCACGTTGGGCATGGCGATGTTCACGAACCTGCTCATCCTGCCTTCTTTGCTGATGAGTTTTGAGAAAGCGTTGACCACGCGCTCGTTTCGGGAGCCCTTTTTCGACATCTTGGATGAGGAGGAGGACATTGAATTGGAGGGGTTGGAAGTGAGGCCGGGATTGGCCCCGGGAAAAGGGGATGAGCAACACGAAGACTTGATCCGCCGCAGGGGCGAGGAATGAAGGCTCGGAGGAGGCAGGCAGAAGGGATGAGCATGCCCTGGCGGGGGGCATTCTGGGCAGTGATCATCTGGGCAGGAGGGATGATGTCCTCGCTGGAGGGGCTGGGGCAACGCTGCGGATGGATGGACTACTTCGATGTGGTGGGGGTGGAGTTCTACCTGGAGGGGCAGTCGGAGCCCATGAGGGTCGTCCATGCGGAATTGCGGAATCACCTCAATCAGCCGGTTTTGCAAGGGGAGGTTCGCAAGATGAAAGAAGAATATCCCGTGCTGGGCGAATTGTATTGTGCTTTTTTGCCGTCCAAACACCCAGATGGGGATGAAAATGCGGTGCCACGATATTGGTTGAGGGTCGAGCACAAGGGGGATGAACTCTTTTTTCCCCTTCGATCGGAGAATCGACTTCCGGCCTGCAATCCCAACTTGTCCGGCTTTCATCAGGCCCAGTGGAATTCGGAGTATGCGCAGTTGAAGGATCGAAAAGGAGCTCCTTACGTGCCCTTGAGGGTGCGGATTCCGAGTCCGAAGAATCGGACGGAACGGGATGGATTGACGTGGGAGCAAGCGGTAAAGCGCGCGAATGCCCAATGGGATGCAGCCCGATCCGCATCGATGACCGTGCCATCAGGACCTCCCGCCGCACCGGGGGAATGTCTCGTGCTCGAAAAGAGGTCGATCGGCCACGCGGGTGTAGTCATGGCCCAAGCAGGGGTAGCCACCTGGCAGGACACCTTGCGGTTGCGGAATCGCTGCAATCGTCCTGTGGCTTATCGGTTGGATGTGTTGGGGCCGGGGATGTTGGGGTTCGCACATGATGGCATTCCCAGGCAGGGCACGATGCCGCCTGAGGTGACCTGGGATTTGCCGTTGGAATGCCGTTGGGCGATAGCGGAGGGGGCGGTAGATGAGGTGAGCTGGACGTTGAGGTGGTCACCGGCCTCAGGCACAGCGGGCGCGCTGGATACGACCATTTACGCACTGCTCTTGGGGGAAGGGACCACCTTCAAAGGGGACCGAGGATGGGGGTTGCCGGATGCGCAGCGGCCGGCTTGGATGCCGGCTTGGTACCGGGTGATCGGAGAAGACGGCGAAACGCAAGTTGTGGCCTGGGGCAAGGCCCGAACAGGCGACGGGCAGTTGGAAGGGGTTTGGAACTTGCGGAGGAGGGGGAGTGTGGGGTCGCAGGAGCGGGTGGTGTACAGCGAAGAGGTGAGTGTCCTGGCGGGGAAACCGGGTCCGGATGCCCAGTTGTCGGTGTCGATGAAGGGGCAATGGGTCGAGCCTTACAGCCAGCGCATGCCCTGGGGTTGGATTTTTTACGCGGTGCCGGAATGCGAGGGCATTCGGGTGCAGGATGAGGGGCGGAGTGCCCAGGTGAAATGGCAGTACGAAGGAGGGGAAATGCCCCGATCGGTCAGCATCCAGCCGATCGGCGTGCGGGACGTGGAAGTGGTTTCGTCTTCGGGGAAGTATGTTTTTCAACCCTCGGATCAGCAGTATCTCGTGCGATGGGACGCATCTCGGGCGCAGCATTTGGGGCTGACATGGGAAGACATGGCGGGGTGGATGATTCGTTTTGCTCCCGACCTGAGGTACACGGAGCCGAGAAAGGGCGCATGGGTCGTGGACGCCAGCGGGGTGAGTGCGCAGGATTTGGAGGTGTGGAAGCGCCGGTGGGCCCAAGTGCCGGGCGTCGTAGGATTGGATCGGTTGATGCGACTGGAGGGGACGGAGTGTGTCTGGAACGGGATGTTGGATGTGCGATTCTTGCCGGGACAGGAGGAGTTGGGGAGGCGTTCGTTGATGGGGATGGGTTTTGGATGTTGGGGGGAGTGGGAGGAGGGGGGGTGCTTGACTTTCCGGGAGGGGGGATGCGATGTGGAGGAATGGGGGTGGATTGAGCGGCTGTACCGGGCTCCGGGCATCGAACGGGTGTATCCGGAATGGGTGTTTTTTCCGGAGGGGAACGAATGAGGGGGGGTGGGGTGGATTTGGCCTGAATTCCCCCGAAATTGCAGGACATGAAAGGAATTATCCTCGCCGGGGGATCCGGAACCCGCCTGTGGCCGCTGACGAAGGCCGTCTCCAAGCAGCTGATGCCGGTTTATGACAAACCGATGATTTACTATCCGCTATCTACCCTGATGCTCAGCGGGATACGCGAAATTCTAATCATCTCCACGCCAGAGGATTTGCCCGGATTCAAGCGCCTGTTGGGAGATGGAAGTGCGCTGGGGCTGTCGCTGTCTTACGCCGAGCAGCCGGTGCCCAATGGCTTGGCGCAGGCCTTCGTGATTGGAGCGGATTTTATCGGATCGGATCGCGTTGCGTTGGTGCTGGGGGACAATATTTTTTACGGAAGGGGGTTTGGGCGACAGTTGCGGCAACACACCGAGCCGGAAGGGGCCATCGTCTTTGCGTATTATGTGACGGATCCCGAGCGATATGGGGTGGTGGAATTCGATGCGCAGGACCGGGTCTTGAGCATAGAGGAGAAGCCCCTTCATCCCAAGTCGAATTATGCGGTGCCGGGTCTTTACTTCTATGACAACGATGTGGTGGCGATTTCCCGGGATTTGAAGCCCAGCGCACGGGGCGAGTACGAAATCACGGACGTGAACAAGGCGTATCTGGAGGCAGGCCGGTTGTACGTCTCGAAGCTCGACCGGGGCATGGCCTGGTTGGACACGGGGACACATGCCTCGCTCATGCAGGCCTCGCAGTACGTGCAGGTCATCGAGGAGCGACAGGGCCTCAAGATTGGCTGCATCGAGGAGATTGCCTGGCGAATGGGCTACATCGAAGACGAGCAGGCCCTGCAGTTGGCGGAGCCGTTGCGCAAATCGGGGTATGGGGACTATATCGTAGAACAAATCCGCCGCGGAAGGGATTGATGCGCATGGAACAATCAACTACGGACCGGTTGCGGGAGCGCGTAGAGGCGGGGCTCTCGGATTTCATGCGGGACTGGCCGGCCGAGGACGCGGATGGGTTGTATGCGCCCGTGCACTATTTGCTCGGACTGGGAGGGAAGCGGCTGCGGCCGGTGATGGCCTTGGCGGCCTGCGAGGCGGAGGGGGCAGAGGCGGGGGCGGCGCTGCCGGTCGCTGTGGCGGTGGAGCTCTTTCACAACTTCACCCTCATGCATGACGACATCATGGATGCAGCGCCGTTGCGGCGGGGGCAGCTCACCGTGCATCAGAAGTGGGATGTGAATGCCGCCATCTTGAGCGGGGATGCGATGTTCACCTTGTCGAGCATGGCGCTGGGCCCCTTGCCGCGCATCGCCCCGCTGTTTCATCGGACGGCGCTGCAGGTGTGTCAGGGTCAGCAGTCGGATATGGCCTTTGAGGGCCGGGAGGGGGTTACGACGGCGGATTATCTGGAGATGATCCGGCTCAAGACCTCGGTGTTGTTGGCGGCGAGTTGCGCGATGGGGGCGATGGCGGCGGGGGCGGACGAGGCGCGGAGCGCGGTGTGGTACCGCTTCGGGGAGCAGCTGGGGCTGGCGTTCCAGATGCAGGATGACCTGTTGGATGCCTTTGCAGGCCAAACCTCCGGCAAACAACCCGGTGGAGACATCCTCTCCCACAAGAAGACGTTCCTCTGGCTGCACACCTGGGCCCAGCCGGAGGGCCGGAGCGCGTTGCAGCATTGGATGGGGGTGACGGATCGCCCCGTGGAGAAGGTGGCGGCGGTGCAGGACGCGATGCGCCGGGCAGGGGCGGAGGAGGCCGCGCGCGAGGTCATGGGGCGGCAGGTGGAGGCGGCGCGCGCGGCGTTGGCGCAGCTGGCGCTGCCGGGCGATTGGGAGGGCTGGTTTGAGGGGTTGACGGCGCACGTGGTCGAGCGGGTGGTGTGATGGAGGAGCTGCTGCAATCTCCGCCCGGCGCGGCTGGCTGGCCGCCCGGTCTGGACGCCGCCCGGTTCGTGGAGGCGACCATCGATCAGCTGGCGAAGGACTTTGATTTGGATGCGGATCGACTGCGGGCGGCCGCCATCGGCGTCCTTCCGGTCCTGACCGACGTCATCGCGGAGGGGCTGGCGGGCGACGCTTCCGCGCTGTTCGCGGCGCTTTACCGCTTGGACCTCGGTGAGTCCCGCGTTCGCCAAATCCTCCACGACCACGACCGGGAAGCGGCCGCCCGCCTTCTGGCCCGCGCCGCCGCCGAGCGCGCCGCCCAGAAGGTCTGGACGCGCTGGCAGTACAGCACGGGCAGCACCCCCACCTAAAACAAGGCACAATCATGCAGTCGGCACTGGATTTTTTCGAAGGGTTGGGCACGCTCGAGCGGCTCGGTTGGGTGCTGGCCTGCCTGGCGGCGGGGCAGGGCCTCGGGGCCCTGTGGCCAGCGGCGTCGCGGACGCCCGAGCCCGGCCGGCCCCAAATTCACCGCCACTGGCGCGGCCACTGGCGGGTCAACCTCACCCTGCTGGGCACGACGCTGGCCATCCATTCCCTCTTCGGGGCGGCGACCGTAGGTCTGTTCGCGTGGGTCGCCCGGGAGGAGTGGGGGCTGTGGTACTGGGTGGGGGGGTCGGTGGGGGTGAGGTGGCTGATGGGTTTGGCCTTGCTGGATCTCATCGGTCAATACCTCGCACATGCCCTGCTCCACCACATTCCGGCCCTGTGGCGCCTGCACCGCGTGCACCACAGCGACCTGCACGTCGATGCCACCACAGGCACCCGCCACCACCCGCTGGACTTCGCTTTCCGCGAGACTTTCGCGCTGCTGGCCATTCTGTTGACCGGGGCGCCGATGGGGGTGTACGTCAGTTACCGCATCCTCACTGTGTTGTTCACCTACTGGACCCATGCGGACCTGCGCTTGCCGGCGCGACTGGAAAACGTGCTGGGCTGGGTGTTGGTGACCCCGGCGATGCACAAGTTCCATCACCATGAGCAGGCCCCGTGGACGGACAAGAACCTGGGCAATATGCTGTCGATTTGGGATCGGTTGTTGGGGACCTATGTGAAAGGGGATCCAGGGGCCATTCGATACGGGCTGGACATCGCCGATCCCGAAAAGTCCCACCACGTCGGATATCAGCTCCGGCTGCCATTCCTGCCGCCACACCGGCCCCGCGCTTCCGAGCCCCCCGCACCCAACCCCCTGCGCGGTCCCGAGGCATTGTGAAACTTTCGCATGCTTCCCTCGTTTCTACGCATTGTATCTTTGAACCTCGAAAATCCCCCCCTTCGCGATGGATCCACTTGCGTTTTTGAGCCAAGCAGAGCCCCAGGCCCTCGATGCCCTTTATCGGCAATATCTCGCGGACCCCAAGTCTGTGGATTCCAGCTGGCAGCTGTTTTTCAAGGGGTTTGATTTGGCCCTGGAACAGTATGGCGAAAACGGGCGCAAGGGCGGAAGCGATACGCTGGCCCCGAAGGAGTTCCGGGTGGTGAACCTCATCCATGGGTACCGGACGCGGGGGCACTTGTTCACGCAGACGAACCCCGTCCGGGCGCGCCGAACCTATACCCCCAACCTCGACCTGGAGCACTTCGGGTTGGAGACGTCGGACTTGGATGTGGTTTTCGAAGCCGGCAGTGAAGTGGGGCTGGGAGCCGCCACCCTGCGGGCCATCGTCGCCCATTTGGAAGACACCTACTGCCGGAGCATCGGAATCGAGTACATGTACATCCGGGAGCCGGAGCGCCTGGCCTGGATTCGGGAGCGCATCGAGTTGGAAAACCGACCGGCCATCACCGCAGCGGACCGCCGCCAGATCCTCAAAAAACTCGCCCAAGCCACGCTGTTCGAGGAGTTTTTGCAGAAGAAATTCGTAGGCCAAAAGCGCTTCTCGCTCGAGGGCGGCGAGTCCTTGATTGCGGCCCTCGATGCCATCATCGAGGAGGGCACGCGCAAAGGCGTGCGGGAGGTGGTGATCGGGATGGCCCACCGGGGCCGACTGTCCACGCTGGCCCACATCTTGGGAAAACCCTATGCCCAGATTTTCTGCGAATTCGAGGGGAAGGCTTATGAGGATTTGGACTTCGACGGAGACGTGAAGTACCACCTGGGTTACTCGCGGGAACAAGTGGCTGATTCCGGGGAGAAGGTGCATATCACCTTGGCGCCCAACCCCTCCCACCTCGAGGCGGTAGGTCCTGTGGTGGAAGGCCTGGCCCGGGCGCGCATCGACGCGCTCCCTGGAGGCGCGCTATCTGTGCTGCCGATTCTCATCCACGGGGATGCGGCCATTTCCGGTCAAGGCGTGGTTTACGAAGTGGCCCAAATGGCCGGTTTGGATGGATATCACGTCGGCGGCACCGTGCATGTCGTGGTGAACAATCAGGTGGGCTTCACCACGAATTACCTCGATGGCCGAACCTCCACGTATTGCACCGATGTGGCGAAGGTGACGCAATCGCTCATCTTCCACGTCAATGCCGATGATGCCGAAGCGGTGGTCCAGGTCATGCGCATCGCACTGCATTACCGCCAAACCTGGCAAAAAGATGTCTTCATCGACCTGCTGGGTTACCGCAAGTACGGCCACAATGAGGGGGACGAGCCCAAGTTTACCCAGCCCCGGCTCTACGATGCCATCGCCGCTCACCCCAATGCCATGGAGATTTACGCCCAGAAATTGATGGGCGAAGGGGCGTTGACGGCAGCGGAGCTGGAGGCCGTCAAGTCGGAATTGGTGGCTTCCATGGAATCGGGCTTTGAGCACGCCCGCAACCAGGATTGCGTGATTGTCGAGGACTTTCTCGCCGAGTTGTGGGAGGGCTACCAACCCGCGACGGAGGCGAACTTGAACGTCTCCCCAGAAACGGGGGTGGAGCGGGATCGACTGCTGGGTTTGGCACGCAAATTCAACACCCTCCCCCAAGGGAAGAAGTATTTCCGCAAGGTGGCAAAACTGATGCAGGACCGGCTGGCGATGCTGGAATCGGACCAGTTGGACTGGGCGATGGGCGAACTTCTGGCGTACGCGACGTTGCTCGATGAGGGGCACCCGGTGCGCATCAGCGGTCAGGACGTGGAGCGCGGCACATTCTCGCATCGGCACGCGGTGGTCAAGACGGAGGACACCGAGGAGGAGATTGTACCCCTCAATGACCTGCGGCCGGGCCAGGCCCGCTTTCAGATTTACAACTCGCTCCTGAGCGAGTATGCGGTGTGCAGCTTCGATTACGGATATGCCTTCGCCCGGCCAGAGGGCCTGACCATTTGGGAGGCCCAGTTTGGAGACTTCAACAACGGAGCCCAAATCCTCTTCGACCAGTTCCTGTCCGCAGCGGAGGACAAGTGGAAGACGATGAACGGCCTGACGTTGTTGCTGCCCCACGGATATGAGGGCATGGGCTCAGAGCACAGTTCCGGGCGGATGGAGCGCTTTTTGCAGCTGGGCAGCGGAGACAACTTCTTCGTTTGCAATGTCACGGAGCCTGCGAATTATTTCCATCTGCTCCGCCGTCAGGTAAAGCGGACGTTCCGCAAGCCGCTCGTGGTGTTCACCCCCAAGAAGCTGCTCCGGTACCCGCGCGCGGTGTCTTCGTTGCAGGAAATGGCGCAGGGGGGCTTCCGGGCGGTGCTGGACGATCCGCGCATGTCCACGAAAGGGGCGCGCGATGGGGTGCGGACGTTGGTTTGGTGCACCGGCAAAATCTATTACGAGCTGTTGGAGCGTCTCGAGGCCTTGGAGGTTGAGGGGCAGCGAATGGCGGATTTGGCCTTGGTGCGATTGGAACAAATCCATCCGCTTCCCGCCGCAGAAATCGAGGCCTTGCTCGCATCTTACCCCGCGGATGTGCGCTGTCTGTGGGTGCAGGAGGAGCCGGCCAACATGGGGGCGTGGAGTTTCCTGCTGCAGCACTTCCGCTGGGCTTCACTCACGCCCATCACGCGTCCGATGGGGGCCAGCCCGGACACGGGTTCCCCGGCGATTTATGCCATTCGTCAGAAGGCCGTCATCGATGCGGTTTTTGTTCAGCATGCGGCAGGCGTGTTGCATACGGCGTAACGCTTGCCCAAAATGAACGAACTTGCGGCGAAATCGCAGCGTTAGAACTTTCGATCGAATTTCATTCCCCTTGCTATGCCCATTCTCGAAATGAAAGTCCCCAGCCCCGGGGAGTCCATCAGCGAAGTTGAAATCGCCTCCTGGTTGGTGTCTGACGGCGATTATGTCGAGAAAGACCAAGCGATCGCGGAAGTGGACTCCGACAAGGCCACCCTGGAGTTGCCCGCCGAAATGTCGGGGGTGATCACGCTGAAGGCGGCCGAGGGAGATACAGTTGCGGTGGGGGCGGTGGTATGCTTGATCGACACCGACGCTGCCCGCCCGGCGGGCGCTTCCGCCCCGGCGGCGCCTAAGCCATCCGCTGCTCCGGCGCCAGCCCCCGCGCCAGTGGCGGTTCCGGCCCAAGCCGTTTCGGCCCCTGCACCCGTTTCAGCATCCCAGCCGCTTTCGCATGCCGCAGGCCATCCTTCGCCTGCCGCCCGCAAGCAAATGGCAGACCATCAGATTCCCGCCGGTGCTGTCGTGGGAACAGGACGGGACGGGCGTATTCTGCCACAGGATGTTACCGCGCACTTGGCTTCAGGATTTGCGGCGCCTGCCACCCCTGCTTTCGGGGGAAGCCGGGAGGTCAAGCGGGAAAAGATGTCTATGCTGCGCCGCAAGGTGGCCGAGCGTTTGGTCGCTGTAAAGAATGAGACGGCCATGCTGACGACCTTCAACGAGGTGGACATGAAGCCCATCATGGATTTGCGGGCCAAGTACAAGGACGTTTTCAAGGAGCAACACGGAGTGAATATGGGGTTCATGGGATTCTTCACGAAGGCCGTGACCACTGCCATTGCCCAGTTCCCCGCGGTGAATGCCATGATCGAGGACAAGGAAATGGTGATTCCTTCCTACGCGGACATCGGAATCGCCGTCAGCTCACCCAAGGGACTAATGGTGCCCGTGATTCGCAATGCGGAGGGCATGAGCTTGGCCCAAATCGAGGCCGAAATCAAGCGGCTGGCCCTGCGCGCGCGGGATGGTCAATTGTCGATTGAGGAAATGCAGGGAGGCACGTTCACCATCACGAACGGCGGCGTCTTTGGCTCCATGCTCTCCACGCCCATCATCAATCCGCCTCAGAGTGCCATCTTAGGCATGCATAATGTCGTGGATCGACCCGTGGCGGTCGATGGAAAGGTAGAGATTCGCCCCATCATGTATGTTGCGCTGAGCTATGACCACCGCATCATCGACGGGAAGGAAAGCGTGGGCTTCTTGTTCCTGGTGAAGCAGCTGCTCGAGCAACCTGAGCGCCTGCTGTTCGCGGGCAAGGATCCCGCGGAAGTGCTCTTGGGTCTCTGAAACGAGAAGCGCGCACCGGCCCGGGGGCAGATGCGCGCTTAAAACAAACCAACCAATCCACGGCTGCGTTTACGGCAGCGGACAGGTAAAGGTTGCAGTCGGATGAAAAAAAGGTGGGCGAAGGATTAAGCGAACACCGAAGGTACCGGCTGGGGACTATCGAAGGACTGTGAAACGTTCTGCGTCCAAACGGAGCAGGATGAACACCAGAACGGTAAAGCCCAAGACAGAGGAGCCGCCGTAGCTGAACAAGGGCAGGGGAATTCCGATGACGGGAGCCAGACCGAGCACCATACCTATGTTGATGAGGAAGTGCATGAACAGGATGCTGGCCACGCTGTACGCGTAGATTCTCGTGAAATGGGACCGCTGCCTTTCCGCGATTTGAATGAGTCGAATCAGCAGTCCCCAAAAAAGGAGGACGACGACCGAAGACCCCAGGAATCCCCACTCCTCCCCAATCGTGCAAAAGATGAAGTCCGTCTCTTGCTCCGGTACGAATTCGTACGCGGTCATGGGCCCCTGCATGTAACCCTTGCCCACCCATCCCCCCGAACCGATGGCAGCTTTTGCGTGTCGAATGTTGTAATCGGCGTCCGGGTTGCCCACATCCAATCCGAACAAGACGTGGATGCGCTCGCGTTGGTGGGGTTGGAGGACCGATTCCAATCCCCAGTGAATTCCCACGGAGAAGGCCAGGCTGGCTGCACAACTCCCCCAGGCGATCCATCGTACCCTGGCGCGTTCGCGAGGCACCGTGTTGCGTACGACCAATGCAGCTGCAGTTCCGCCCAATCCAGCGAGGATGGCCCAGAGCAGGTAGATGCCGGAGCCCGAGCCCAACACGGGATAGACCACCTCACTGGCCCCGGTCAAGATGCTGGCGATGGAGAGTACCAGGGCCGAAAAAACGAAAATCAGCACGTTGCCCGACAATCCCTCCCGGTAGAGCGGAAAAATAAATCCGCCGAAGACCAGCACGGTTCCGGCATCCGGTTGGAGGAGAATCAACCCGACCGGCAGCGCGATGAGCCCGAGGGACTTGAAGCGGGTGGGGAGGTCGCGAAGTTTTCCGTCACTTCGACTCAGCAGCCAGGCCAGGGCGAGTGCTGTTCCGGATTTGGCAAACTCACTGGGTTGAATCCCAAATGTCCCCACCCCAAACCACGCCCGAGCCCCCCCCACTTTCTTCCCCACGGCCAGCACGGCGATGAGCATGAGCACGGTGAACAGATAATACAGAAGGGAAGTGCGAATAAAAAACTCGCCCTCGATGTTGAGTACGGCGATGGCTACGAGGGAACAGATGCCCAACCACATCAATTGCTTCCCCTGTTTTCCGGCGAGCGAATACCATTCCACGGATTCCGCAGTGGCTGTGGCACTGGAGACATTGATCCAACCGACGAAGGCCAATAGGGCCAAGATGCCCACCGTAATCCAGTCGATTCGCTCGATGATCGTGACTTGACGGCGCATGGTTAATCGTGTCGGGGAAAAGGATCCTTGGCTTCGAGGATGCGCTGTTCGCGATCGGGATAGGCCGTTGAGTCCCGCTCCAGCACATGTTTCTCGATGATGAGCGCGGCAAGGGGTGCGGCCCAGGTTCCTCCGAATCCCGCGTTCTCCACGTAGACGCTGATGGCGATTTGGGGATTGACGCAAGGTGCAAAAGCCATGAACACCGAGTGTTCCAAATCCGGGTCATTCTGAACGGTACCGGTCTTTCCACATACGGTCAAACCCTCGATCTGAGCCCGCTTTCCCGTTCCATCTGGTGCAGCTACTACGGCTTCCATGGCGGCTACGATGGGTGCAAATCGCTCCGAGGGAACCCCGGTCTCGATGCGCTGGTCGCTGCCGGGCGGCTTGCCCTTTCCCCCGAGATTCCGGATGGCGTGTGGCGTGCGGTACCAGCCCCGGTTGCCGATGGCTGCTGCGATGTTCGCCATTTGGAGGGGGGTGACCAGCAGCTCCCCTTCACCGATGGAGAGCGAGTAAATGGTGGAGTAAGCCCAGCGTTTCTTCCCATACACCCGGTTGAAGAACGTCGTGTCGGGTACAAATCCCGACTTGGCCCCCGGTAGGTTTCCACCGAGGTCCGTTCCCAAGCCGAAGGCCTTGACCCGTTCGGTCCAAATCGCCAAACCCTGTGCGGCATCTTCGAAATGGCTTCCCGTTCGGGGCGTCTGAATCATCCGGCGCATGACCTCGTGGAAATACGGGTTGCACGAGTGGATGATGGCCTCGTTGAGGTTGTCCTGGGTGTGCGAGCCATGGCAACCGATGATGCCTCGGTTGCAGTAGATGCGGGAGTCCTCTTGAATCACCCCCTGTTCCAAGGCCACGAGCCCTTGGATCATTTTGAAAATCGAACCCGGGCGGTACGTCCCGCGCAGGGCCCGGTTGAAAAGGGGTTTCCCGGGGTGCTTGAGCAAGCTGTCATAATTGCGGGCTCGGCCCGGGCCCACGAGCAAGTCAGGATCGTAATCCGGCGAACTCACCAGGACGAGCACCTCGCCAGTCGCGGGCTCGATGGCCACCACACTGCCGCGTTTGCCCTGCATCAACCGCTGGGCATACCGCTGCAATTCGCGATCGATGGTCAGGACCATATCGTCCCCCGCAATCGCCAGCGTATCCATTCGGCCCTCGGAGAGCGGTTGCTGATAGTTGTTGCGCACGTCCACCATGTGAAATCGCACGCCCTTCTTGCCGCGGAGTTGGGTCTCCCAGACGCCCTCTAGACCGGACTTTCCCTTGAAATCACCCAGCGTGTAGAAGGGGTCTGCCTCCAGGTCTTTCGGGGTCGTTTCGCTGTATTCTCCGATGAGGTGGGTGGCCAAACCCTCCAAATTCGACCGGATGGACCTCGTTTTCGCCCAAGTGCCAGGAAAGCGCCAGAGTTCCCCGGAAATGCGGGCATATTCCTCGGGCGGGAGTTGGCGCATGATGATGGAGGGGCGGTACCAGGAATACACCCGCGCCTTGTCCATCTCTGCGATGAGCCGCTCCGGTTCCCAACCCAGGAGGCGGGCCAGCCCCAGGGTGTCAATCCGGTTGCGCGCCATGCGCGGGGTGAACATCAAGTCGTAACAGGCCACATTGGAAACGACGAGTTCCCCATTGCGGTCGTAGACCAGGCCGCGGGAAGCCATGACGGGTTCGCGCTCCTCCGTCAGTCGTGCGGCATAGTCCCGCCATTCGGAAGTGGTGAGTTGGATTTGGCCTAAGCGAAGCACAAAGACCAGGGCCATGAAGGTGAAGATGGCGGCGATGACGCCGGAGCGATCGGAGGTGTTCATCTGCGTCGGGCCGGAGCGGCGAACAACAGGTGGATGCCGATGAAGAGCACCCAGGTGAGCAAGGTGGAGGTCATGGCCTTGGCCAAATTCACTGGCAACAGGCCCCAACGCCCTGATTCCAAGGCAAAAAGGGTGATGTGAAACACGCCGATGAGCAGGGCCGTGTGCGCCGCAAACCAGGCTGCTCCCAAGGTCTGCAAATGGGGTTCTGCGCCTTTTTCGTGCCCCTCACGTGGTGCGAACAACCGAATGATGTGCGGGTGCAGCCAACCCATCAGCAGCGCTGCCGCGGTGTGCAGTCCGCCGCCCAGCGTGGCGAGGTCGATGATCCATCCTGTCATCCCCGCCGCGATGAGGTAGGTCAAAGGGCGCCAGGTGAGGGGCAACATGACCAGTCCGTACAAGTGCATGGACGGCATCCACCATCCATTCCCCCAGGTCAGGTGCTGGAACAGGAGGATGTGCAGGGTTACGGCGAGCAACCAGCGGAGCAGGGGTTGGGCGAAGAATCCTCTCATGGCGCTTGCCTCATGGCAGTTGCTCGGTCCATTGCTCGGCTGTGGCTTGCGGGCCTGAATGGATCACCTCCACGTACCGCAGTTGCCTGAAATCGGCCGCGAATGCCACCGTCACGTCGTAAAATTCACTGGCCTCGGGCAATTCGAAGGACGAAACCCGCGCCATGGGAATCCCGGCGGGGAACATGTCTTGCAGGCCGGTCGTCCAGATGGTGTCTCCCACCGCCAGTACCGTGCTGCGCGGGACATCGAGCAGCTGACCTTCCATCGGGTTTTTGCCATCCCAAACCAGTCGTGCCACAGGTCCCTTGCGCTTGACCCGCGCGCTCCATTCCAACTCCGTATGGATGAGGGGCAATACCAAGGTGAATTCCTCGGCCACCTCGACCACCCGCCCCATGGCGCAACCGTCTGCGATGACCCCTGACTCGGGAAGGATGCCATCCTTGCTGCCGCGGTCCAACACGAAGACGTTGGAAGAACGGTTCCAAGTCGCCCGCAACACCGACGCGGGACGGACCTGCACCCGATGGGCGGCTTGGGTGGTATCCGAGACCGGGTAAGACCGGACCGCGACCGAGTCCGCATCCGATTGCCTTCGATGCGCCCATTCGTAGGTGAGCAGTTTTTCCCGCAGGGCAGCATTCTCGGCGAGCAACATCTCGTTCGAGTCCGACAACCGGCCGATCTCCTCGAACTGCGTGACCCAAGCACCCCAAGTTCCGGAGAAGCGCAGCCCCAACCGAATCCAATGGCCCCTGGGGTACGCATGGCTGGCACTCACCCATCCCAACGCGGCCACCTCGGCGACCACGAAGAGCAAAAAAGTGTGGTTCCGCAGCAGGAGAAGCCAGAGATTGCGCATGTCATCAGGAACCTCAGTCCCGCATCAAGAACGGGTATTTGTCAATGTTCCGCAGGGCGATGGCCGTTCCTTTCGCCACCGCGTGCAACGGATCGTCGGCGATGTGGACCGGGAGTTTGGTCTTCATGGAAATCCGCTTGTCCAAACCCCGCAGCAAAGCGCCTCCCCCCGCGAGGTAAATTCCCGTCCTGTAGATGTCGGCGGAGAGCTCGGGCGGGGTTTGCTCCAGCGCAGCGTGGATGGCCTCTTCGATTTTGCCGATGCTCTTGTCGAGCGCCTCCGCGATCTCGTGGTAGGAGACGAGAATCTCCTTGGGAATGCCCGTCATGAGGTCGCGTCCGCGCACCGGATAATCAGGCGGCGGATTGTCCAATTCGGAGATGGCGGCGCCCACTTCAATCTTGATTTGCTCCGCCGTGCGTTCGCCGATGAGGATGTTATGCTGCCGGCGCATGTATTCCTCGATGTCGGAGGTGAACTCATCGCCAGCCACCCGGATGTTCTTGTCGGTTACGATGCCCCCGAGCGCAATCACGGCGATTTCGGAGGTGCCCCCTCCGATGTCGATGATCATGTTGCCCATGGGCTCTTCCACATTGATTCCGATGCCGATGGCCGCCGCCATGGGCTCGTGGATGAGGTACACGTCTTTGCCTCCGGCGTGCTCCGCGCTGTCCTTGACCGCCCGTTTCTCCACCTCCGTGATGCCCGAGGGGATGCAAATCACCATCCGCAGCGAGGGTTGGAAGAGTCGCTTGCCGGGGTTGATCATCTTGATCAGGCCCTTGATCATCTCCTCCGCCGCCTGAAAGTCTGCGATGACTCCGTCTTTCAGGGGCCGAATGGTCTCGATGTTCTTGTGCGTTTTCCCGTGCATCTGCTGGGCTTGGTGCCCGATGGCCACGGTTTTGTTGGTGGTCCGGTCTTTTGCCACGATGGAGGGCTGGTCGACCACCACCTTGTCCTGGAAGTAAATGATGGTATTCGCCGTTCCCAGGTCGATGGCGATTTCCTGCATGAAGAAGTTGAACAGGCCCATGGGCGGGTGAATCGAGGGTTTGACCAGAGCGTGAGAAGCGGTCAAAGATACACACGGGAGGGAGGCGAATGATGCCCCCAATTCATTGATTTCTTCAGTGTTTAAAATGGCGAATCCCCGTTGTATACATGGCCATTCCCCGCGCGTCGCAGGCGGCGATGCTCAGGTCGTCTTTGATGGAACCGCCAGGTTGAATGACGGTGGTGATGCCCGCTTCGCCGGCGATTTCCACGCAGTCGGGGAAGGGGAAGAAGGCGTCGGAGGCGAGGGTGGCATTTTGCAGGCCAAACCCGAAGCTCCGCGCCTTCTCGATGGCCTGGCGTAGGGCGTCGACCCGGGAGGTTTGGCCGGTGCCGCTGGCCAGGAGCCGACCATCCTTCGCCAGCACGATGGTGTTGGATCGGGTATGCTTGGCCACTTTCAGGGCGAAGAGGGCGTCGGCGATGGCCTCGGGGGGGGCGGCGGCGGCCGTCACGCACGTCAGGTCGGTTGCGGATTCGGTGGTGCGGTCCGGGGTTTGGACGAGGTAGCCGTTGATGGCGGACCGGACCAGGGACGTGGGGGCCGGCTGGGGCTGGTGGCGGAGCAGGATCCGGTTTTTCTTCTGGGTCAGGATGTCCAGGGCTTCGGGCGTGAAGTCCGGGGCGATGACGACTTCGGAAAACAGCTCCGCCATGGCCGCCGCCGTCGCGCCGTCGATCGGGGCGTTCGCGATGAGCACGCCGCCAAAGGCGGACACGGGGTCCGTCTCCAAAGCGGCGGTGAAGGCCTCTGCGAGCGTGGGGCGCGTGGCGCACCCGCAGGCATTGTTGTGCTTGAGGATGGCGAAGGTGGGGCCGCCGTCTTGAAATTCAGAAATGAGCGAGATGGCTGCGTCCACGTCGAGTAAGTTATTGTAGGACAGCGCCTTGCCGTGCAAAGTTTCCAAACAATCCGAGAGCGGACCGAAGAATCTTCCCGCTTGATGGGGGTTTTCGCCATACCGCAGGTCGCTGGCTTGGGGAATGCTCAACAAGAGGCGTTCCAAGGGAGGTCGCTCCAATTCGCGTGCCATCCAGCCCTGGATCTGCACATCGTAATGGGCGCTGGTTCTGAATCCTTCGAGCGCCCAAAA
>JBEEPJ010000009.1:0-21809 GCA_041191165.1 Bacteroidota bacterium | reverse complement strand
AACTCGAAAAAAGGATACTTCGCCACGTTCGCCAGGACGATGGCGCCCACCAGCCCCCAGCCGTAATCCGCCCCCGCCCGGGTCGACTGCACCAGATGGCTGACGCCGATGGCGGTGGATGCGAACAGGATGCCCGGCCCCAAGAGGAGCTTAAATCGTTCGAAGGCAGAGGAGTGCGGCGCGTGTGACATGCCGCCAATTTAAGGCGCGGCCTGCGCTTCACCACTTCCCGTGCCCGCCGGCTTCAGTCTTTCTTTTCGCCCACAAACCAGTCCTCCTTGTACTTGAAGAGCACGTTGAAGGTGGTGAAGCTGCCGTAGATCCGCGTGATGTACTGCTGCAGTTCCACCTTGTCCGCGTCGCTGAGGCCTTCGTGGGCATTGATCTTCGCCTCCAGCACCCGCATCCGGTCCCGGGCCATGACGATCTTATGGAAAAACGTATCGATGGGAATCTCCTTGGGCTTGAGGGAGGTGTCCTCGGGCTGGAGCAGCATCATGCCGCCGTCCCACTTGTCCGCAAGCGCGACCGGATCGGGCTCATTCTTCCGCAGGACGTCGATGTACTCCTCGAAGACGTGGGTCACCGCCGTGACGATGTCGCTCAGATCGGGCTCCGGGGTTTCCATCGTCGCCCCTTCCTTCACTTCGAAACCGACAAAATTCTTCGCGATTTCCTTCTCGCCGCGGTCCTTGAAGAACACGCGCCAGAAATCGCCCTCCGCGCCGAAAATGACGCCTTCACCGAAGGAGGGATGCACCACCTTCGCGCCAAAACCTATTTTCTCCATGGCCATTTTCTACGAAGTTCAGGCCAAATCGTTTCGCCACGGCCCCCAGTTTTCCACCTCGTTTTCGTGGAAAAAAACGCCGCCCGCCCCGAGGTAAGCCACGTTCGGGTCGGACCTTGCAAAAATGATTCGAAATTGGAAGCGGTACCGTTGGGACCGAATCGCCTGGGTATTGGCGCTGCTGGGTTGGGGCGGGTTCTCCCTGGTCTCCTGGGTCAGCCCCGTTCCGGACGCCGAGGCGGCGGCGCCGGTGATCTTGACGCATCCAGACGGACGGGGCGAGGTGGAGTGGGACTGGGAGGCGATGGCCGCAGATGCCTCCGCCGCGGAGTCGCAACCCCAATCCCCGCCCCCCTCTACCGAGCCAGTGGCGCCAGATGCCCCGCCGGCGGAGGAGATCAAGCCCTGCAGCTGCAACCGGCATCAGGTGAAGCTCGACCACAACCCCTACGACAACCACCGGGCCACCGCACGCAACCTCCCCAATTCCTTCTTCATCCGTTCCGATCGGGAATTGGACGCCGGCGCCCGCCGAGGCCGCCTGGTGGAAGTCACGAGCGGCCGGGGATTCCACATCCCCCCGTTGAGCCACAGCCATCCCCGGTTGCTTCCCGAGGCCCATCAGCTGCTGATCGAAATCGGGAACGCCTTTGCCGATGAGCTCGAAGGGACGCCTTCCGCAGGCACCCGGATGCGGGTCACCTCCCTCACGCGAACGGCCGAGCAACAGAAGCGCCTGACCCGTCAGAATTACAATGCCATCGATCGTGAGAGCACCCACAGCTACGGCGCCTCTTTCGACATCGCCTTTCTCGATCGCCCCGACAACCGCTCCGACTGTTCGTTGCCGACGCTTGCGGCCCAAAAGGTGCTCGAGCGCTTTCAGGAGGCCGGCCGCATCCTCGTGATTCCGGAGGGCCAGTGCCTGCACGTTACCGTCCGGCGCTGAAGGCGCTGAAGGTGCGGGGAAGGCGACAGGAAGGCACGGGGAAGGCGCGGGGAAGGCGACAGACCCTGACTTAGCGCACCGAAAGCCGCAGCGCCGACCCGTCAGAGAGCGTCACCACGTACAATCCCGGGGCGCATTGCCCGAGCGGGATGTGGCGTCCATGCCCCGCTGCGGCCCGGCGGCCATCCGCCGCCCAAACCGTCCATCCCACTTCCTGCGCGCCGCCCACTCCCCGCATGGGGCGCAACTCCGTCCCCCCCTGCGCGGGGTTGGGCACCAGCCTCCACGCCCCGCTGCTGGCCTCGGGCGCTGAGCCGTCAAGCTCGGCGACCGCCACCGTCTCCGGCCCGCAGGTCGCCGCGAGCTGCGAAAACCAGAGCGTCGCCCCGAAGATCGCCTGCCCCGCACAGTCGCCGTGATCGAAAGCCCCCAAATCCACCAACGACACCTCCTGCGCCCCTGCGCCCGTCATGTGGGCATGGGCGAATTCTGCGTTGGCGTAGTATACCTGCTCATCCTCGGTGCAGTAGTACAGCTTGACGGGCGCCTCGGGCACCCAGTCGTACGTGTCGTTGTCCTGGGCGGCCGCCAGAAACGGGCTTCCGGGGGCGAGCAAAGCCTCCAGCAGGCCCGGTTGCGCGAAGTCCGCGGTCAGCGCGGGCAGGGCGTTGTTGATGGTGTTGGCGGAGGTTTGGCCATCGAAAAGCCCCGGCAGCAGGGACGCGTACGGCTCTTGAAAGTAGTCCGTGAGCTCCGTGTACAGGTCGCCGTAGATGGATTGCCAGGCGAGCGCCACGTAGGCCAAATAAGCCGGGTTCGAATAGCTCTCCGACGCGAAGGTCCACGGAAACTGCGTGCCTGAAATGTCGTACGGCCCGGACTGGGGCGCCGCCGCAGTCACCGGGTACTGGGGCCAATCCTCCTGCAGGGTGCGGTGAAGGGCCATGGCGGCGTGGCCGCCCTGCGAGTACCCCGAGACGAAGAGTTGCGTGGCGTCGTGCAGGTTGCCCGAGGGATTTGCCTCCGGCGCCTCGTGCAGGGCGGCGATCATGTACGCGCCCGCATCCGCTTCGCTCTGGGCGTGCACGTACGGGTGCAGGTGCTGGTCATCGATGCCCAGCCCCACGTAATCCGGCATCAGCACCGTGAACCCCAGCGAGGCCATCAGAAAACCGAGGTTCCCCTCGCCGTTGAGGAAAGACGGCACGTCATCCCGTTCAAACACCGTCCCGTGCATATAGATGTGAACCGGCAGCGCGCAACCCGGATCCAAATCCGTCGGCTCAAAAACCGCCCCGCTCACCAGCACCTCCTCCCCCAAAAACGGCATCGTATAGCTCATGCGGTACGCCCGCACCCCCGACTGCGGCGCGAACAGAAACGACGGCAACCCGTAGGCATTCGCCAGGTTCTGCACCTGATTGACGGTGCGAAACCCCACCGTCTGGTACGTCGGTTGCGCCCACAGCGCCGGCACCAGCCCTGCCCAGAGCGCTACCCACAACCCCAGCTTCTGCCTGCGCACCGGTCAGAGGTGGATGACCTCGTCGTACGCCGCCGCCGCCGCTTCCATCACCGCCTCGCTGAGCGTGGGGTGCGGGTGGATCGTCTTGATGAGCTCGTGTCCGGTGGTCTCGAGCTTGCGCAGCGCCACCAACTCGGCCACCATTTCCGTGACATTCGCCCCGATCATGTGCCCGCCGAGCAGCTCGCCGTACTTCGCGTCGAAGATGAGCTTTACGAAGCCATCCTTGTGACCCGAAGCGCTCGCCTTGCCCGAAGCGCTGAAGGGGAACTTGCCCACCTTGATCTCATAACCCGCGGCCTTGGCGGCTTCCTCCGTCATGCCCACACTGGCCACCTCGGGGAAGCAGTAGGTGCAGCCGGGGATGTTGCCGTAGTCGATGGGCTCCGGGTGGTGGCCGGCGATTTTCTCGACGCAGGTGATGCCCTCCGCACTGGCCACGTGGGCGAGCGCCGGTCCGGGCACACAGTCCCCGATGGCGTAGTAGCCTGGGATGTTGGTGCGGTAGAATTCGTCGACCAGGATCTTCCCCTTGTCCGTGGCGATGCCCACCGCTTCCAGTCCGATATTCTCCAGGTTGGAGACGACACCCGCCGCGCTGAGCACCACGTCACATGCGATGGTTTCTTCGCCTTTGGCGGACTTCACCGTCACGATGTTCTCCTTGCCGGACGTGTCCACGCGCAGCACCTCCGATTGGGTGCGGATGTCGATGCCGATTTTCTTGAACGAGCGCTCGAGCTGCTTGCTCACCTCGGCGTCTTCGACCGGAACGATGCGGTCCTGGTACTCGATGATGGTCACCTGCGTGCCGATGCTCTGGTAGAAGTAGGCGAATTCCACCCCGATGGCGCCGCTTCCCACCACGACCATGCGCTGGGGTTGGGAGGCCAAACTCATCGCCTCCCGATACCCAATCACCCGCTTTCCATCCTGCGGCAGGTTGGGCAGCGACCGGCTCCGTGCACCCGTCGCGATGAGAATATGGTCTGCTGACAGCGTCGACTTCGTGCCATCCGCTGCCTCCACAGACAGCTGCCGCCCGGGCAGGAGCGTGCCCGTGCCCATGATGACGTCGATCTTGTTCTTCTTCATGAGGAACTTCACGCCGGAGGACATGCCCTCTGCCACACCGCGGCTGCGCTTGACCATGCCCGTGAAGTCCACCTTCGCCTCGCCGACCTGGATGCCGTAATCCGAGGCGTGCTGGAGGTACGAAAAAACGTTCGCACTCTTCAACAGGGCCTTGGTCGGAATGCAGCCCCAGTTGAGGCAGATGCCCCCGAGCGCCTCGCGCTCCACCACGGCGGTTTTCAGTCCCAGTTGGCTGGCGCGGATGGCTGCCACATAGCCTCCGGGGCCACTGCCCAGTACAATGACGTCGTATTTCATGCCCCAAAGGTAGGAAGCGCAGTCCCTTCGTCGGGGGTTCTGGCGTATCTTTGCGGGCTGTCTTTTGCTGTTTCACTTCGGCGGCTGCTCGCAGCCGTTCTCTAAATGTCCTAGCGATGCTGCACATCGTCCTCTTTGGTCCTCCGGGGGCCGGAAAAGGCACCCAAAGCACCTTCCTCGTGGAGCGATATCAGCTCGTGCACCTGAGCACGGGGGATGTTTTTCGGGCGAATTTGGCCCAGCAAACGCCCCTCGGTCAGCTGGCGAAACGGTACATGGACGCGGGGCAACTCGTTCCGGATTCGGTGACCATTGACATGCTCGAGGGCGAGGTCAATCGGCATCCGCACGCGCGCGGATTCATTTTCGATGGGTTTCCGCGCACCGAGCCCCAGGCCCTGGCGCTGGAGGCGTTTCTGGCCCGGAGGGGGGAGGCGGTGACGGCGATGGTGGCCCTCGAAGTGCCGGAGGAGGAGCTGCGTGCGCGCCTGCTCAAGCGGGCCGAGACCAGCGGGCGGGTGGACGACGCCGATCCGGCGGTCATCCAGAAGCGCATCGATGTGTACAACCGGGAAACCGCCCCCGTGGCGGATTTCTACCGCGCGAAGGGCAAGTACCGGGGGGTGGATGGTGTCGGAACGCTGGAACAAATTACCGAGCGTTTGGTGCAAGCCATCGGCTGAAGGAAGAACATCGAAAATGGCCAGTGAAAACTTTGTTGACTACGTAAAAATCTGTTGTCGTTCGGGCCATGGGGGGCCGGGTTCGGCCCACTTCCACCGATCGAAAATCACCGCCAAGGGCGGTCCGGATGGAGGCGACGGCGGGCGCGGCGGCCATGTCATCGTGCGGGGGAGCAAGGACCACTGGACCCTGCTTCACCTGAAGTACCGCAAGCACGTCATTGCGAGCCCGGGGGATTGCGGCCGGGGCAACCTGATGCACGGCGCGGACGGTGAGGATGAGGTCATCGAAGTCCCGCTGGGCACGGTCATCAAGGACGCAGAGACGGGCGAGGTGCAGTGCGAGATCACCGAAGACGGCCAGCGCGTCATCATCACCCCCGGCGGTCGCGGGGGGATGGGCAACGACCACTTCAAGTCCGCCACCCACCAAACCCCGCGCTACGCCCAACCCGGCGAGGAGGGCCGCGAGGAGTGGAAGATCTTCGAGCTCAAGTTGTTGGCGGATGTGGGACTGGTGGGCTTCCCCAACGCGGGCAAGTCCACGCTGCTCGCGGCGGTCAGCGCCGCCAAGCCGGAGATCGCCGACTACCCCTTCACGACCCTGCGCCCCAACCTGGGCATGGTGTCCTACCGCGAAGGGCGCTCCTTCGTCATGGCGGACATCCCCGGCATCATCGAGGGCGCGGCGGAGGGCAAGGGCCTGGGACTCCGGTTCCTTCGGCACATCGAGCGCAATCCTGTGCTGTTGTTTCTCCTGCCGGCGGACAGCAAGGACATCCGGCAGGACTACGAAACCCTGCTCGGGGAATTGGGCAAGTTCAACCCCGAGCTGCTGGACAAGCGGCGCCTGCTGTCCATCTCCAAGAGCGACCTGCTCGACGAGGAGCTCAAGGAGGCCATCTCCGCGGAGCTGAAGGACCTGCCGCACGTGTTCTTCTCGGCCGTGACCGGGGAGGGGGTGCAGGCCTTGAAGGATGCGGTTTGGGGGTTGATTCACGCGGACGAAATCTGAGCGCTGCGCCGGCATGGAAACGCTGAGCCCTCATCATTGGGCCATCGCCCCGGAGGTGCGGGAGGCCCTCGATCGCGGCGCCGCTGTCGTGGCGCTGGAATCCACCATCATCTCCCACGGGTTGCCGTACCCGCAGAATTTGGAGGTGGCGCATCGCCTGGACGCAGCCGTGAGGAGGTCGGGGGCGGTGCCGGCCGTCGTGGCGGTGGCGGGGGGACGGGTTCAGGTGGGGGTGAGCGAGGAGGTGCTGGAGGCGCTGGCCGCGGGGAAGGGGGTGGCGAAGGTGAGTCGGCGGGACTTTGGGGTGGTGCTGGCGCGGGGGGGGCTGGGGGCGACGACGGTCAGCGGGACCCTGATCGGGGCGCGGGCGGCCGGCATCCGGGTCTTCGCCACCGGCGGCATCGGCGGGGTGCACCGGGGCGTGGCGGACACGTGGGACATCTCGGCGGACATTCCGGAGCTGGCCCAGTCGCCGGTGGCGGTCGTCAGCGCTGGGGCGAAGTCCATCCTGGACCTGCCCAAGACCCTGGAGGCGCTGGAGACCGCGGGCGTGCCGGTGCTCGGGTACCGGACCGACGAGTTTCCGGCCTTCTTTTCCCGGCGGAGCGGGTGCGCCCTGGAGCACCGGGTGGAAAGCCCCAGGGAGGTGGCCGACATTCTGCGGGCGCACTGGGGGATGGGGCTGACCGGCGGGGTGCTGGTGGCCCAGCCCTTGCCGGAGTCGGAGGCGCTGGACGAAGGGGAGATGGAGCGGGCCATCGCGGTCGCCCTGGCGGATGCGGGGCGGCGGGGGGTGAGCGGTAAAGCGCTGACCCCCTTCCTGTTGGCGGCATTGCGGGGGGCGACGGGGGGGGCGAGTTTGGCGGCGAATTTGACCCTCGTCGAGCAAAACGCTGCGCTGGCCGGCGAAATCGCACAGGCCCTTGCGGGGGCGGCGGTTTCGTAACTTCGCAGCATGAATGAGCGCACCACCGTGAACCCCGCCGCGGCCACCTCCGCAGGCACGGGGCTGGCCGAGGTCCAGTTGGAGCAGTTCCGGGCCCAGATGTTGTCGGATTACCGCTGGGCGTGCATCAGCCGAGAAGCGTCGTTGCTGGGCAGGAAGGAGGTGTTGGGCGGCAAGGCCAAATTCGGCATCTTCGGCGACGGCAAAGAGGTGGCCCAGCTCGCCCTCGCCCGGGCCCTCCAACCCGGCGACTGGCGCAGCGGCTACTACCGCGACCAAACCCTGATGTTCGTGACGGGGCTGCTCACGGTGCGCCAATACTTCGCGGCCCTCTACGCCGAGACCGATCCCGAGCGGGAACCCTTTGCCGGCGGCCGCCAGATGGGCGGGCACTTCGCCTCGCGATTTCTGAACGACGACGGCACCTGGCGGGACCAAACCACCGGCTTCAACAGCTCCGCGGACATCAGCCCCACCGGGGGCCAAATGCCGCGCCTGCTGGGACTGGCGCAGGCCTCGAAGTGGTATCGGGCGATGCCGGATTTGGCCCAAATCAAGGCCCTCCACACCCGGGGCGGCAATGAAATCGCCATCGGAACCATCGGCGACGCCAGCACCTCCGAAGGCCCGTTCTGGGAGACCATCAACGCGGCGTGTGTGCTGCAGGTGCCCATGTTGGTCAACGTGTGGGACGACGGTTGGGGCATCAGCGTGCCCAAGAAATTCCAGACGACGAAGTCCTCCATTTCGGAAGCATTGAGCGGCTTCGAATTGCGGGAAGGCACCAACGGGATGTACATCTACCGCGTCAAGGGCTGGGACTACCCGGCGCTGGTGGCCACCTACGAGGAGGCCGTGGCCCGCTGCCGCGCGGAGCAGGTGCCGGTGCTGGTCCACGTCGACGAGATGACGCAGCCCCAGGGGCACAGCACCTCGGGGTCGCACGAGCGATACAAGTCGCCGGAGCAGCTCGAATGGGCCCGGGAATATGACTGCATCCGGCAGATGGGCCTGTTCCTCGAGATGGAGGGGGCGGCGACCGCGGACGAGCTGGAGGCCATCGCCCAGGAGGCCAAGGCGATGGTGAAGGAGGAGCAGCGGGCGGCATGGAAGGAATTCAGGGCGCCGCTCGACCAGGAGCGGGACGAGGCCGTCGCCCTCCTGCAGGGGCTCGAGCGCGAGGGGTCGGCGGTCGCCGGGACGGTGGCCGGGGAGCTCAAAGCGGCCATGAACCCGGGCCGGGCGGAGATCTACGCCGCCGTTCGGACGGCGCTGCTGGATGCGGGAGAGGGGGAGGCGCGGAGGGGTTTGGCCCGGTGGATGGAAGAACATCAAGCGCTGGCCCGCCGCCGGTACAACAGCCACTTGTACAGCGAGGGCATCGACAGCGCCCTGGCCATCGATTCGGTTCCAGCGACTTACGATGCAGATGCCCCGATGGTCGACGGCCGGCTGGTGCTCAACCGCAACTTTTTCGAAGTGTTCAAGACGCGTCCGGAGGTGCTCACCTTCGGGGAGGATACAGGCAAAATCGGCGGGGTGAACCAGGTGATGGAGGGCATGCAGGAGGCCTACGGCGAACTGCGCGTGGCGGACACGGGCATCCGGGAGTGCACGATTGTGGGGCAGGGCATCGGATTGGCGATGCGGGGGTTCCGGCCCATCGCGGAGATTCAGTACCTGGACTACCTCTACTACGCCCTGCAGTTGCTGCGCGATGACCTCGCCACGGTGCGGTACCGCTCGCTGGGGGGGCAGAAGGCGCCGGTCATCATCCGGACGCGCGGGCATCGGTTGGAGGGGATTTGGCACAGCGGGTCGCCCATGGGCGCCATCATCGCCTCTCTGCGGGGCATGTACGTGTGTGTCCCCCGCAACCTCACCCAAGCGGCGGGGATGTACAACACGTTGCTCGCGGCTGAGGAGCCGGCGTTGGTGGTGGAGTGCCTCAATGGTTACCGCTCGAAAGAACGGTTGCCCAACAATCCCGGGCAGTACCGGGTGGCGTTGGGGGTGCCGGAAATCACCCGGGCGGGGACGGATGTCACGGTGTTGAGCTACGGCTCGACGTTCAATGTGGCGAGCCGGGCGGCAGAGCGGCTGGAGCGGTTGGGCATCTCGGTGGAGCTGGTGGATGCGCAGACGCTGTTGCCCTTCGATCGGCCCGGCATCACGGGGCAATCGGTGGCCCGCACGAACCGGCTGCTCATCGTCGATGAGGACGTGCCGGGCGGAGCTTCTGCGTACTTGCTGGATGCCGTGCTCAATGGCCAAGGGGCCTGGAAGCACCTCGATGCCGCGCCGGAGGTCCTGACCGCCCACCCCCACCTGCCGCCTTACGGCTCGGATGGCGACTACTTCAGCAAGCCCAGCGTGGAGGACATCGTCGAGCGGGTGTACCGGATGATGCACCAAGCGGACCCTGCGCGGTTCCCGGCCCGATGACCCGCCGCGTTTTTCACCTGCGGACCGAGACCATCGATCTGCTGCAGTTGCTCAAGGCCAGCGGCTGCGCCATGACCGGTGGGGAGGCGCAGCATTATGTCGTCTCGGGCATGGTCTCGGTCAACGGGGAGCCCGAGTCGCGCAAGCGCCGCAAGCTCCGGGCGGGCGATTCCGTGCAGCTGGCGGACGAAATCGAGGTCTTCATCGAAGCCGCCTCCGACGACGCATCGGTTTAACACTTTTTTTTCTTTTCTTCGGTCGCGAAAACTGAAAACTGCGACGCATGAAGGCATTCTTGGCTGTGGGGAGTTTGCTCTTTTTCTGGGCATGGGGGATGGGTGGAGTCTCGGGGCAGGTGACTTTGCGGGGACGGGTGGTGGATGGCAGCTCCGGCGAGCCCATTTTTGCGGCAAACGTGCTGGTGCAAGGCACCCAGACTGGTGTGACCACGGACTTCGATGGCCAGTTCAGGTTGGTGGTGCAGGCCCTCCCGGTGCAGCTCCAGGTGAGCTTCATCGGATTTGCGCCCGCGTCCCTGCGGGTGGACAACGTCAATGCCCGCATCGAGGTGAAGCTTCAGCCGGACCAAATCCTCATCGACGCCGCTGAGGTCGTGGGCGAGCGCATCTCAGAGAAGCAGAAGCAGGCGCCCCTGACGGTGGAGACGATGGATGTGCTGGCCATCAAAGAGGCGCCGACCGGGAGTTTTTATGAGGGGTTGGGGAACTTGAAGGGCGTGGATTTGACGTCAGCGAGTTTGGGCTTCAAAATCATCAACACGCGTGGCTTCAACTCCACGTCGCCGGTGCGTTCGCTGCAGCTCATCGACGGGGTGGACAACCAGAGCCCCGGACTCAACTTCTCGTTGGGCAACTTCCTCGGCGCGCCCGACCTGGATGTCAAGCGGGTGGACATCGTCGCAGGGGCCAGCTCCGCCTTCTATGGTCCCGGGGCATTCAACGGGGTCATCAACATGGAGACGAAGGATCCGTTCGCGTTCCCCGGGCTCACGGTCTCCACGAAGATCGGCGAGCGCAATCTGGCCGAGGCCGCAGTGCGCTGGGCGGATTACTTCGAGAACAAGGCGGGCGACCCGGTCTTCGGGTACAAGTTCAACTTCTTCACCTTCAGCGCGTACGACTGGGAGGCGACCAACTACGATCCGGTCTACGGCACGGACTATCCCGCCACCAATCCGGGCCGATACGATGCGGTGAACATCTACGGCGACGAGTATTCGACGCTGTTTGACTTCTCTGGGGACAACGGCCCCAACGCCCGCGGCCTGGGCACCTTCTTCCGCACGGGGTACAAGGAGGTGGACCTGGTGGACTACAACACGGAGAACACGAAGGCCACGTTTGTGGGTACTTGGCGTCTGCGCCCAGCGGACACCTACGAAAGTCCGGAGCTGATCTACGGGTTCAACCTGGGCCGAGGCACGACGGTCTATCAGGGCGACAACCGCTTCAGCTTGCGGGACATCTCCTTCCAACAACACCGGGTCGAGCTCCGCAAGAAGGACACCTGGTTCATCCGGGGCTATCGGACCAGCGAGGATGCCGGCCGCTCCTTCGACCCCTACGCCACCGCGCTGCGCTTGCAGGACGAGGCCCGGGAGGACGACCCCTGGCGCAAGGTGTATTACCGCTACTGGGTGGATTCCATCGCCCCCATCGTGGCGACCACTTGGCCCACGCAGAGCCTCATCGGCTATGACCCCGTCCTGGGCTTCCCCATCTATGGCTATGCGCCCGGAGCCATCGACCAGTGGTATGCGGAGAACCAGGCGAATTTGGCCTTATGGCACAGCCAAGTGGAGCAATGGACGCACAACGGAAATGCGAACCTGCCCGATGTGCTCGACAGTCCGCTCGGGCATTTTCAACCCGGCAGCCCGGAGTTTCGCGAGGCTTTCGACCGCATCACCGCGGCGAAGAACAACGAGACGGAGCAGGGCACGCGCTTTTACGACCGGTCCAGCCTGATCCACCTGCAAGGGGAGTACAAGTTTACCCCCACCGGGCTGGATGAACTGCGCGTGGGCGGCAACCTGCGCCGGTACACGCCCGATAGTGACGGCACCATCTTCAGCGACACGGCCGGGCGCGTCATCACCAACAGCGAACTGGGATTGTACGCCGGGGCCAGCCGCCGGGTGCTGATGGATGAGGTGATTCTGACGGCGACGCTGCGGGCGGACAAGAACCAAAACTTCGACTGGGTGCTGAGCCCGGCGGCGAGCGCGGTTTGGACCCCCAACCCCCGGCACTTCGTCCGGTTCAGTTTCAGCTCCGCACTGCGCAACCCGACCCTCGCCGACCAGTACCTCTATCTCGACGTGGGGCCTGCCACCCTGGTGGGCAACCTCGAGGGCGCGGACAGCCTCATCACGGTGCAGAGTTTCATCAACTACCGCAACAGCAGCGACTCCTTCTCCGGCAGCATAGGCCTCAACCGCGACACGCTGGAGTACTTCAACATCGCCCCCATCCGGCCGGAGCAGGTGCGCTCCTTCGAGCTAGGCTACCGCACGACGGTGGGGGAGAAGCTCTACGTGGATGCGGGCTATTACTTCAGCATTTACCAGAACTTCATCGGTTATAACATCGGTCTCGATGCGAATTTCATCGGGGATGAGCAGCTGCCGCGCACGCTCGATGTGTACCGCTATGCGGCGAACAGCATTGAGGTAGTCAGAACCCAAGGCTTCTCTGTCGGACTCAATTATTTCCTGAACAACCACGTGACCCTCAACGGAAACTATTCCTGGAACCAGCTCATCAGCTCCGTGGATGACCCCATCATCCCGGCCTTTAATACTCCGGCGAACAAGTTCAACGTGGGCGCGACGGGCCGGGATTACAAGTTGCGCAACAAGGACACCTGGGGCTTCAGCTTCAACTACCGCTGGGTCCAGGGATTCCTTTTCGAGGGCTCGCCGCAGTTCACGGGCTTCGTGCCCCAATACGACCTGCTCGACGTGCAGGTCAACTGCCGCATCGACGCCATCCAGACCACGTTTAAGGCCGGCGCCTCCAACCTGCTGCAGAACATCCACATCGAGACATATGGCGGTCCTTATGTGGGGCGGTTGGCGTATGTGAGCGCGGTTTTTGACCTCAACCACAAGGATTGACGAAAGGGAATTCGTCGAATAAATCCGGCGTTTGAAATTTATTTTAAGGTTTTTTGACTACCTTGTTGCCCAAACCAAGACCCTCTTTCACATGAACCGCATCCTTTTTGCGGTCGTCGCCCTCCTTTTGGGCGCGACATCTGCCTGGTCCCAAGTACGTTATCTGGATGAGGTTTTCTCCAGTGTGAACGTACAATCGAACGTCGTGTACGGCACCAACATCACGGTGTTGCCGGGTTTGCAAGGGCAGCCGCCCGCGCCTCAGCCGCTGGTTTGTGACATTTACACTCCCGCGGGCGACACGGAGACCAACCGGCCTCTTTTGCTGTATTTCCACACGGGGAACTTCCTGCCCGTATACGTGAATGGCGGTCCTACGGGAACCAAGACGGACTCGGTCGCGGTAGAGATCTGCACGCGTTTCGCGAAAATGGGTTATGTGGTTGCATCTGTGGATTACCGCCTCGGTTGGAACCCCCTCGCCGCCACGCAGTCTGAGCGGACCTACCAGCTGATCAACGCGGCATACCGCGGGGTACAGGACAGCCGCACCGCGGTGCGCTTCTTCCGCAAGTCCATCGCCGAGCAGGGAAACCCCTACGGCATCAATGGCAACAAAATCGGATTGTTCGGCGAGGGAACGGGTGGCTACATCGCCTACGCCAGTGCCACCATCGACGGGTACAACGACATTATCCTGAACGACCAGGGTGCGCCCATCTCCAAGTTCTGGTACGATCCGGGCAATGGCACGAGCATTCCCATGGTCATCGAGTCCGTCAACGGAAACCCCGATGCCACCAACAACGGTTTTGCACCCAGCGGGTTGCAGTTGTGCATGGCGAACCACGTGGGCTATAACTCGGACGTACAGTTCATGATCAACCTCGGCGGTGCGTTGGGCGACCTCAACTGGCTCGACCCCAACGAGGTGCCCATGGTTTCTTTCCAGGCGCCCCACGATCCTTTTGCACCCTACACCACCGGGGTTCTCGTGGTTCCGACCACGAACGAACTGGTCGTGGAGGTTTCCGGTGCTTACCATGTCCACCAGGAGTTGAATGGATATCCCTCGGGCAACCCCAACTTGGTGTTCGCCAACGCGGATTTGGATGACGTGTACAGCAACCAAGCGGTGGCCAATGGCAACCAGGGATGGGACGGATTGTACCCCGTGCGCAACAGCTACAATGGCAACACCCCCACCCAACCTTACGACGGAAGCCCTTGGGCATGGTGGAATGTCGCTACGGTGCAAGCCGTGGACGCGGCCAATGGAACCAACATCGCCGCCACGCAGCTGACCTTGAACCCCAACATGGGACCGGTCGAAGGTCGTGCATACGTGGATACGATTCAGGGCTACACGGCACCGCGTTTGGCCTTGGGTCTCGGACTCATCTCCACCACGGGCTGCATGGATGAGGATGCGTGCAACTTCAACCCGCTCGCCACGACGGACAACGGCTCTTGCGAGTATCCTGATCCCGGTTACAACTGCGAAGGCGAGTCGCTGACGGCTGGTGTTCGTTACCTCTCCGAAGTGTTCGAGGACGTCACGGTGACTTCCAACGTGGTATACGGCAGCAACATCACGGTGCTTCCCGCTCTGCAGGGATTGCCGCCCTCGGCCCAGCCGCTGGTCTGCGACATCTACCGTCCCGCCGGCGACACCGAGACGAACCGTCCGCTGTTGCTCTACTTCCACACCGGTAACTTCCTGCCCATCTACCTGAACGGCAGCCCGCAGGGAACCAAGACGGACTCCTCGGCCGTGGAGATTTGCAAGCGTTTCGCCCGCATGGGTTATGTGGTGGCCTCTGTGGACTACCGCCTCGGATGGAACCCGCTCGCCGGTACGCAGTCTGAGCGCACTTACCAACTCATCAACGCGGCTTACCGCGGGGTACAGGACAGCCGCACCGCGGTTCGTTTCTTCCGCAAGACGGTGGCCGAGCAGGGCAACTTGTATGGCATCAACCCCAACGCCATCGGGATGATCGGTGAGGGAACGGGCGGTTACATCACCCTGGCGAGTGCAACCATCGATGGTTACAACGACATCATCCTAAACGATCAGGGGGCTCCCATTTCGAAGTTTTGGTATGATCCAGGCAATGGCACGAGCATTCCGATGGTCATCGAGTCGGTCAACGGAAACCCCGACGCGACCAACAACGGTTTTGCGCCGAGCGGCATGCAGTTGTGCATCGCGAACCACGTGGGTTATCCTTCGAACTTCCAGTTCCAGATGAACTTGGGCGGCGCGTTGGGCGATTTGAGCTGGATGGACGCGGGGGATGTGCCGATGGTGTCTTTCCAGGCCCCCAACGACCCCTTCGCTCCCTATGGAACCGGTGTATTGATCGTTCCTACCACCAACGAATTGGTGGTGGAGGTATCCGGTGCACTGCACGTTCACCAAGCCATCAACACGGCGTTGAGCTCCAACAACAACGCGGTGTTCCAGGCGCTCGCATTGGAGGATCCCATCAGCCAGCAGGCCATTTCCAACGGAAACCAGGGCTGGGATGGATTGTACCCAGTGAAGTCGGATTGGGTGGGCAACTCGCCTTCACAACCCTACGACAGCTCGCCTTGGCAGTGGTTCGACGTGGCTACGGTTCAGGCGGTAGATGCGGCCAACGGCACCAACATCGCCGCCACGCAGCTCACCTTGAACCCCGACATGGGGCCAATCGAGGCGCTGGCTTACATCGACACCATCCAATCGTACACTGCGCCCCGTATGGCCATCGCCCTCGGCGTGGCAGCAACCGGCCCTGGCTGCACGGATGAGGAGGCTTGCAACTACAACCCGCTCGCCACCTCGAACGATGGATCTTGCCAGTACGCCCAGACGGGATACGACTGTGAGGGCAACTCGTTGGCGATTCTCGGCTGCACGCACATCATGGCCTGCAACTACAACGCTGCAGCCACCCAGAACGACGGCTCTTGCGACTTCCTGACGACCTCGCTTCCGGTAGGAGCAGGCAACACGTGGTTGGTGGGTCTGACGCTGTCGGGAACCCCCAACGCGCCGCTGGCCGGAGGTTGTGAGGCGTCCGGGTTCGTCAACCCCAACATCTCTGTTCAGGGTGTGGTTTTGGGCAACGGAACAGGCGGGGCATTGACTCTGAGCAATGTGACGGATCCCACCGGTTTCTTGGGCAGCCTCGCGCTGTTGGCGGACAACGCACCCATCTCTATCTGCGGAAACAACATCATCATCCAGGACCCGACCACGGGCGCTTACATCTACACGGCGCAGAGCAATGGCGTTTGGAAGACTCCGATTGCGGTGAATGCGGCAGGCCAAAAGCTCTGGATTGCCCCCATCTCTTCGTTCCAGTTGGGATGTGGAGATCCGGCGGCTTGCAACTACACCGGCGCTTGTCACATCAACGTCAACTGCCAGTATCCCCCGCAGTACTACAACTGTGCAGGAACCTGTGTGAATGACGCGGATGGCGATGGCGTGTGCAATGAGTTGGAGGTGGTGGGATGTCAAAACCCCGCGGCGAACAACTACAACCCCGCAGCGACGGATTCGGGCTTCTGCGCCTTCAACGGTTGCACCGATGCTACGGCCCAGAATTTCAACCCGATCGCCAACGTGGACAATGGCTCTTGCTCTTACTTGGTGACGTTCCGCGTGAACATGTCGGATGAGGTGGTGAGCGCCAATGGCGTCCACGTAGCCGGTAGCTTCCAAGGCTGGAACCCCTCCAGCACGCCATTGACCCTCGCAGGTTATGGCGTTTACCAGCTGGTGGTTCAATTGCAAGCGGGCACCTACGAGTACAAGTACATCAACGGAAACGCTTGGGGTGCTGACGAAAGCGTAGGCGCTTGCGGCAATGGCGGCAACCGCGTGCTTGTGGTGTCTGGAAACACGGTTACCCAGGGTTCTTGCTTCGGCAGCTGCGATTTGTGCGAAGGCTGTGCCAACCCGATGTTTACGGAGTACAGCCCCTTCAACCAGGGCAGCGACGCCCTGTGCTTGACGCCGCTGGTGTTGGGATGTACGTACGACGATGCAGACAACTTCAATCCCTTGGCTACCTCGGACAACGGATCTTGTGTCTTCAGCGGCGAGTCCTCTTGCCCGGGAGACATCAACTTCGACGGTGCGGTAGGCACTCCGGACTTGCTGTTGTTCTTGGCCAGCTTCGGTCAATCCTGCAACTGATCCTCTTCACTTGATTCATACCCGAAGGCCCCAGCAGCGATGTTGGGGCCTTTGCTTTTTTGGCACGGAGATTGCAACTTTCACTGACAGGAAAGCGTACCTTGTAGTCTCAAAAAAAACCAAATCCTTTCGAGCCGTCCCGGCTTTCCGTATCTTCGAAACCAGCAAGACGAAAAATAACCGCAGCATGAAGAAGTTTTTTACCGCAATCGTTTTCGCAGTGGGATTGGGTTCCGCTGCCATGGCTCAGGTAGGGACCACGGGTCCGGTCATCACCATTGACAAAGAGGTGCACGACTATGGCACGATCCCGCAAAATGCCGATGGCGCTTGTGTATTTACGGTGACCAACACGGGAAATGAGCCCCTGATCATCTCGCGTTGCAAAGGATCTTGCGGATGCACGGTTCCGCAGTGCAGCGCGGACCCCATCGCACCCGGTGCGAAGTCAGAGATTTCGGTGGTGTACGATACCAAGCGGGTAGGCCCCATCAACAAGAGTGTCACCATCACTTCCAATGCGACCAACGAGCCCACCAAGGTGATTCGCATCAAGGGAACGGTGGAAGCGACGGATATGGGAGCTACGGGCAGCGGGGTTCCTGAGCGCACGGGCTCTGCAGGGGCACCGACGAACAACTGAGACGCCTCGGCGGCTTGAAAAAAACATCGCTCCCAACTGGGGGCGATGTTTTTTTATGTGGGCCCATGAACGATTTTTGCGGACCTGCGCGCCCACGCGGCGCTTGGCTGCTCCAACCTAGAACGCAATGGAAATTCCAACGACCTACCAACCCCAAGACATCGAGAAGAAATGGTATGACCGCTGGCTGGAGCGGAAGTACTTCAAGTCCATGCCGGATGGTCGGGAGCCGTACACGGTGGTCATTCCTCCGCCCAATGTGACGGGGGTGTTGCACATGGGGCACATGCTCAACAACACCATCCAAGATGTGTTGGTGAGGCGGGCTCGGATGCAGGGAAAGAACGCATGTTGGGTGCCCGGGACCGATCACGCTTCGATTGCCACGGAGGCGAAGGTGGTCCGCAAGTTGAGGGAGCAGGGCATCAAGAAGCGGGACTTGAGTCGCGAGGCGTTTCTGGAGCACGCGTGGGAGTGGACTCATGAGCACGGGGGCATCATCCTCGAGCAGCTGAAGAAGCTCGGGGCTTCGTGCGACTGGGATCGGACCCGCTTCACGATGGACGAGAAGTACTATGAGAGCGTGATCGATACGTTCATTGATTTGTACCGAAAAGGCTATATCTACCGGGGGGTGCGCATGGTGCACTGGGATCCGGTGGCGCTGACGGCGCTGAGCGATGAGGAGGTGATCCACAAGGAAGAGCGGGGCAAGTTGTACCATGTGCGGTATGCGGTGGAAGGGGATGCGGAGGGCGTGACCATCGCCACCACCCGGCCGGAGACGATTTTGGGGGATACGGCGATTTGTGTGCATCCCGAGGATGCTCGATACGCGCACTTGCACGGGAAGATGGCCGTCGTGCCCATCTGTGGCAGGCGCGTGCCCATCATTTGCGATGCTTATGTGGACATGGAGTTTGGGACGGGATGCTTGAAGGTGACCCCGGCCCATGACCCGAACGATTACGAGTTGGGCCAGCGCCACGGGCTGGAGGTGGTGGACATCTTCCACCCCGACGGCACGCTCAACGCCTTGGGCGGGGGGTATGCTGGGATGGACCGGTTTGCGGTGCGCAAGCAGATCGTGGTGGATCTTGAGGCTGCAGGCCAAATCGTGCGCATCGAAGAGCACACCAACAAGGTGGGGCGGTCGGAGCGCACGGATGCCGTGATCGAGCCGAGGCTGTCGCTGCAGTGGTTTGTGGCGATGAAGGATTTGGCCCAGCCCGCCCTTGACCATGTGATGGACGACACGATCAAGTTCTATCCGCCCAAGTTCAAGAACAGCTACCGGAACTGGATGGAGCAGATCAAGGACTGGTGCATCAGCCGGCAGCTGTGGTGGGGTCAGCAGATTCCCGCTTGGTACTACGGCGACGGCATGGAGGATTTCGTGGTGGCGAAGGGTGCGGAGGAGGCGCTGGAGCGGGCGCGGGAGAAGTCGGGGCGCCCGGACTTGCAGGCGGCGGAGTTGCGCCAGGACGAGGATGTGCTGGATACGTGGTTCAGTTCCTGGTTGTGGCCCATCAGTGTTTTCGATGGGTTTTACACCGAGGAGGAAATCGGGTACTATTACCCCACGGCGGATCTCGTGACGGCCCCGGAGATCATGTTTTTCTGGGTGGCCCGGATGATTGTGGCGGGGTATGAGTATCGGGGGGCGCCGCCTTTCCGCAACGTGTATTACACCGGCATCGTCCGGGACAAGCTGGGCCGGAAGATGTCGAAGAGCCTCGGGAACAGCCCCGACCCGCTGGATCTCATCGCGCAGTATGGCGCCGATGGGGTGCGGGTGGGGATGCTGCTGACGTCGCCGGCGGGCAACGACCTGCCGTTCGATGAGAAGCTGTGCGAGCAGGGCCGGAACTTTTCGAACAAGATTTGGAACGCCTACCGGCTGACGGCCGGGTGGCAGGTCGATGCTTCGCTCCCCCAGCCGGAGGCTGCGCGCCTCGCGGTGGCGTGGATGGACAGCAAGTTCAACGCGGCCGTCGCGGAGTCGGCGGAGTTGTTCGCGGAGTTCCGGTTGAGCGAGGCGCTGATGGCGACCTACAAGCTGGTGTGGGACGACTTCTGCAGCGTGTACCTGGAGCTGGCGAAGCCGGCCTATGGCGCGCCCATCGACGCGGCGACGAGCGCGGCGACCGAGCGCATCTTCGCCGGATTGCTCAAGCTGTTGCACCCTTTTATGCCCTTCATCTCGGAGGAGATTTGGCAGGGCTTGGCGTCGCAGAAAGGAGAGGCGGAGTCGATTTGCATCGCCCCGTGGCCGGTGGCGGGTCCGGTCGACGCCGCGCTGCTGGAGCGGTTCGAATGGGCCATGCAGATCGTGGCGGGCGTGCGGACGGTGCGCAAGGAGCAGCAGATTGCCCCCAAGGAACCCCTGGAGCTGGAGGTGATTGCGGGCCCGGACTTCCCGGCGGAGCTGGAGGCTGTGATAGCGGGTTTGGGCTACTTGAAAGCCATCCGACAGGTGCAGGAGAAGCAGTCGACGGGCTTCGGATTTGTGAATGGCAAATCCAGTTTCCTCATCCCTTTTCATGCGGAGATCGACTGGGCGGCGGAGCGCGCGAAGCTCGAGAAGGAGATCCAGTACCACGAGGGGTTCATCCGCTCGGTGCAAGGCAAGCTGAGCAATGCGCAATTCGTGGCGAACGCCCCCGCCCAGGTGGTGGAGCTCGAGCGCAAGAAGGAGCAGGATGCCCAGGCAAAGCTGGCGGTGCTGCAGGCGAAGCTGGCGGAGATCCCCGGGTGAACTTTGCGCCCCGCTCGGGTGTTGTGCGGGTATGAATTGGTTCAAATTCTTCCGCAAAGACCCGATTGAGGAACTGCAGCGCGAGCAGAGCAGGTTGCTCGCCGAGGCCCACCGCCTGAGTACGGTGGACAGAAAGCAATCCGATGCCTGCATGGCCCGCGCAGCTGAGGTGGAAGCGAAGTGGCTGGCGTTGCAGAAGGAACGCGAATCCGCTCAGGCATGAAGACCTACGCCATCATCGGCGATTCCCGGGGCATCGGGGAGGCCTTGCGCAACCAGTTGCTGGCGGCGGGTCACCGGGTCATCGGGGTCTCGCGCACCGGGACGGTGATTCCGGGGCAAGACCGGTATGTGGGCCTGCAATTCGATGCCGTGGCGGCGCCTTGTGACCTGTCGGGATTTGCGGAAGCCCTCGACGGACTGGTCTACTGCCCGGGGACCATTGTGCTCAAGCCCTTCAAGGGACTCAAGCGCGAGCAGTGGTTGCAGGAGTGGGACGTGAATTTTTACGGGGCGGTGATGGCGCTGCAGGCAAACCACGGGCTGCTGAAGCGCGCGGAGCGTGGGGCGTCGGTGGTGCTCTTCAGCACGGTCGCGGTGGGGACGGGGATGGCGTTTCACGCGGGCATCGCCGCGGCGAAAGGGGCGGTGGAAGGGCTCACGCGGTCGCTGGCGGCGGAGTGGGCGCCGGACATCCGGGTGAATGCCATCGCGCCGTCGCTCACGGATACGTCCCTGGCGAGCGGGCTGCTGAGCACGGACGCGAAGCGGGAGGGGGTGAAGGAGCGCAATCCGCTACGGAAGATCCACGGTCCGGAGGAAGTCGCGTCGCTCGCGGCGTGGTTGCTGGGGGACTCGGGCTCAGGCATGTCAGGCCAAATCCTGCACCTCGACGCCGGAATCAGCGCGCTGCGGTGATGGGGGAGGTCTTCTGGGGCGGGCGCGATTGGGCGGAGATGGAGGGGCCTTATCGGGCCATGTTGATGAATTCGGCAACGGGGTACAAGCCGGCGAACTTGGTCGGGACGGTGGATGCGGCGGGCGGTTACAACTTGGCCATCTTCAGTTCGGTGGTGCACCTCGGCTCCAACCCGCCGTTGATGGGGCTGGTCTTCCGCCCGCCGGTGGACCGGGCCCGCGGGAGCCACACCTGGCACAACCTCCAAGCGACCCGCCAGTTCACGCTGAGCCACGTGGGGGTCGATTGGTACGAGAAGGCCCACATGACTTCGGCGCGGTGGGCGGACGGGGAGAGCGAGTTCGATGCGGTGGGGCTCACGCCCTGGTTCCCTCCGGCGATGCCGGAATACCGGGCGCCGGCCGTGGCCG
>JBEEPJ010000008.1:0-21937 GCA_041191165.1 Bacteroidota bacterium | reverse complement strand
GGCGGGATTGGAGCTGGCCATGGATTTGTTGCGCCGCAAGAAAACCCCCAACCGCCAGATTTTCATGATCACCGACGGCAAGCCCACCTGCCTCAAGGAGCCGGATGGGTATTACAAGAACCCGAGTTGGAGTCTGGATCCCTACATCACGGGGAGGTGTTATGGTTTGGCCTCCCAATGCCGCAAGCTCAACATCCCCATCACCACCTTTATGATTGCCCAAGACCCTCAGCTTCAGGACTTTGTGGAGCAGTTCACGGAGGCGAATCAAGGGCGGGCCTTCTTCACCGGGCTGCAGGGATTGGGGGAGATGGTGTTCAAGGATTTTCAACAAAACAGGAGCCGCCGGGTGCGCTAAATCCCGGCCTCGACATGACGATACAATCGGAAAAACCCCAACAAAAAACCCTGGGAGCCCTGCGCGCCAGCGGATATGTGCCCCGCACCATCCGGGAAGAGCTTCGCGCACAGTTGATCCATCGGATGCGCAACCAACTCCCTATTTTTCAAGGGGTTATAGGTTACGAAGAGACGGTCATTCCCCAGATTCAGCGGGCGATTCTCGCGGGTCATTCCATGAACCTCTTGGGCCTGCGCGGGCAGGCGAAGACCCGGATGGCCCGCGGATTGGTGGAACTGCTTGACGAGTGGGTGCCGGTGGTGCCGGGCAGTGTGCTCAACGAGGACCCGATGGCCCCGCTGCTCGCGTCCACACGGGCGGAGCTGGAGGCGCTGGGGGATGATGCTCCCATTGACTGGATGCACCGGTCGGAGCGGTATGTGGAGAAGCTGGCAACGCCGGATGTGGGGGTGGCGGACCTCATCGGGGATGTGGATCCCATCAAGGCGGCGAACTGGAAGCTGGATTACAGCGACGAGCGGGTGATCGCGTACGGCCTGGTGCCGCGGAGCCATCGCTGCATCTTTGTCATCAATGAGTTGCCCGATTTGCAGCCGCGGATTCAGGTGGCGCTTTTCAACATCCTGCAAGAGGGCGATGTGCAGATTCGGGGGTTCCGAATGCGTTTGGCCTTGGATTTGCAATTCATTTTCACCGCAAATCCGGAGGATTACACCCAGCGCGGCGCCATTATCACCCCGCTCAAAGACCGCATTCAATCCCAAATCCTGACACACTACCCGTTTCAACTCACGGATGCCATGGCCATCACGGCCCAGGAGGCCCGGTTGACCGAGGAGCAGCGCGCGCAGGTGCAGGTGCTGCCGCTCGTGGCTGAGGTGTGCGAGCGCATCGGGTTTGAAGCCCGGGACAGCGAGTACATCGATCCCAAGAGTGGGGTTTCTGCGCGGCTTGCCATCTCTGCCTTCGAGCACCTGGTGGCGTCGGCGGAGTGGCGTGCCCTGCGGGCGGGGTCCGCGCAAACGTACACCCGCATCTCCGACCTTTTTGCCGTGGTTCCGGCCATCACGGGCAAGGTGGAACTGGTCTATGAGGGGGAGCGGGAGGGTCCTGAGGAGGTGGCGCTGCATCTGATTGGACAGGCGATACGCACGCACTTTTTGAGCATCTTTCCCGATCCCGAGCGGGTGCGCCGGCGCAAGATGGAGGATGTTTATGCTCCGGTAGTCCAATTCTTTGCAGGAAGCGAGCCCCTCGCTTTTCAACGGGAAGACGACGATGCTGCGCACGAGGCGCAGCTGCGCAAGGTGCCCGGGCTGGAGGACTTGGTGGCGAAATATGCGCCGGGATGGACTGGGGTTCATCGGTGGGTGGCGATGGAGTTTGTGTTGCACGGTTTGGCCGAGCACAACCTCATCGGGAGAACGTGGCATGCCGGCGATGCGGTTTTCTCGGACTTGATGGATGGGCTGTTGCGGCCCGACGGCGGCGAGGAAGATTGAGGCCCGATGGGGACGGTTCGCAGGGATCAGGAGTGGGGCATCGTGCTCGGTGCCTTGCGCTATGGCGAGGACAGCCGGGTGGTTCGCGTGCTCACCCACGAGCTGGGGGTGGTGAGTCTGTGGGTGGCGGGAAACGGGCGGGGGAAGGGGCGGAATCCAGGGTTGTGGCAACCGTTGAATGTGCTGGAATTTACAGGGCTGGAGCGCAAGGGCTCGGAGGGACTCTTCCGGTGCAAGGAGGTTCGCAGGCGCCGGTTGCACGTGCGGATTCCGGTGGAGGTGGCGCGGTCGTCGGTGGCTTTTTTTCTGGCCGAACTCGTTTCCAAGACTTTGCCTGAGGAAACGCCTCATCCCGAGGTGGCGTTGGCGCTGGAACGGACGGCCCTGGCCCTAGATATTGCGCCCTCCGTTTCGTGGCTCCATGTAGAGTTCACGGCGAAGTTGATTCAGTTGCTGGGGTTGGCGCCTGAAGAAGCACCCTCAGACCGGCATGGTCTCTCTTGGCGGACCGGGGAATGGGTGATCGATCCCATCGGGGATGAGGAGCATCTTTCGCCGGAGTTGGCCCACCGATGGGTGAATGCTTGTCATGCCGCGGAAGCTGGGGACTGGTCGGGTTGCACCCCACAGGACAGGCGCATCTTGCTGTCGGGTCCCCTTCGTTATCTGCAGTACCAGTTGGGCGCCCCGGCCCACCTGAAGAGTGTGGGAGTTTTAGAGACGTTGTTTGCGTAGAACCAATTGTATTTGGAACGAATTTTGAGCACGAATTGGACCTTTGGATAAGGATGAGGAAGTCAATGAAGGGTTTTTTGATGGTGTGTATGGCTTGGCTGTTCTCTTTGGGAATGGGCTGGTCACAGGAGTCAGGTGCGCCGCAGCAGGCTGCTCCTCCGGGAAAGGGAATCACCATCACGGGTTCCGATGGTCAGTCGCCCGTGCCTTTTGCGGTGGTGTTCAATCGCGGGACTTTGGAAGCCCGCATGGCCGACGCCAACGGAAGGGTGATCCCTCCCGTCCGGGGCGCTCAGGATACGCTGGTGGTGCAATGTGTAGGCTTCATGGACTTGATCATCCTGCCCCAAGAGGTGATTCCCAAGCGCATCCGCATGGTGGACGATCTGGTCTCGTTGGATGTGGTGGAGGTGGTGGCCCGGGGCAGTCGGGGTAAGGAAAAAGGTACCGGGGTCAATATTTCAGGGCTTTCGGGCTTGCGAATCGCGCCGGTCAAGCGGATTGAGGTTCCGCTGAATGCGGCGGATTTGCTTTGGTCGACGGGCTCGGTGTTGGTGCAGGAAAGCCAGCAGGGCGGGGGATCTCCGGTTCTCAGGGGGTTTGAGGCAAATCGGGTTTTGCTGGTGGTGGATGGCGTCCGGATGAACAATGCCATCTACCGGGCAGGTCACTTGCAAAACGCGGTCACCGTGGATCCCAATGCCCTCCAGCGCACCGAGGTGGTGCTGGGGCCGCATTCGGTGATGTACGGCAGCGATGCCTTGGGCGGGGTGATTCATTACCAAACCCGGCGCCCCACCCTCTCTGAGCCGGCGGTGCATGGCAGGGGGATGGTCGCATACCGAAGCCCCAATCAGAGTTGGAACTACCATGCGTCCGCGGAGATTTCACGGCTCAAGTGGGCCTCTATCACCTCCTTCAGCCACTCCATTTTCGGGGACCTCCGCATGGGATCCCGCCGGCCACATGGAGATGCGAATTGGGGTTTGGTGCAGGAGTACGCTGCCGAAGTGGACGGCCGGGATACCGTGCTTACCAACCCGGATCCGCGGGTACAAGTGGGCTCGGGATACAAGCAATGGGACTTCATGCAGCGTCTTCAGTTCCAAATGCCCTCAGGCTCCCTCGGGGTGAATTTGCAGTACAGCACGAGCTCGGATGTCCCGCGCTACGATGTGATGGATGACCGCATCTCGGGCAATTTGCGTTGGGCCGAGTGGTACTACGGTCCGCAGGAGCGCATGCTGGCCTCGCTCAACTACGTCGGCTATGTCCCTGCCCTTCGCTCCACGCTCAACATTACGGCAAACGTGCAGCGCATCGGAGAAGACCGCATCAACCGGCGCATGGGGGACGACTGGCGCTACCATCAAGAGGAAACGGTAGACGTAGCGGGATTCAATGGGAACATGGCCTACACCGGCGCCGCCGGTTGGCGCTGGACGGCGGGACTGGCCGGATCGTGGAACGGGGTGACTTCAGTGGCGTATCGGGCGCACCGCCAGTCGGGGTTGCGGGAGAACCAGCTCACCCGATATCCGGATGGGGGCAGCGTGATGCGGACGATGGGGCTGTATGGTTTGGTCCGAAAACAATGGGGCCCTCACATCTTTTCTGCCGGTGCGCGTTACAGCCACGTTTACCTCTTGGGCCGGTATGAATCCCAGGAGTTCTTCACGCTGCCCAACCCCCGCATCGAGTCGGAAAAAGGGGCGGTGACCGGCAGTGTGGCGATGCAGTGGAAGTTGACCCCCTCCCTCTTCGCTTCCAGTTCTGTGGGTTCTGGATTCCGGCACCCCAATGTGGACGATGCGGTCAAGATTCGCGAGAAGAGCGGCATGGTGCAATTGCCCAACGACTCTCTGCGGCCGGAGTATTTGTACAGTTTGGAACAAACCCTGACCTGGAACCTCGGCGGGGGCGATGCGCTTCAGGTGACGGGCGGAGCGTTCTACACCTTCTGGGAAGACGCCATCATCACCGTCAACGCCACCCTGCCCAACGGCGACACGACCTTCGTTTTTCAGGGTGACACGTTGCGGACCCAAACCCTCGCCAACGCGGCACGTGCGAACATCTGGGGCGCCCGGGCGGAGCTGGGTGCGCAAATCACCCCCACGATTGGATTGCAAGGAACCATGAACTGGACCTACGGCAAGGACTGGGGTTCGGGGGAGCCGCTGGCCCACATTCCGCCCACCTTTGGTCGGGTGGCCATGGACTATGAGTACCGGTGGTTGACCGTGGTGGCCTCCGTCCAGTACAACCTGGCAAAGCCCATTGCGAATTACGGGCCTGACGGTGAGGACAATGAGGACGAAGCCCTGCCTACCGGGACGCCCGCCTGGTGGACGCTCAATGCGGAGCTGGCCATGGAGTTGAGCGAAAATTGGCAGATGCAGGTCGGGGTGCGCAACATCTTGGACCAGCATTATCAAGTGTTTTCCTCCGGAATTGCCGCCGCGGGCCGCGGGTTGTATGCCTCCTTGCACGCCGCGTTCTGAGGGGTCGAGGTTTCCCTTTTTGTAGGCTAAATTCGAGTCATGCAATTCTCCGAAGTCCCCGGTCACAGGGAAACAGGGGCTCGCCTGCGGGCGGGTGTGCGGTCAGGCCGGGTGGCCCATGCCTCCGGCTTCGATGGACCGGAGGGGTCTGGGGCTTTGGGTTTGGCCTTGGCGTATGCGCGTTATCTGCATTGTGAAAATCGAACGGACGAGGATTCCTGCGGGAACTGTGCATCGTGCAAGCACCACGACGGACTGGCACATCCCGACTTGCACTTCACGTTTCCCTTCTTCAAGAGCGAGAAGGAGGAGCATGCCACGTCCCAGCCTTTTCAACTCACCTGGCGCAAGGCGCTGCTCGCTTCGCCGTACATCGGATTGGATGAATGGGTCGAGGCCATGGGCGCAGACCGCAAGCAACTTTTTATCTCGGTTCATGAGGCGCTGGAAATCAACCGCAAGCTGAGCCTCAAGGCCTTCAAGGGAGGGTGGAAGGTCTGGGTTTGTTGGCTTCCAGAGACCATGCGGGTGGACACAGCGAACAAGTTGCTCAAGCTGATTGAGGAACCGCCAGATGCCACGGTCATGATTTTTGTGACCGAGCATTGGGACCAATTGCTCGCCACCATTCGGTCCCGCGTGCAGGCGGTGCGTCTTCCGCGCTTGACGGAGGAAGAGGCGGCGGCGGTATTGGTGGCCCGTGGGGGGTTGAACCCTGAAGCGGCCTTGGAGTGGGCCAGCGTCGTGGAAGGCAATGTGGCCGCGGGATTGCGGCTCTCCTCAGGCGAGGGGGTGGCACCGGATCACGATCTGTTCGTCCGCTGGATGCGCGGCTGTTACGGGCGGGATGCCGGCGGAATTGTCGAGATGGCGGATGCCTTTGTGGCCCCGGGGCGCGAGGGCATGAAGCGGTTCTTGCTCTACGCCATGCACATGATCCGACAGAGCATCCTGCTCAACTACGGGGTACATTCCTTGGTGAAAATGACCCAGCGGGAGCGGGCCTTCGCGGCGAAGTTCGCCCCTTTTGTGCACCATGGCAACGTGCTGGACATTCAGGAGTTGCTCGAGGAGGCCCACCGTGACGTGAGTGGAAATGTGAACGGGAAGTTGGTTTTCATGGACTTGAGCATTCGACTCAACACGCTTCTCCGGCAAGCCATGTGAGCGTGTCGAAGGCTGGGGCGCTTGGCGTAATTTAGCAGGTCATGGGATGTTCTACGTGCAGCAAAGGAGGGGGAGTACCTCGGGGTTGTAAGAGCAATGGCAATTGCGGCACCGGGGGCTGCGGCCCTATGACGGTGTTCGATTGGCTCGAAGGGGTGGCCCTGCCCCAAGGCACGGTCCCCATCGACATCGTCGAGCTCAGGTTCAAGGCGAACCGCAAAGGCTTCTACCGCAAGCCCGAGGGGGCCGAATTCCAGGTGGGGGATGTGGTGGTCGTGGAGACCGAGACCGGGGAAGATGTCGGGGTGGTGAGCTTGCGGGGAGAGTTGGTTCGCAATCAAATGCGGGCGAAAAAAATCCGTGAGGACCATGAGTTGAAACGCATTTTGCGGCGGGCGAGCCAGGAGGACATCGATCGTTGGCAGCAAGCCCGGCTTCGCGAGCCCTCCACCATTCAGGATGGTCGCCAGATCATTCAGGGTCTGGGCATTCCCATGAAATTGACGGACGTGGAGTATCAGGGCGATGGCCGCAAGGCTACGTTCTATTACACGGCTGAGGATCGGGTGGATTTTCGTGTGCTTGTGCGGGAATTGGCGGGGGCCTTTGGGATTCGCGTGGAGATGCGCCAAATCGGCGCCCGCCAAGAAGCGGCCCGCATCGGGGGAATCGGGGTATGCGGACGGGAACTGTGCTGTTCGAGCTGGTTGACGGATTTCCGAAGCGTTTCGACTTCCGCAGCGCGGTACCAGCAACTTTCCCTCAATCCACAGAAGCTGGCTGGCCAGTGTGGCAAGCTCAAGTGCTGCTTGAATTACGAATTGGATCAGTATGTGGAGGCGGTGAAGGACTTCCCCAGCCCCAATGCGAAGGTGAAGCTCAAGGAGGGGAAGGCCGTGGTGTTCAAGATGGACATCTTCAAGCGGTTGGTGTATTTGCTTCCGTTGGATGAACCGGGGGCTTCCCCGGTACCCATTTCGGTGGAGGATATGCAGGAGTTGGTGGCCATGAATGAACGGGGTGAGTTTCCGACGTCGCTGGCGGAGTTTGTCATCGAGCAGGAGCCGGATGAGGTGGATGCGTTGTATGCGAACGTCGTAGGCCAAGACTCGCTCACCCGTTTCGATGAGCGCCGCAAGCGCAACCGAGGGGGCAAGGGGCGGCGCTCAGGGGGCGGCGACCGGGGTCCGCGTCCGGAGGGCGGCGCCCCGAGAGGCGACCGGGGTCCACGTCCGGAGGGCGGCGCACCGCGGGGTGACCGGGGTCCACGTCCGGAGGGCGGCGCTCCTCGGGGCGACCGGGGTCCACGTCCCAACCGTCCCAACCGGCCACCCTCCGGTTCAACGCCAGCACCCGATGCTTGACAGAAGAATGGATGCTGCCCGAGGCGTAGCGGGGGCGGTGAAATTCGCGTCCCTTCTCCGAAAGTCCGGTCGGACGGGTCTGTGGATGTGGGCCTTGGGATTCTCTGCTCTCGGAATGTTGCTGGGGGCAACGGGTTGTGGAGAAGAGGCTGTTTATGCAGGCACCCAATCCATCCCTGAGGAAGGTTGGAAGGTGGATGCGCCGGTATCATTCGCTTGGACCGTGACAGACACCACGCTCAAGCAGGATTTCTTCATTGACATTCGCCATGATGCATCCTACCCCTTCAGCAACATCTACTTCTTCTTGGATGTCTCTTTCCCCAATGGCAAGCGGCTGCGAGACACAATTGCATGTGATCTGGCGGATGAACAGGGGAATTGGTTGGGGAGTGGGTTTGGGAACTTGATCGACCAGCGCATCGGATTTCGAAAGGCCACAGCCTTCCCCATCACGGGCGACTATCGAATGGACATCACGCATGCCATGCGACTGGATCCCTTGCCGGGGGTTTTGGATGTGGGATTCCGGTTGGAGCGGACGCCCGATCCGGGGTCCTGAGCGCAAGGACCTGAGCCGAGCTGGCGTGTTCAGGCGTATTGTCGGGGACCCGGTGGCGAATCCAGTCGCGGTAGCCCCGGAGGGAGGAAGTTGGCCGCAGGGGTTAGCGCCCTGTGGGCATGCGAAGCCGGTCCCGGGCCGCCAAAAAGATGGCCCGGAAAAGGAAGGCCCACGGTGTGGCGTGCAGCAAGAAGTCGAACCAGTCCATGGCGCCCATGCCCATCGCCCCCCCGGCAATCCAGCGGATCTTTCCCCACAGGTGAGGCTCCGGAACGAAGGGAGCCAGTCCCAGCGTCAGGCTGAGCATCAGCCAGGTGGGGATGGAGCGCAGCGTGGACCTCATGCGGAATGGGATTTGAAGGGGGCGAGGGTTTGGCCTACAAAAGTGTCCGGCATCGACTCATCCCCCGGATAGCCCAGCTCGATGTCGCGGCCGTCGTGGGGAATGTAAGAGGTCCGGAAGAGGTAATCCCACAGGCTCAAGCTGATGCCGAAGTTCACCCCAAACCGCAGGGGCCCTTCCGTGGGAATGTGCTTCGCGTGATGCCAAATGTGCATCTTGGGGTTGTTCAGGATGTACTTGAGCGGCCCGTAATCCCAGCCGAGGTTGGCGTGGTTGATGTGACCGATAAGCAGGGCGATGAAATGGACGAAGAAGAAGTCCTGCAACCCGAAGCCGATCATCGCCAAGGGGAGGTATTGAAAGCTCTTGTACACGACCGTCTCCATCCAGTGGTACCGGAGGTGGGCCGCAAACCCCATCTCCTTGACGCTGTGGTGCACTTTGTGAAAGTTCCACAGCCAGGGCACGCGGTGCAGCAGGCGGTGGGTCCACCAGGAGATGAAGTCCACCAGCAGAAACATGAGCAGGAGTTGGCTCCAGCGCGGCCAGGAACCGACTTCGATCGCCACGAGATTTTCGATGCCCAATGCCGTGCGCAGGCCATCGTTGAAGGCTTCCACCACGATGTTGCTCACGGCGTTGTAACCGATGAGGTTGAAGAGGAAGAAGTTGAAGAACATGTAGAAGCCGTCCAGCCAAAAATCCTTTCGGATGGCCCGCTGACCTTTGCGCCAGGGCTTCCACAACTCCAGTCCCCATACCACGTAAGACACCAGCAACAGCAGGTAGACGTAGTTCTCAAACCAAGGCTTCCAGTCGTTGCTCCAGGTCAGTTCGCCCCAGAGGTAGCGTCCGTACCCGGCGAAGCCTTCGATGAAGATGTCCCAGTATTGGCCCATGGCGGTGCAAAATGTCAGGGTTGGATGGGATTGCTCATGTCCACGGGGGCACCGGCGCTGCGCCATGCGCCCATGCCGCCGACGAGGTTGTAGACTTCGCGGCCGCCTTGCGCCTGCAGGCGCTGGAGGGTCTTGCCGCTGCGGCCGCCCGAGGCGCAGTAGATCAGCACGGGCCGGTCGGTGGGCAGCGTCTTGAGCGCCTCGTCAAAACCGGGGTCATTGAAGTCCATCAGCTGCGCGCCGGCGATGTGGCCCTGGTTCCATTCGTCCGGGGTGCGGACGTCGAGGATGAGCGGTGCGTCGGCGGACTGCATCAGCGCTTGAAACTGCGCAACGTCCACGTTTTCAAACGTTCCCGTGGTATCTGTCGGCGTACCTGCAGCGGCGACCGCCTCGTTTTCACCCCCTGTGGAACCGGATTGGCAGGCGGCGAGCGTCAGCGTCCCGGCGGCCATCAGGGCGAATGGGAGCACCATGCGGGAAATCAGGGAAGTAGGAGCGTTCATCACAGAATGGGAATTGATTTTACAGGCCAAATCTACTTCCAACCCCCTCGTGTTTCTGTGACTCGGGTTACGCGTGCAGCCCATCGCCCCCGGTTGTGGGGTTGGGGGGCATGAACCCGGAACGACCTGGAAGGGTTATGTGTGGGAATCACCGAGTCCTGCTTAAATTATGCCTCGCAAAGTTGAAACCATGTTTGGACGAATCGATGGGACCGCAGCCCTTGCGGTTTGGGTGTGTTTGATGATGTGGGGGATGGGCAAGGATGGAATGGCTCAGGTCCCCGAAGTGCCTCAGCCCCATGAGATTCGTTACTGTGGACAGCCCGCCATGACGGAGAAGTTGTTCGCAGGCCATCCGCACCGGCGCGCGCAGGCGGATGCGGCTGAGGAGCAACTGGAATGGGAAACGCGGAACTTCCAGTCCGCAGGCGATCGGGACGAGATCATCATCGTTCCCGTGGTTTTCCACATCATCCACAACAACGGCCCGGAGAACATCTCAGATGAGCAGGTGCTCAGTGCCATTGAGGTGGTCAACCGCGACTTCCGGTTGCTCAACCCGGATGCTTCGACCATCATCCCGGAGTTCGCGGGCATTGCGGCGGATGTGGAGATTGAATTTCGTTTGGCCCAAAAAGACCCCTCGGGCAACTGCCACAGCGGAATCAACCGGGTGGTCAGCCCCCTGACCTACGACGGTTCGGACGCGGTGAAGGACTTGATTTACTGGCCGCGCAACAAGTACCTGAATGTCTGGGTGGTCGCCGAGGCTGCGGGAGCTGCGGGCTATACGTACCTGCCGGGTTCCGTGTCGAGTGCGCAAGACGCTCAGATCGATGGCATTGTGCTCAAGCACGACTACACCGGCAACATCGGCACCAGCAACAACTTCCGTTCGCGCACGCTGACGCACGAGTGTGGCCATTGGATGAACCTGCGCCATACCTGGGGCAATGGAAATGAACCGGGTTTGGACTCCAATTGCGACATGGATGACCAGGTGACCGACACCCCCAACACCATCGGCTGGACGAGTTGCAATCTCGCGGGCAGCACATGCGGCTCGCTCGACAATGTGCAGAACTACATGGACTACAGCTACTGCAGCCGCATGTTCACGGAGGGTCAGCGGACGCGCATGCGGGCGGCGATGAACAGCAGCACGGCACAACGCAACCAGCTCTGGACGGCGGCCAATCTGCAAGCCACGGGCACCAATGGGGTTTCGGTGCTCTGTGCAGCCGACTTCTCGACGCCGCGCCGGACCATCTGTGCGGGCGATTCGGTGCAGTTCATGGACGAGAGTTTCCACGGCGTGACCTCTTGGGCCTGGGACTTTGGAGATGGCAACACCTTCTCGGGAACGGATGCTGCGGCGGAGTCGCCCTGGCATACTTACACGGAGCCTGGCTTGTACACCGTGGCCCTCACCGTCGGCAACGGAACATCTACCCTGACGGGCACCAAGGTGAACTTTATCCAAGTGCTGGATGCCGGGGAGATGTCCCTCCCGGTGGCTGAGGGATTTGAGGCGACCACGGTCCCAGCGGATTGGTATGTGGTGGATGTGACGGACGATGGTTTGACCTGGCAAATCACCGCCACGGCAGCTGCGACGGGCACCCGATCCCTCTTCATTCAGAACTGGAGCAACACCACGGAATTTTCGAGTGAGCAGCTCATCTCCTCCACCATGGACATGACGGGTGCGAACGATATTGCCGTTTCTTACAAGTGGGCATACAGTTTCAAGGGGAACGATGCCGACGCGGATGATACGGATGACCGGCTCAAGGTCTATGCTTCTTCGGATTGTGGAGAGACGTGGGTCTTGCGTCGCATGCACCGGGGCTTCACCGACTTGCCCACCGCGGATCCGCACGTGTTCCCGTTCGTGCCCAATGGGGCTGGAGAGTGGACGTCGCACGTGCTGACGCTGACGCAGGAGGAGTACTTCTCGCCCAACTTCCGCATCATGTTTGAGTTTGAAAGCCGGTTGGGCAACAACATCTACTTGGACGACATCAACATCCAGGCTTCGATTCCGGCCGGGGTGGCGGAGTTGGCGGCGGGGGCATCAGCTCCCGTGCTGGTGCCCAACCCGGCTGCGGACGGAACGGCTTGCGTGTTCTCCTTGCGGACAGCGGCGTCGGTGCGGCTGGAGGTGTGGGATGCGTCGGGGCGTCAGGTTCGCGCGGTCGATGCGGGCGACTTGCCCGCCGGCGCCCACCGCGTCAACCTGGGACTCCGCGGATTGGCGCCCGGGGTGTACCTCGTGCGGATGGTCGAGAACGGCGTGGCAGGGCGGCCGGCGCGGTTGGTGGTGGAGTAAACGCGAGGAGCTGGGCCCGGAATGGCGGCGAAAAGCGGGAACGAAAAAGCCCCGCCGCAGGGGCAGGGCTTTCGTGAAGGGGAGCAGAGAGGTCAGTTCTTGGTTCCGATGAGGACCGAGACGCAGCCCTCGTGCTGGATGGCTGACTTGGTGGGCGGCACCAAGATGTTCACCCGCAGTTGTTGCGTGGTTTGGACCCGGAAATCCACCTTGTCGGCACCGCCGGCCTTGACGCTGTTGAACAGCGTTTTGCCCTTGGCGTCCAGGATTTCGAACTGCACGTCGCCCAGCACGGGGTGGCTGCAGATGGCCAGCCGGTAGTTGGTTCCGCCGAGAAAGGTGAGCAGGAGCTCAGCTTGGTCGCCGGGAATCAAGATCGCGCTGTTGTAATTTTCGTTGAGGGTGTATCCCTCCATGATGGGCATGCAAGTCTTCTTCGTGAAGGCCCGGCATTGCGCATCTGCGTGGGAGGGGAGAAAGGCCCAAGTGCTCAGGAGCAAGCCCAGGGTCAGGGTCCAATTGGCAAAGGACCGGGGGGTAAAGAGGGTCGTCATCGTCGGAAACTTCTGAGATTTTGTAGGCCAAATCATTTCACCATCCCGCCACGAACTTGTTTCACCGCCGCGGTGATGGCGGCCAGGGTCGCGTCAGACGCCTTGATTTCGTCTCCGCCACCGACGACAAATCCGCCATCGGCGCTCTGTTCGGCAAAGCCCTCTGCAGAGGTGACCTCAACCTGGGCAAAGGCGGCTTCGACAGGGGCCATCGCCGCAATCAGGGCGGTGAGCTCCGGGGTGGCCTCGTAGCTCCGGCACAGGCGCATCACATCGTCCAGCGTGAGCTTCTGCTCGGCGATGCGGGCCTTGAGTTCGGTGGGAGATTGCGGGATGTGTTGCGTGGCGAGGTATACGCCTTCGACCCATCCGCCGAGCACGAGCATGGCGCTCAGGTCCTCCATGCCGTTTTCTTTCAGCGTTTCGTTCAACGAGGAGAACGTCTCCGAAACCAGTTGGATGAGCGCCTCGCGGTTGCCCCGATTCGCCTCGGCCTGGGCCATGACTTGGTCGTTGAGCACATCGCTGATGCCCAAGGATTTGCTGAGATCTTTGATGGCCGTGAGGTAGTCCAAACTCACCGAGTTTTCTTCGAAAATCGTGGCGTAACTCAGGTCTGCCCCATAAATGCCCAAGGCCACGGCCTGCCGATCGCTGGTCGTGTACTGGGTGCGGGCTGCGGCCGCGTGCAGGTGCTTCTTGTCGAACTTCGCTCCGCTCCGCTGCACGAGTGCAGCCGTTTCCATCGGGGATGGCGCGGCGTAAAAGATCTTCTTGATCGTGTTCGTGCGGCTGGCGTCGCCCATGCCCTCGGGGTCGTAGGCCGGGGTTTCGACGACGGGGGCGGCGGGTTGATCTTCGCCGCAGCTGGTGAGGCCCCACATTCCCAGCGCGGGAAGCAGTGCGACCAAAAACATCTTGCGAGGTGTGAATCGGAGCGTGTGCATGGAGTTTGCTTTTAAATCCGGGCTCAAAATGGGCCTTTCCGTCGGGTATACGGGGAAAGCATCCAGAAAGTTCTAAACGGGTTTCTGTTCAGTGCGCTTCCAGCCAATCGCGTCCCACCTGGAGGTCCACGACGAGGGGGACGGCGAGCTTCACGGCATTTTCCATGACGTCCCGGATGATGCGGGAGGCAGCCTCGGCTTCATGCTGGGGCGCGTCGAACACGAGTTCGTCGTGCACCTGCATCGTCATGGTCGTGCTGAGACCGGCCGAGCGCAGGGCGGGGGGGATGCGGACCATGGCGACTTTGATGATGTCGGCGGCGGAGCCTTGGATGGGGGCGTTCACGGCGTTGCGCTCGGCGAAGGCCCGGACGTTCGCATTGGCGGAGCTGATGTCGGGGAGGTAGCGCCTGCGCCCCAGCAGGGTCTCGGCGTACCCCGTTTCCCGGGCGCGCGCCACGCATTGGGCGGTGAAGTCGCGCAATCCCGTGAACTGGGCGAAGTAGGCGTCGATGATTTCCTTCGCCTCGGTGCGCGAGATGCCGAGGTTCTCGGCGAGCCCGAAGGCCCCCTGTCCATAGAGGATGCCGAAGTTGACCGCCTTTGCCTTGCTGCGCATCTCGCGGTCGACTGCGCTCAGCGGGACCTGAAAGACCCGGGCGGCGGTGGCGAGGTGAATGTCGTGGCCGCTGAGGAAGGCCTCCACGAGGCCCGGGTCTTGGCTCATGGAAGCGGCGACGCGGAGTTCGATTTGGCTGTAGTCGGCGGCGATGAGCACGTGCTGGTCGTCCCGGGGCACGAAGGCCTTGCGGATGGCCCGTCCCTCCTCCGTCCGGATGGGGATGTTCTGGAGGTTGGGGTGGGAAGAGCTCAGGCGGCCGGTGGCGGCGACGGTCTGTGCGTAATGGGTGTGCAGCCGGCCGGTGTGGGCATCGACGAGCTTGGGGAGGGGCTCGAGGTAGGTGCTGCGCAGTTTTTTCAGGCGCCGGTAGCGCAGAATTTCGGCGATGATGGGGTGGAGGTTGCTGAGTTTGGCCAACACCTCCTCCCCCGTAGGATATTGCCCGGTGGCGGTCTTCTTGAGCTTCGCGGGAATCTTGAGGTGCTCGAACAGGACGTCGCCCAACTGCTTGGGGGAGTCCACGTTAAACGCCGTTCCCGCCAGCGCGTGGATGCTGGACTGCAGGGCGATGAGGTCGGTTTCGAGCGCTGCGCTATAGGCCTCCAGGGCTTCCGTGTCGAGTCGCACCCCGGCCCACTCCATGTCCGCCAGCACCTGCACGAGGGGCATCTCCACATCGCGGGCCAAGTCCGCCGCCCCCACCGTCTCCAACTGGGGACTGAACTTCTCTGCCAGCTGCCACGTGATGTCCGCATCCTCGCAAGCGTAATCCGTGATGGATTCGGGCGGCAGATCACCTAAGGACCGCTGGGTTTTGCCCTTCTTCCCGATGAGCGCCTCGATGGGAATGGTCTCATAGCCGAGCTCCACTTCCGCCAGCCGGTCCATGCCATGTGCCGTTTCGGGTTGCAAGAGGTAATGGGCCACCATGCTGTCCCACAGGGTGTTGCCTATTTTCAGCCCTTGAGCACGCATCACTTGCAGGTCAAACTTGAGGTTATGCCCCACGCAAGTTTTCCCCGGGTCTGTGAGCACGGGCCGCAATGCTTCCCTCAATTCCTCCCGGCTCCACGGTCCTCCCTGCACCGGAATCCACCAGGCCTTGCCCGGCTCCGTGGCGAATGAACAGCCCACCCATTCCGCATTGCGGGCGTCTAACCCCGTCGTCTCCGTATCGAAGGCGAAGGCGGTCGCCTGCTCCAAGACCGAGAGCATTTGCCGGAGGGCTTCCCAGTCCTGCACCATCGCATACGCATGGGGGACGTCGGCCAGCTTCTTGTACCCCCGATCCCAGGTGACGTCGGACTCCCCGGCCCCGGGGGCGGTTCCGTTTTCGACCGGGCTTCCGAAGAGGTCCAGCTGGCCCGTGGCGGGCGGCGGGCTCTTTTGGGCCGCAGGGGAATCCGCTGCAGCGCCGGAAGCTCTGTCCACCCCCGATCCCGCCCCGAGGCCTTCCGCACCCCGGAAAATCTCGGCCACCCGCTTCCCCACCGTTCGAAACTCCAGCAACTCCAGCTGCTGGTTGAGCAGGGTGACATCCGGATGCCCCATGCGCATGGCTTCGAGGTCCACGTCGAAAGGAATATCGAGACAAATGGTCGCCAACGACTTGGACAACAGGGCCAGCTCCCGGTTCGCCTCCACCTTTTCGCGCATCTTTCCGGGCAGGGTGTGGGCCTGTTCCAACACCGCTTCCAGCGAACCAAACTCCGCCAGCCACTTCGTCGCCGTCTTGGGCCCCACGCCGGGAATGCCGGGAATGTTGTCCACGCTGTCTCCCATCAGGCCCAGGAGGTCGATGACCTGCCGCGGTTCTTTGACCTCGAAGCGGGCGCACACTTCCTCCGGGCCCCAAACCTCTGCGCCGTCGCCGTTGCGCCCGGGTCGAAAGATGCGGATGCGGTCGGTCACCAGCTGACCGAAGTCCTTGTCCGGCGTCATCATGTAGACATCGAAGTCCTCGGCGGCCGCATGTTGCGCGATGAAGCCGATGAGGTCGTCCGCCTCATAGCCCACGAGAGAAATCATGGGGATGTCGAAGGCCTTGAGCAAATCGATGATCAGCGGGATGGAACGCTTGATGTCCTCCGGCGTCTCGTCCCGGTTTGCCTTGTACGCGGGAAACTGGACGTTGCGGAACGTATCACCGGGCGCGTCAAAGACCACGGCGAGGTGGGATGGGCGTTCTTGCCCGAGTACATCCAGCAGCGCATTGGTAAACCCAAAAACCGCGGACGTATTGACCCCCTTGGAGTTGATGCGCGGGTTTTTGATGAAAGCGTAGTACGCTCTGAAAATGACGGCAAAGGCATCGATGAGGAACAACTTCCTCTCCGCGGGAGCAGTGATCATGCCCGCAATTTAGCCCCAGCAGCCGAGGATGCTACCGCGTGGCGGGCCGTTTCCAGATGGGCACCGTGCTGCAGGGCTCGCCGTACAACATGGAAGCCGTCACCGGCTGAAGCTGTTGCACCAAGGCCCCGAGCGCCTGTGCCCCCCCCATGCCGGAACATCCCTTGATGACCAATTTCGCGTCGCGGAACTCCTCGGGGTTGAGGTGCCGGATTTGGTCTACAATCCACTGATTTTTAACTTCTTCCGCAGTTCCCATTTGCACAGTGGCCCCCAGCGCAACCAGCCGCGAGGTGGTCAACATCCAAGCCCAATCGGGCAAAATCGCATCACTGGAACAGAACAGCGCCACGTGCTTGCCCCCATAGGTCGCCGCATCCCACAGCCGCAGCGCCTCCCGGAATTCGCGTTCCCGCAACACCCATCCCTCCCAGAGATGCCCAGCCAAATCCACTTCAATAAACGCGGGTACCTCCCACCTTTTCGCCAGGTCCAAGGTCACCAAGTCACTGGCTTCCACCCGGTTGATGATGGGCTGATCGTCGCGTTCCATGCTCATCCCAACTCAGGCCGTGTACAAGCCACGCGCCGTCCGCGCAGCTTTCGCAGCCAGCAGCGCCTCTGCCGTTTCTACCACCGCAGCGGCGTCGTATCCACACTCCGCATACAGCTGCGCCTGCGACCCATGCTCCACCACGCGGTCGGGCATCCCCAGCCGGCGCACCTGGGTTTGATATCCATTTTCCGCCATGAACTCGACGACTGCACTTCCCATCCCCCCCAACACACAACCGTCCTCCAACGTGATGACGGTATCGAAAGCCCCGAAGACTTCATGGAGCATGACCTCGTCGAGCGGCTTGGCAAACCGCATGTCGTAATGCGCTGCGTCGATGCCGCGCTGGGCCAGTTGCTCCGCCGCGCGTGTTGCCTCCGTTCCGATGGCGCCGATGCTCAGGATGGCCAGGTCCTTCCCCGCTCGCAATCGCCGACCGCGGCCCACGGGAATCTCCTCGAAAGGTTGCCGCCACGCCACAATCGAACCGTTGCCCCGCGGGTAGCGAATCGAATAGGGCCCGTGCTGGCATTCCAGCGCGGAGTACATCATGTTGCGCAATTCGACCTCATCCATCGGCGCGGCGACCACCATGTGCGGGATACACCGCATGTAGGCCAAATCATAAGCCCCATGATGCGTAGGTCCATCCGCTCCGGCCACTCCGCCCCGGTCCAAGCAAAACACCACATGCAACTTCTGGATGGCCACGTCGTGAATGACCTGATCGTAGGCCCGTTGCATGAAACTGGAGTAGATGTTGCAGAAAGGCACCAACCCCCGGGTGGCCATGCCGGCAGAAAATGTCACGGCGTGCTGTTCCGCAATGCCCACATCGAAAGCCCGGTCGGGCATCTCATCCAGCATGAACTTAAGCGAAGAACCCGTGGGCATGGCCGGCGTGACCCCGACCACCTTGCTGTTCCGCTCTGCCAACTCGATGATGGTATGCCCGAAGACGTCCTGGAACTTGGGAGGTTCCGGTTGCTTGGGCTGGGATTTGATGATCTCGCCCGTCTCCTTGTTGAACAGACCCGGGGCGTGCCACTCGGTGGGGCTGCCGGCCTCTGCGGGTCCGTAGCCCTTGCCCTTCTTCGTCACACAGTGCAGCAACTTGGGCCCGGGGATGTCCTTCAGATCCGCGAGGATCCGCGCCAGGTGCTCCACATCATGCCCATCCACCGGCCCGAAGTACCTGAAGTTCAAGGACTCGAAGAGGTTGCTCTGCTGCAACATCGCGGACTTGACCGCATGTTCCACCTTCTGTGCGATGGCTTGCGCGTTGGGGCCAAACTTGCTGATGCGCCCCAGCAGATGCCATACCTCGTCCTTCACCTTGTTGTACGTGTGGGACGTGGTCACATCCGTGAGATATTCCTTCAACGCCCCCACATTGGGGTCGATGGACATGCAGTTGTCATTGAGGATGACCAGCAAATTCGTGTCTTCTACCCCCCCGTGGTTGAGGCCTTCGAAGGCCAAACCCGCCGTCATCGCCCCATCCCCAATCACCGCCACATGCTGCCGCTTGCGGTTTCCCTCCAACCGACTGCCCACCGCCATGCCCAGCGCCGCCGAGATGCTTGTGCTGCTGTGCCCCACGCCGAAGGTGTCGTAGGGGCTTTCGCTCCGCTTGGGGAACCCTGAGATGCCCTTGTATTGGCGGTTGGTGTGAAAAACATCGCGTCGCCCCGTCAAAATCTTGTGCCCGTAAGCCTGGTGCCCCACATCCCACACGATTTGGTCGTCGGGCGTATTGAAAGCGTAATGCAAGGCGACGGTCAGTTCCACCACCCCAAGGCTGGCCCCAAAGTGCCCCCCCTTCTCCGAGACCACATCGATGATGAACTGGCGCAACTCGTCGCTGATGGCCCGAAGGTCTTCGTGGCTGAAAAGATTGCGCAGATCAGCGGGTTCCTGAATACGGGAAAGGAGGGGGCCGGCGGGATAAGGCTGCATGGCAGGGAGTTGCGGGGGCATTTACCGCTGAACAGCAACAAATCTAACCCCAATAAGTTTAATCCTCACGCGAGCACTTGCGCCACGAGCCCCTCGAGGATGGCGCGCCCGTCGGTGTTGCCCAGCGCCGGGCTGCTCGCGCGCTCCGGATGCGGCATCATCCCGAAGACATTGTGCTCCGCATTGCAGACGCCTGCGATGTTCTCCAGCGCGCCGTTGGGATTGGACCAGGGCTGTGAGGCGCCGCTTTCGTCGCAGTAGGTGAAGAGGATTTGGTCGTTTGCCTTGAGCAAGGCCAAACCCGCTTCATCCACAAAGTAGTTGCCCTCCCCGTGTGCAATCGGAATCTGCAGGGCCTTGTCCTTGTCGAGTCCTGCGGTCAGGGGAGCCCGCTCGGAAACGGGGCGGATGAAGACATTTCGGGAGACGAACTTCCGCTGGGCGTTGTGCAACAGCGTGCCGGGCAACAAGCCGGCTTCACAGAGGATTTGAAACCCGTTGCACACCCCAAACACCCGCCCGCCGCGGGCCGCATGCTCGACCACGGCGTCCATGATGGGCGCGAACCGCGCGAGTGCACCGCTCCGCAGATAGTCGCCGTAGCTGAAGCCGCCGGGAAGCACGACGACATCCGATCCTTTCAAGTCGCGGTCCTTGTGCCAAAGCGAAGTCACTTCGAAGCCCAGGTCATCCCGCAGGGCGTGAACCATGTCCATGTCACAGTTCGAGCCGGGGAAGGTGATCACGCCAAATTTCATGGCACCAAGTTCGGAAATGCGCGCGAGGAATCCCCCTCATCAGGGGCAATACTTGTTCCCGTTTCACGGGCAGAGGTGCCGCCGGGGGTAGATGCACGGCTGGCGCGTTGTGCCCAAGCGGCCAGCCCCAGCCCCAGCAAGAGCACTCCCCAGCGCAATCGAAAGGCCCAACGCTTTTTGCGTCCGGTGAGCAACGGCGCTCCATCGCCCCCCGGCATCCACCACACCCAGGAGAATGCGGTCATACAACTGAAAAACAGCGGCAACTGCGGCCTCCAAAAAATACCCGCACCGCCTGGACCCAACTGGCCGGCGAAGGTGGCCCAACCCCCCAATGCAAAAAGGACAGCCGCGGCGAGGAACAGGATGGTGGTTTGAGAACGCGCCGTTTGGCTTCGGAAGGAAACCCGCTTCATGGTGCCTGTCATGGCTGCCCAGCCGAGCAGGGTGATTGCGGCTGCGGCGATTCCCCAAGCAGCCCAGGCCTTTTCAACTTCAATTGAAAGTGAGGCGGCCTCCCGAATCTGCCTCCACCCCTTGGCTTCCACGCGCAACGCTGCGATCACGCCCCAGCCGAGCCCCCCCGTCCAAATCGAACCGATGAGCAACAGCAGCCATTCCCGCAGCTGGAACGGCCGGTTTAACCCGAGGGTAAGGGCCAGGGCAGCCCAGAAAAAGCCGTAAAAAGGGTCCAGGGCGATGGCGATGCCCGCGGCCGCCCCGGCCCTGAAGGTCAGGTGGCTGATCCGGGCTTGGCGGTACATCTTGAGCAAGATGTTTCCGGCCACCAGCGCACAGGCCGCTGCCGCCCAGTCCAGTGGTCCCCCTGTCAGGGCGGGGTCGATCGGGGTGGCCAGGAGCCAGATGACCACGAAGAGCCAGGCCAGGGCGGGGTCTCCGCGCTTGACATATTCGTTGCCCACATACATGCGGTGCAGCAAGGCGGCGAGCAGCACCGCTCCGCCGGCCCGCGTCCAGCCCGCGGCGCTCCCATCGTAGAGCGCGCCCGACAGGAGAACCGCGGTCAGCGGCACCCATGCCCAGGCGATGGGCTGGTGGGAGCGGAGGAACGAGGACATTGGTGTATTTTTGCAGTGAAATTACGCGCCATGAACACGCAGGAAATCATTTACCCCATCGGCAAGTTCATCGAATGGACCTTTGAGAACATCCTCGTTCCCATCAGCAGCCCGGTGAACATGGCTGTGGTGTTGCTCGGGTTTGGCGGGTTGTTCTTCTGGCTGCGCCTGCAAAAGCGTTTCACGGAAGAAGCGAAGCGCAAGGGCGATATCATCTGATTCTGCGGCCGGTCTGCTGTCCTAAAGGGCGATTAGACGCGGTCCAAATCGAGTACGTCCTGACCGATGTCGTTCCGGTAAAAGGAACCTTCAAAGTTCACGCCTTTTGCGAGCGCTTGGGCATTGTCCACCGCGGTACTGAGGCGGTCTCCCCACCCTGTACAGGCAAGAACCCTGCCGCCTTGGGTGACGAATTTCTTGCGCAACAGGCGGGTGCCTGCGTGGAAGATTTGGCCTTCCACATCGGCTGTATTGTCCAACCCGTTGATTTCCATTCCTCTCTCGAAAGGCCCGGGATAACCGCCCGAGGCGACCACCACCGTAGCCGCAGCCCGGGGGTCGATTTCCACGTCGCTTTCAGACAACATGCCGGAAGCAGCGCTGTCCAAGAGGTCCAGCAGGTCGCTCTTGATGCGGGGCATGAGCACCTCGGTCTCCGGATCGCCTAACCGGCAATTGTATTCGATCACGAAGGGGTCAGACCCCACCTTGATGAGCCCGAAGAACAGGAATCCCACATAGGGAATCCCCTCTTTTTCCAGCCCTTTGATGGTAGGGATGATGATTTGGTTCAGCGCTTTCTCTTGAAATTCCGGGCTGACGAAAGGGACGGGGG
>JBEEPJ010000007.1:0-22860 GCA_041191165.1 Bacteroidota bacterium | reverse complement strand
TCCTTTTCACCCCAAGAAAAGGAATGGAGTCCACGATCAAGATGCTGGAATTAACCCTAACGTCAATGAAACCCATTGAGTGAGGTCAACGCTGCGCAATCGCAATTGACGTCGCTTGGGGTTGGATCGTGATTCGTCTTTGAGTGGTGGAAAACGGAATCGTTATGCTGTGCACAGGCTGCTTAAAAACCCGTTCTCACGATCAATGCAGGCGGACTTCGCAGCAATCGCGTGGCCCATCACTTGTAGATCACCCATCCTTGCCTTTCTCGGATAAAACTGAAGATTGCCCTTGCCATCGGGGTCATTTCTGAAAACCCCGGTTGTATTCTCAAGGGTCTTCTCGTAAAGTTCCATCTGGTCGTGCATGGCGCTCCATGTTTTGGTATTTTTCGAATTAAGGTGTTGATTTTTAATTAAATGAACGGATTTGTTTCGTGTCTTCTCAAAAAATTAACAGCACAAGGTGTTTTTTAATTTGGCTATTTGAACAGGGTTGTGTGAATACCCTACAAACCAGATGTGCTTGGAAAAGAGAGTTTAATGTTAGGCGAGGAAAAATAATTTTTGGTCGTATATTTCACCTTGATTAACTAAATTGTCTCGTCATGAAGCGTTTTCGTATTGTATTGTGTATTGTCGCTTTTTTTGCGAGTCAGTCAGGATTCGCTCAAGGAGATCCTGCGAAGAATTATGAGATGTGCAAACATTGGGAGCTCATCGAGCAGATTCGTGCCTACGAGGACTCCTTGGCATTTGGGGCATCTTTGCCGGATACACTCCGAGGGGAGTATGGACTGCCGGTAACGGATGCGGGTGTCATTTCGAAGGTGTATCGGATTTATAACTGTTCGGCCCTATTGGATACCCTCGCGGGATTGCAAGCGGACCTCACGTTTCAGCGAGCGACGGCCCCTGTGTTGGACACTGACAGTGTCTCGGCGATTACGGCTACAAGTGCGACCTTTCATGCAAAGGTCACCTCCGATGGAGGATTGCCGGTTTTACACCAGTGGTTCCGGTTTGGCACTTCTTCGACGAGCTTGACGGATTCCGTAGATGCATCGGCTTTGACCACAACGCCATTCACTTTGAACGTAACCACACTTGGTTCGGGAACGTATTACGTGGCTGCGTTTGCGAAGAACGCGAAGGGCACTGCTTCGGGTGATACCCTGTCTTTCACAACGTTTACGTGTGGCACGTCCACGGTGAGCTACGATGGATATGATTATGCGACGGTGTCGATCAACACCCAATGTTGGTTCAAGGAGAATCTTCGAACCACAATTTATAGAGACAATTCGGTGATCTCTACGAATTTGGATAATGCGGCTTGGATGAGCACGACTTCTGGAGCGCAAACAGTGTATGGTGAAGGGGCTTCGGCTGTGATTGGAGGGAGTTCTGACGAGGTGGCGAATTTGGCCACCTACGGCCGCCTATATAACTGGTATGCGGTCAATACGGGTCTGCTCTGTCCTACGGGCTGGCATGTGCCTACGGATGCGGAGTGGACCACGCTTGAGATAGATTTGGGCATTTCACCGGGAGCCCAATTGAAGGCCACCAGCCCCGCTTGGGATGGCACAAACACCAGTGGCTTCTCGGCTTTGCCCGGTGGCTACCGAGCCTATAACGTGGGTGACTTTTACTTTGTGCCCACCTACGGGTACTGGTGGACTTCTACCGCGAATGGGGGACAAGCCTGGAGGCGCAACCTGGACACTGGAAACCCCAATGTCCCCCGTTATAGCGACTACCCTCAAAACGGCTTTTCTGTCCGCTGCATCCGAGATTGAGGACGGATTGACTTTTTGACCCATTGACTCTTTTGCGGCCTTCCCTTCGGGGGAGGCCGTTTTTTTGATGCGGAGAAAGGGTTGTGGTTGGGCCCTTAGAGGGCGAGAACGGAGTTGATTTTAAGGACGGTCCTATCCTGAGGTGGTATGCGTGATTGAGCTGGCGCTAGAGTGGTGAAAAGTCCGATCGTCGCTGGAGGACTGACAGGTGCTCCCTGCGGAGTGGACATCAGCAGATTCCGCTGACGATGGAGTCGAAGATGGGACCTTTCAAGCTGGTGCTCGGTTCATCGAGTGGACCGGACCGGAGCTATGGGGGTTCGGGCACGCAGCGCGCAAGGAGGTCTGGCCCTCCTCAGAAATTTGGAGGATAGGTTAAGCCTAAGTGCCGATGATGACCGCAGATCATGGCATCACAACGAAAACAGTACGACTCGGTCTTCAAGCAGAAGGCATAGGAATTCGCAGTCGCCCGAGGAAATGAGCGGGAAGTGGCTCAGGAAAGGGGTGTCTCCCCGGAGTTGATCTACCGCTGGCGCACTGAATCGAAGCGGATTTGTATTGGTGGCTTTCCAGGGGAAGGCCGTCCCAAGAAGACTTCGCACGACGCGGAACTCGCCCAATTGATGTAGGAGCTTTCAACGGGAGAATGGAGCGTGATGTCCGAAAAAAGCCATCGCTAACTTTTTCTTCAGCATTCATAAAGGCTCGCGTGTATGATGCGGCCTTAGGACAATTTTCGACTAAGAAGTTGTTTGAAGTTTTACAAATCGGGGCTTCATCCTGCTCCAATTGCTGTGTAAGTCCCTCTCTTCCAAGGGCTGCAAAGCCGCGGAAAGGGTTTGAGTTCACCCCAGATGGATACAAGGACTGGATGTGGTGGGGTCAGCGATTTGATCTCCATCCGCGGGGGTCAAAAATGGATGAGCCTCACAGGGGACAAGGATTTCTGGGCGCGAGAAGGGGTCGGTCAGTCGTTCAGTTCGACCTTGAAAACCCAAGAAACCACCATCCTCGGTCTGAAGTGGATCATCATTTGCTGCCGACCAGCTCCAGCGCTCATTTTTCCACTTGGGCCGAGGCCTTCCATGCGTCGATTGCAACTTCTGAACGTTCTGCGTACAGCATCGGATGATGCGAAGGGTGAGCGCAAGAGGCGATTGTCGGGGCAACGCCGTGCCCGAATCGTTTTGCATTCACCAGAAAACGGAGGCCGTTTTTGGGATGGTGATTTCAGTAGTGATTGTCGCGCAAACATTCATTTAGAATGGATTGAAGTCACATGCTATCGCCGAATTAGGCATTCTAATCGCCACCAACTCACCATTCCCCAATTCATGAAAACCAAGCTAAATTCTTTAAATGGGTCGTTTAGTTGAAACGCTCCCTTAGAATTTGGCGGGGTAGTCGATTTTCATTCGTTGCAAATAATACTCCATTTGTAAAAAACGATGATTCGTCGGTGATATCAAGATATTTGCGTCGTATCTTTCCTCTCCAATAGAATCACATGAAGGTCCATTTTTCGTCATCCGCTGTGCTGCGTTGTGCAGGAGCGATTTTGTTCACGGTGGGTGTCACGTCATGGACTTGGGCCCAGGGCCCGGTGCGAGAGGTGTACCAGCAAATCGATCTTGGGAACAACCGCGCCCAACTGCGCATGGACCCTTCGCGGGTGCAGAGTGCTTTTGACAGCCTGTTCATCCTCTCCGACAGCGTGTTCTTCACGTTGACGGATGGCATCATCTCCCCGCGTGGCTTGGCAGCGGATAGCAGCATTACGCTGGCAGGTGGCTCTGGAGCAGCCTGGAATACGGTTGCCCTCGGGCCCAATTCTTCTGCCACGGCTTATGGCGCGAAAGCGTTGGGAAGTGAGAGTACCGCCTCATGGGTGGACGCAATGGCCGCAGGTCGCGGGTCCATTGCCGACAAATGGGCAGCCGTGGCGCTGGGTGCAGGTTCTGCTGCGACGGCGGCAGATGCGCTCGCGTTGGGTAGGCTTTCCACAGCATCTGGATATGGTGCTACCGCATTGGGTGCGAACTCTTCAGCTTCTGCTGCAGCGGGCTTGGCATCTGGAACTTCATCTACAGCCTCGAATTGGGCAGCTATTGCGATGGGAGCCAATTCGACAGCATCAGGTTCGAGTGCCATTGCCTTGGGGGTGAGGTCCACCTCTTCAGGTTGGAACTCCGTGGCGTTGGGGGCGGATTCAAAGGCGAACGCATCGCATGCCTTCGCTGCAGGCCAGTTGTCCACCGCCTCAGGGCCCCATTCATGGGCGATCGGGGACAGCACCATTGCGTCGGGTCACCACGCGATGGCATTCGGTTTCCGGGCAAAGTCATATGGCGAGCATGCTCACGCGATGGGGTATAAGTCTTTGGCTTCCGGTTCTCATTCCAACGCTTGGGGTTATGAGTCCGTCGCAAGTGGTGCCCATGGCTACGCATTGGGCTGGAGGTCGCAAGCGACGGGTTGGAGCAGTTTGGCCTTAGGCCAAAACGCTATCGCGAGTGGCGCTTATGCACTGGCGCTTGGAGATTCGACGGTGGCCAGCGGATACAATAGTTTGGCCCTGGGCTCTTATGCGCGCTCATCGGGTCACAACACGGTCGCTGCTGCAAACAACTCTGAGGCTCGTTCGTATCGCGAGGTTCAGTTTGGATCCTTTGTCGATGTGGCATCCCTCGGAACCGCTGATCCAGACTCTTATGTCCCAGAAGAGGCTTTGTTCGTTATCGGAAATGGTACTTCTGATGGAGCCCGCAGCAATGCGCTTGTCATCCGCAAGGACGGGGCGGCCAGCTTCAGCGACAGCTTGCATGTGGACGAGAATGTGGATGTGGATGGAAATCTGAATATCGATGGGCAATTGAATGGAAATGCCGCCACTTTTTCGGGCGTGGTGAACGTCACAAACAAGCTGGTGACGGACTCCATTTCGAGTGCGGTGGGCGGTCATTTGAACCTGCGCTCTGCGCTTGACGTGAATGTGGATGCCACAGATGATATCTCACTGGATGCCGCGGACGACCTCAATTTGGAGGGCCGCGATATCTTCATCGATGTCAACGAATTTTTTGAGTTGCGAATGGATGACAACGAGGATTACATCGGGATGGATGATACAGGCGGTGGAAGCGAATTCCTCTGGTTGCAGGATGCGAGCATCTTGAGCTCGGACAACTTGCTGACCGTCATGAGCGAGGATGGCCTTCGCATCGCGGTTGGTGAAAGTGCCAATGATGCGGGAATTGAAATCCATGATAACAGTGACATCATGATTCAATATGCAGATTCACTGTACCAGCCGATTGGAAGGTCTTATTTTGTGCACATCGACCCCAGCGAGTCCAGCAATCCACATCCCATCATGACCGGTCAGGAACACGTTTATCTGACGGATGACCTTGAAGGGAATTGGACCATGATGCAGCACTTCGTCACCGGTGACGAACGCAACGGAGATGGCAACTTCTTGGGTATTTATGGGACAGAGGACATCAGCATCTCAGCGGGTTATGATGCAGGTCTTGAGTTTTCTCAATACTTCGATGCTGCGGTTCTTTATGGGGACTCCATCGAACTCAAAGGGGAGACTTTTGTCACGGACGATTTGCACGTGACTGGAGCCTTGACGGTTGGAGGAGTTCCGGTTACCGCACCGCTGGCCTACAACTTCGGACGGGTTCTCATGGCAGGCACCCCCATCGGAAGCACCTCAGCCTCGGTACCGGCTGACCAAGTGATCTCGCAATTGGGAAGTGCGTTTCACTTGAATTCCGGAAACATCGTGGTGGGAGCCACGGGGTACTATGAGCTCACTTTCAGCGCTGAGGTTGTCTCATTGGCAGGAGGAGCCGATATCTTGGTGGATGTTGAAGTCAATGGAGGTATCGTCGGGTTCTGCCGCAGTGCGGGAATCCTCAAGCAAACCAGTCTCTCCGGTACTCCGTCAGGAATCGTCAATGGAAATTGCACCTTGTCCCTGACTGCCGGTGACGCTATCCAAATGTCGGTAGTGGATATTTCGGAGTTTCCGAATCCAAGTACCCTATACTCTTTGCCATCTTTCTTCACGATTTCTCGGGTGGATTGAGGTCTGCGGATGGGAATGGAACAAGGCCGGTTGCGCGGGAAGCGCAGCCGGCTTTTTTTTGGCAGGTGGTGTCGCAACTTGCGGGGAAGGATAGACGTAACGCAGGTCATGCAGGATGCAGGGGATTCTCGGGGATGGGAGGTGATGGATAAGGCGCAGCTTTATCGCAAGGCCCCGCGCAATCGGGTGCCCTATTTGCTGTTGATGCTGGCAGCCACGGGGGTGTTTTGCATTCTATCGGCTGCGGTGACGCCGTTGACGGGGCGCTATGATGCCGAGGTGGCGTTTCCGGAATGGGGAATGAAGCTGGCGGATTTGCGCCCTTGGGCCCGGGCGGATGGAATGCCCGTTGCGGTCGTGGTGGGGTCGTCGGATGTTTTGCATCACGTGGTGCCGGAGGTCCTGGATGCAGAGGTGGACAGGAAGGGCGGGAAGTACCGGTGGTACAACATGGGGGTGCAGGAGACGTCTCCTCCGGAGCTGTTTGGTTTGGCCTATGAGCTGCTTGAAGAGATGCCGGACGGCGCGTGCAAGTTGCTGGTGGTCGATGTACTTCCGACCGCTGAGGTAGGGCCGGAGATGGGGGGATTGCGGCTCGAGCGGACGATGGACATGGCGGAACTCATAAAGCGGGTTCGGCTGCTGCCGTGGGAGGAGCCGGGTTGGGAAGCGCGCAACCGGGAGGCAGCGGCGCAGTTGTTGCGGGCGTGGTGGAATCATGGGACGGGATTTCTGCGGGCGATGCCAGGGATGCCAGCGCAAAAGCCCCATTCGACCGCTGCCGGGAGGGGCTGGGATGCGCTGGACGAGGCGGATTTTGCCGCGGGGCGCTTGCGGGCATCTCGCGAGGCCTTCCTGGCGTCAGCTCAGGAGGCGATGGCGCATAACGTGATGATTGCGAAGGACTTCGACTTGCGTAGAACTTTGGAGGATCCGATGGTGAATTGGGATTGTGCGGGAAAGGTCAGGTCCATTTTAGACCAAATGCAGGACCTCAAACAGCACTGTGACCAGGAGGGGATTCACGTCGTTTTCCTTTTTCAAAAACTCTGGGACGCGAATGGCTGCGTGTATTTCGAGGCAAGGGAGCGCTGGGGCGATGCCCACGTGGTGGAGATGATGGGGTATGCCGGGAATGAGGATTTGTTCCAAGTGGACGAGGCCTATGACGACGACCATTTTTCTATGGATGGAGCGGTGCGGTTTTCGCAGCGGTTGAGTGGTTTGCTCAATGTTGCCCTCAAGGGCCAGGAACCATGAGAAAACGGCATGCGGAGGTGGCAACAGAACGGATGGCTTCCCGACTGCAAGGGGCTTTTTTGCCGCCAATCGACGAGCGAACCTGGGGAACCCGCAAGGAGCTGTGGATATCGGCTGCCGGGATAGCTTTTACCTTGGGCGCGATGGCCTTGGTGGCGGTGGAACAGGGACCGGCCCTGACAGAGCAATGGGAAGCTGGGATGGGGGGCAAGGGGTTGGGGCACGTTTTTTTTCTGGTGTTGGCGGGGGGGTTGGTTTATGGGGGGTTGGTCTACCAAATCACGCGGTTTCTCTACATCCGCCGCAGCCAGCCACGACGGATGCTCGACGGACGGAGGGCGGACGGCGAAGCGGTGCATCGGCCGCGGCTGACGTTTCTGGTTCCGAGCTACAAGGAGCAGCGGGATGTGATAGTCCAAACCCTCCTTAGTGCCGCACTGCAGCCTGTGCCGGATCTGCGGGTGGTGCTGCTCATCGACGATCCGCCGGTGCCGCAGTCGCCCGAAGACCAAGAACTGCTCGACACCGCTCGCGCCCTGACATCTGAGTTGCGGGATCAGCTCGCGGTGATTTCCAAAGAGATTGAATTGCACCTCGCAGCAGGTCAAGCCGTGGAGGCGGCACGGTGTGCCGCCCGCTGGCTGAGGGCTGAGGCGGAACGCTGGCTGCACCCAGATGCACATCGCTCACACCGAAAGTCCACCCACACCGACCGGTTTTTTGCCTGCGAAATTCTGCTCGACCGGGCCATCCGGTTCCAGCGGGCCGCCGACAGCGGGACAGTGGATGTGGAGGAATTGCGCAACACCTTCGCGGTGACCCTTACTTCCTTCGAGCGCAAGCAGCATCCCAACCTCTCCCACCAGGCGAACAAGGCGATGAACCTCAACAGCTACATCGCATTGATGGGGGGGCATTGGGACTGGGAGGCGGATGGGGTGTTGAAGCGCGTGGAGCAGGGGGGGCGGCTCAACGTTCCGCGGCCGGACTTCATCGGTGTGCTTGACGCGGACAGCCTGATCTTACCGGACTACGCCCGGTCGATGCTTGCGGAACTGGCGCCGTCGGAGCATGCCCACCGCGCGGTAGCCCAAACCCCCTACAGCGCCATTCCGGGTGCACCGGGGGTGTTGGAGCGCGTCGCGGGCGCTACCACGGACATTCAGTACCTGATCCACCAGGGCTTCACGGCCTGGGAGGGGACCTACTGGGTGGGGGCGAATGCGGTCATCCGGTTCGATGCTTTGGAGGACATCGAGGAGGTCTTCGAAGAGCGGGGATATCAGGTACGGCGGTTCATTCAGGACCGGACGGTGATTGAGGATACGGAGAGCACGTTGGATTTGGCCTTGAAAGGATGGACCCTGCACAACGTTCCGCGGCGGCTGGCCTACAGCGCCACACCAGCGGACTTCGGTAGCCTGCTGATTCAACGGCGGAGGTGGTCCAACGGCGGGTTGTTGATCCTGCCCAAATCACTCGCGCTGCTCCGCATGCGCCTGAAGGAGGCTCGGGGTTCATTTTCCCGCGTGGCCCTTAGCGGGGGTGAGACTTGGCTCCGCTTGCACTACTTGATCTCCATCACCACGGTGAACGTGGGATTGCTCATCCTGCTCTCTTATCCCTTTGCGGCCCATGTGGTCTCATACGGTTTGCCATTGACGGCGGTGCCTTACTTCGCGCTTTACGGCCGGGATTTGCGGTTGATGGGGTACCGAACGGGGGATTTGTTTCGGGTGTATGCCCTGAACTTGTTGCTAATTCCCGTTCATCTTGGCGGGGTATGGCAATCGGTGAAACAAGGGATTTTTCGCACCCATCCGGCGTTTCCCCGCACGCCCAAGACTGCGCATCGTACAGCCATTGCAAGGCCGTATGTCGCTTGGATATTGCTGTTGATGGTGCAGTGGTCGCTGGGTGCGGTGTGGGACTTCCGGCAGGGTTACATCACCCACGGCTTGTTTGCAGGAGCCAATGCCCTGGTGATGGCTTATGCTTTGGTGACCTTTATCGGATGGCGGGCAGCTTGGCGCGATCTGTGATTTACATTCCCCGTCCGCGGTCGAAGGGAGCTACCGGCCAGGGGAAGAGGTAGTCGATGAGAGCGTCTAGCAAAATGCCAGGCGAAGTGGAGGTTTCGAAGGGGGCTGGATGAATCCCGCGCTGCGCGTTATAGGACTCGCGGATGCCGTAGATCCTCCACTGGTTGCCAGAGCGCAAGGTGGACTGCACCCGGAATTCCCGCACTTGCCATCCCGCACTTCGGGGCTTGGGCAAGGTCATGCCGATGCACTGGGGCACATCGTCGCTCGGTTCGAGCGGCCACCGGGAGGCCTCGCGCGACAGGATACAGGTGTGGTTGTGGAGCTTGACCACCCGGCCGCTCAGTAGAATCTGCGCCCATACCGATTTCCACGGGTCGGTTTCGGCCAGAAACTGCCGTTCTTGCTGACGATAGGCCCGGAAGGCAAGTTGAGCATGCTGCCGGTGCTTCGCCCATTGCCATCGCCCCTCCGACATCACCTCCTGCCACCAACCCGGTCTTTCGTCCAGGGCATCCGTCAATTCTGAAGGTGGATTGGGGGGAAGGGATGCGATTTCCGGATCTGCAAACAAAGGAATTTTCCAGCGCAAACCGGGGTCAGAAGGGTTTCGGACGCTTCCGGATGAACGGGTTGCGGGCAGATGTTGCGCCCGGTGCAGCTGGACTTCCAATCCGCCGGGCCGCCAATCGAGGGCATCCTCCACGCTCCACGGGGATTCTCGGTTCGCCCACCGCACGGCTTCGATTCGCCAGGCTCCGCGGTTACCCAACACCTCGCGCAGGACTTCCTCCAGGCAGTTGAGCAGGTGGACGTCCAGCGTGTTGAGCATGCGAAGCGCATCCTCTGCCGCGCGCAGGTGTTGCGCGAGCTGGGTCTCGGAGTGGTCGCGCAAGGACATCCACTGCTCCCAATCCGCGGAGGTGGAAGCGCGCCGTTCACCGGGCTTTCGCGCGGTCTGCATGGATTGCAGCCACAGCGGAACAGGGGCGGCGACTTCATTTTCGAAGGCGTCTTCAGGGAAGGAGGAGGAGCCTGCTTGCATGGTGGATTTTTCGATAGCCCAAACCTCTTTCCCCACTCCGTAACCTATTTACGGACTGATTCGTCGGGTTTTTTTCGTAACTTGTCGTCCAGCCACATCGTCATTTTTCTTGAACTAAAGCCAATGAACCGCTTTATTCTCTTTGTTTTAGGGTTAGTTGCATCCATTTTTTTCTCTTGGATCTCCGGAAGCACCACCCCGCTCCAAGCGCAGGTCAGTTCACCTGCCTACAGTTTCACCATTGTGCAAGGCGTCACCATGCCCCCCGGCACCTCCAATTATGGCCGAGACATCTCAGGCTACACGGTTTACGAGGTCTTTCTGCTGACGAATGGGACCGGTGACGTGCTGCATCGCATGTTCAGCGAGGCGGGCTATCCGATGTCCCTCTCTTTCCCGGGCGGGCTTTACAACAACATCTGGTGCCAAGGTGCGGTAGGCTCAGGGGTTCCTTCAGTGGAGTTGGTTCCCATTACCGAGTTGTATCAGCAGGACTCCTATTTGACGGTGGGGATGTCCTCGGTGTCCCTGACGAATCCCGGGACCGATGTGATTTTCATGCCCACCGGGCATCCGCTATCCACGCCGTTCCTGGCCACGACTTCGAACGTGACCCAGCCGCAGAGCGTCGTGCTCGACGGGAGCGTTCCCGTCCAGTGGAACCTCAATGCGGCAGGCAACCCCTCGTTCAAGACGGGGGGGGCGACCCGACGCGTCAAGGTGATGCAGTTCACCACCTCGGGAACGGGGTTTTCCGGGGTTCTCAATGCCGAAGTGTGGGTGGGGGGAGATTCGGATCGGTCGCTGGTGGTGACGGCGGCGTTTACGGGAACGGGGTTTGGCCTGGCACAAATCCACGGTTGCACGGATGCGACTGCTTGCAATTATGAGCCTTTTGCCAACACCGACGACGGTTCTTGCACCTTTCCCCTGACGGTGTATGTCGATTGCGACGGGGATTGCCTCGCCGACACGGATGGGGATGGGGTGTGTGATCCGTTGGAAATCGCGGGCTGCACGACCCTGGGTTCTTGCAATTACGATGCGACGGCCACTGACGATGACGGCTCTTGCTTTGGAGCCCAAACCTGGTACGCCGACGCCGATTCAGACGGAGCGGGCGACCCGGGTGACACCCAAGTGGCCTGCGCTGCTCCGGCGGGATACATCGCTGTGGCGGGGGATTTGTGTCCCGCGGATGGGGCCAAGCAATCCCCCGGTTCCTGTGGGTGCGGATCTGTGGAGACGGACTCGGACAGCGACGGCGTGGCAGACTGCGTGGACCAGTGTATCGATGCGACCGCTTGCAATTTCACGGCGAATCCCACGGCCGCCTGTGTCTACGCCGCCCCGCTGCGCGATTGTGCCGGGGATTGCCTCGCGGACACGGACGGCGACGAAGTGTGCGATGCGGAAGAAGTGGCGGGTTGTACGGACAGCGTGGCCTGCAATTACAACGCATCGGCCACGGATGATGACGCTTCCTGCACCTACCCGGCCACTTACTACGACTGCGCGGGCGATTGCCTCGCCGATGCCGACGGCGATGGCGTCTGCGACGCGCTGGAAGTCGATGGTTGCACGGATGCCTCTGCATGCAACTTCAGCGCGGGCGCCACGGACGACGACGGCAGCTGCACGTATTGCGGCTGTGGGCCGCTGACCGGATTGTCCCCCGCGTCGTTGACGGTGGAGCGCCATGCGGTCGATGGCATTCCCGGCATGACGACCTATCGCTTGTACGTCAACGTGGACGATGCGGAGGATGCGGTCACGGCGGTCTACGGCTCGAGCGCGGCGGAGCCCTTCGTATTGACGTCCACTGCGGACCCCAACTGGTACCAGCATCCCTTCGGCGCGGACCTCGCCAACACGCTGAATCCGGCGCTTTATTCCCTCGCTCCGGATTTGGCCTACGACAGCTGGTTTACGATCGGAGCGCAGAGCAACTCGGAAGTCAGCGGATTTACACTGGCCTTGACCGCCTCAGCGCCGTCTAACTTCTTGACCAAGTTCAATGCCGGCCAGGACCTGAACGTCACGGACGCGGTGGGCATGTCGTACTACATGACCTTGGGTTGCAATCGCGCGGCTGCGCCGGGAACGGCAGGGGCTTGCGACCTGAGCTTGCCGGTCTTCGGCGGCGTCGATCAGCGGGTTTTGATAGGCCAAATCACCACCTCAGGCACCCTCTCCGGAACGCTCTCTGTGTTCATATTGGAGTCGGGTATCTACACGTTCAACCAGGGAACCCGTGCGGTGTTCGACTTCGATGGGGTGGGTTCGTTCTCGTATCGCGGTTGGACGGGGGCCATGGCGTCCACCAACCACGCTTGCGGTTGTACCGATGCGGCGGCCATCAACTTCGATCCGTTCGCCACGTTGGACGACGGGTCATGTACGACACCGGTGCCCGGCTGCATGGACGGAACGGCCTGCAATTTTAATGGGGCAGCCAACGTGGCCGACAATGCCCAGTGCACCTATCCCACGCTCTGGTACGCCGATGCGGACGGCGATGGCGCAGGGGATCCCGGGGTGACGCAATCCGCTTGCGCCGCGCCCGCGGGCTATGTGGCGGTGGCAGGGGATGGCTGTCCGTCGGATGTGAACAAGACGGCGGCGGGGGCTTGCGGCTGTGGAAATGCAGACGCGGATGCCGACGCCGACGGGGTGGCGGACTGCAACGATCTCTGCTTGGATACTACGGCGTGCAACTATACGGCCAATCCGACGGCAGCTTGCGTTTTTGCGCTCCCGTTCCGCAATTGCGCTGGAGTTTGCTTGGTGGACGCCGACCTCGACAATGTGTGTGATGCGCAGGAGGTGCCCGGTTGCACGTCGGGTGCTGCCTGCAACTTCAATGGGGCGGCAACGGAGGATGATGGTTCTTGCACCTTTGCGACCTTGTGGTATGCGGATGCGGATGGCGATGGCTTCGGGGATCCCGCGGTGAGTCAGTCGAGCTGCACGCAGCCGGTGGGCTTTGTGGCGGTGGCGGGCGACGGTTGCCCGAGCGATGTGAACAAGTCTGTTCCGGGCCCGTGCGGTTGCGGCCAAGTCGAGGCCGATGGCGACAGCGACGGTGTGGTGGATTGCCTGGATGCATGTACCGATACCTCGGCGTGCAACTACACGGCAAATCCCACCGCGGCGTGTGTCTATGCTCAGCCTTTGCGGGATTGCGCAGGCAATTGCTTGGTCGACACCGATGGGGATGGTGTGTGCAATACGAATGAGGTGCCGGGTTGCACAGCATCGACGGCCTGCAATTACAACGCAGCGGCCACGGATGACAATGGCACTTGCACGTTCGCACCCACATGGTACGCGGATGCGGATGGCGACTTGTTGGGGGATGCGGCAGACGCGGTGACCGATTGCGTTCAGCCTGCGGGGTATGTTTCGGTTTCCGGCGACGGATGTCCCAATGATGGTTCCAAATCGGCTCCCGGGGTATGCGGTTGCGGCACGCCGGAGACAGACGCGGATGGCGATGGGGTGGTGGATTGTCAGGACGACTGCACCGATGCGTCGGCTTGCAATTACCTCGACAATCCCACGGCAGCTTGCGTTTATCCTGCCCCGCTGCGCGATTGCGCGGGAGATTGTCTCGCCGATTCCGACAGCGACGGGGTGTGTGATGCGGAGGAGGTGCCGGGTTGCTCCGACCCGGACGCCAGCAACTATGTCGCCGGGGCGACGGATGATGTGCCTTGCGTTTATGCGGGGTGCACCGATGCGGCGGCTTGCAACTTCGATTGCGGCGCACTGGTGGATGATGGGTCGTGCACCTACCCGGCGTATGGGCGCAACTGCGCAGGCGGTTGCTTGACCGATGGAGATGGGGATGGCGTGTGTGACGTGTTCGAGGTGCACGGGTGCCAGGATGCGGCGGCTTGCAACTACGACGGGACGGCGACGGACGCCGGGTACTGCGCGTATCCCGCGGCGGGCCGGAATTGTGCTGGGGCTTGCCTGGCCGACGCCGACGGCGACGGAGTTTGCGACGGGGATGAGGTCGCGGGCTGCACGGCGCACCTCGCGTGCAACTTCGACCCATCCGCCACCGAGGAAGACGGCTCTTGTACCTACCCATCCCCCGGATACGACTGCGCAGGGGACTGCCTCGTGGACACCGACGGCGATGGCACCTGCGATGCCCTGGAGGTGCTGGGCTGCACGGACCCGACGGCCTGGAATTACGACGGGGCGGCGACGGAAGATGGAGGGAATTGTTTGGCCTTCGATCCGGCAGATAGCTTCAACAGCGGCTACAACGCGGGCTTTGCGGCAGGCCAGACGGCTGGTTTTGCTTCAGGCCAAACCGCCGGCTACAACGACGGCATCATCGATGGCTACCTGCTGGGCTATGACGACGGGGAGTCCGATGGCTTCGCCGACGGTTACGCCGCGGGCTCCACCGACGGTTACGCAGACGGCTTCGCGGACGGCACGGCCGATGGCTTCGCTGACGGCTACGCCTCGGGCTCCGCCGACGGGTACGCAGACGGCTTCGCGGACGGCACGGCCGATGGCTTCGCCGACGGCTACGCCTCGGGCTCCGCCGACGGTTACGCCGACGGCTTCGCCGACGGTACGGCCGATGGCTTCACCGACGGCTTCGCCGACGGTACGGCCGATGGCTTCACCGACGGCTACGCCTCGGGCTCCGCCGACGGTTACGCCGACGGCTTCGCCGATGGCACGGCCTATGGCTTCGCCGACGGCTACGCCGCCGGTCTCGCAGCATGCGACGGGGAGTCCTTCTGCGGCGACGGCACCCTTTGGCACGAAGACCTCGGCGTATGCCTCGCGCAACCCGGGTGCCTGGGTGACTTGGATGGCGACGCGGTTCGGGGAACGGGTGACCTGCTGCTCTTGCTTTCCGAATATGGCAACATTTGTGAGCCTTGATGTAAGGCGCTTGCTGGACCGCTCTACATTTGCGGCATGATTCGTTGGGGTTCACACCCGATTTTCAGGGGTTTGCTCTGTATTATCTGGGGCTCGCTCTGGATGGTGGGGTTGGTCATGCCGCCTTCCCTCCAAGCCTCAGTGGGATCATCAGGTCAGGATCACTCCGGTTCATCGGAAGGATTCATCGGTGAGCAATCCCAATTCATTCAAGGATTTTCGTCGGGTTCTTTGCCCTTCCCCACAGGTTGGGGAAATGAAGTGGGGGAGGATGGAGAGTCCAGCAAAGAGGAAGATCTCCACTCAGAAGGTGGCCTCCACCCCGAAGATTGCATGGGAATGCGGTCAGCGGCCCATTCGACTGGCGTAAAAAAGGGATGGAATTCGCCCAAGACGGCGAAGATTGAAGGGCGGAAGTGGCTGGTTTTTATGAGTTTGAGACTCGATTGTTGAGGAAAATCACACCCTGACTTGGCGCGGGGTTGTTGTTTCTGGGCGAATCGCTCGGGAAATCGCACGGGGCGTTGGGCCCTGTGGGAGTCGATTTCTTTTCCTCTTCAATTGAATTTTCATGCAAATCGCAAAAAGATGGGCGGAATTGCGCCCTGATTTGACCTCTGGTTTCTTGGTTTTTTTGCTGGCGCTTCCCCTGAGTTTGGGGATTGCGGCGGCGTCCGGATTCCCGCCGGTGATGGGGTTGTTGACCGCCACCATCGGTGGACTTGTGGGGGCTTGGTTGTCCGGGAGTGTGCTGGCGGTGAAAGGACCCGCCGCGGGCCTGATCGTCGTAGTGGCCGGAGCCGTGGCGGATCTCGGCGGCGGCGAAACAGGATGGAAACTGACTGCGGCGGCTGTCGTGGTAGCGGGATTCATCCAGTTTCTTTTCGGGGTGTTGCGCTGGGGCCGGCTGGCGGATTTTTTCCCCATTTCCTCGATCCATGGGATGATGGCGGCGATTGGGTGCATCATTTTGGCCAAACAAACGCCCTCCCTCCTCGGCGTGGATCCCGTCCACATCGCAGGGGCTTCTCCGTGGGAGCTTCTGCTGAAAATCCCTTTCTATGGTCCTTGGATTCGGGCGGATATCGCCTGGGTGGGCGGAATATCTCTGGCGGTTTTTTTCCTCTGGTCCGCGTTGCCATTTCGCTGGGCGCGGAGCATTCCGACGCCTGTGGTGGTGCTGGCCTGCGCCATTCCGCTCGCACAAGGGTTGGATTTGCCCGAGACGGCTTTTGTCTCGGTGGAGGGGTTGTTAGGCCAAGTAGGCATTCAGGCCTCGGTGCCCGCAACTTCTCAATGGGCGACTTTTCTCAAGTACGTGGTCATGATCGCCGCGGTGGGTACGCTCGAGAGTTTGCTTACCGTAAAGGCGGTGGATAGTTTGGATCCTTGGCACCGCAAGTCGGATCCCAATCGAGACTTGCGGGGGCTGGGTCTGGTGAACATGATCTCAGGTCTTTTGGGGGGCTTGCCGATGATCTCAGAAGTAGCCCGGAGTTCGGCGAATGTCGCTTCCGGAGGTCGGTCCCGTTGGTCGGTCTTCTTTCACGGGTTTTGGATGTTTATTGCTGTGGGCTGGGCGGTGGAGGGATTGCGTTTGATTCCTACGGCCGCCTTGGCGGCACTGTTAATCGGGGTGGGGTATCGCCTGGCCCACCCCAAGCACTGGAAATCGGCGTGGCAAGTGGGCGTCGATCAACTCGCCATCTTCGCGGTGACGGTGTTCTTTACCCTGGTGGAGGACTTGTTGGTCGGTATTGCCGCGGGGATTGCGGTGAAAGGCGCATTGCACGTGTTCAGAGGGGTGGCGATAAGGGACTTGCTCACGGGGAAAAGGCATTGGGAGACGGCAGGAGAGGTGTCCACCTTGGTGTTGGAAAGGGCGGTGGTTTTCCTCCACTTGCCGGGGTTGCGGTCGCTCTTGGACCAGGCACCGGATGGGCCGCATTGGATTCTGGATGTTTCGCGGGTGCATTGGATGGACCACAGCGCCATGGAGATGCTGCACGATTTTAAAGCCGCGGGAGAAAGAGCGGGGAAACGGGTGGAATGGAAGGGGTTGGAGGGTTTGGCCTCCCGATCACAACACCCCCTCGCAGTGCGCAGTGCCATCAAGCCGCTGGCCATTCCTGATGTGCGCGAACCTGAGCATTCCGGAGCGGGACGCGCGGAGGTCGTGACGGTGGATGAGGTTCTGGAAACCCTGACGAAGGTCCTTCCCGCTCAACTCTCCCTGCGGGATTTCGTGCACCACAATCCACTGCATGCTTTCGATCGGTTTCCTTTTTTCGAAGGGATATTCAAGGCGGCCCGGGAGTTGGAAATTCAAGTGGTCCTCCCATTGGATGCGTATCGAGCGCTTCATCGTGATGGGGTCGTGTCAGACCTCGATGTGCGGCGTGCGATTGCGGACAGAAAAGGGGAAGGTGCGATGTCTGCAGAGATTTGGTACGAGCGGATGTTAATAGGAGTGTATCCAGAAAAACCTCTTGAGGCACGCGTGCGTTTGCGAGCGGGATGGAAGCAAAGGCTGGGGGTAAATCTGGATGGGGAGGTCTATCCGCGGTTGTTTCGTTGGATGGGGGCGTTTTTTGACCAAGGGGTCGCAGCGGATCGATTTCCGGCATCGGCGCGGGGGTTGATCGAAGGGCTGCGTGAGATGGATCAATCGAGTGCCGTGCCGCTGTTTAGGAGTTCTCGGGTGCGCAACTGGCTGCATGACCCTGACTTGACCGTGGAAGCCATGCTTGCGCAGGTGGTGGGACCGCGGGAGCATTGGGCGAGGTACCTCTGGGAGCAGCAGATGGCCCATCGCGGCTGGAGCGGATTTGTCGTTGCGGTCATGCAGCATCCAGAAACCCTGCTCGACACGCGGAAGGTGGATTTTCGTGCGTTTGTCCTGCTGGAATTGCTCTTGGAATGCGATGCAGTGGATCAGGCGCTGGGTCAGGAATGGCGGGGAATAGGCTGGGATGCTGGAGGATTGGATCTCTGGCGCATGCCGCGATGGGATGAGCCGATTGAACTCACGGAACGAGAGGAAGTGCTGGCGCTCTGGCAATGTGCTTTCGAAGCGCAATACCACGAAGCCGTGCTGGCAGCGGTGGAGGCGACGGCGCGTGGAACCCAGGAGGACACGTCGTCTAAGGGCTCTTTTTCTGCCATCTGTTGCATCGATGACCGAGAGGACAGTCTGCGTCGGCACTTGGAGTCCCAAGGTTGGACGACCTGGGGAGCGCCGGGATTCTTTGGGGTTCCGTTTTATTTTCAGCCAGAAGGGGGAGGATACCTCGAAAAGTTGGCGCCCGTGCCCGTGACCCCACGGCACATCATCCGGGAGGTGAGGGCGAGCAGAGGGTCCATGCAAGACCTGATTACTTCTCCTGTGACCCACCGACCGCTCGCGGGCTTGGGTTGGACTTTTGCGTTGGGGGGGAAAGCCCTAATTGACTTGGCTTGGGACGTCTTGATGCCCAGGAAAAGGGCCAATCATGTTCACGCTTTTGCGCACATGGATTTGGACGGCAAGTTGCAATATGAAGCGGCTGCTGTGCCGGAATTTCAGGACGGGTTGCAGGTGGGGTTCAAGGTGGAGGAAATGGCGGATCGTGTCGAGGCGCTGCTCAAGGGCATCGGATGGAAGCCTGCGGCTGCTCAGGATAAGGCCTTCGTGTTGGTGTTGGGTCACGGAAGCAGCAGTGCGAACAATCCCCACCACGCGGCCTACGATTGTGGGGCTTGCAGCGGCCGGCCGGGAGGGGTCAATGCCCGGGTCTTTGCAGCCATGGCGAATCGGGCGGATGTGCGGAAGTTGTTGTCCGCCCGGGGGCTGGAGCTTTCAGACGGGGTGACCTTCATCGGCGCATTGCATGATACCGCCCGCGATCGGGTGGTGCTGTACGACCGTGAGACCCCGCGCCCAGGGGCACCAGTGCCCTGGGAGCGTTTGGAGGAGAGCATGGATACAGCCCTCCAGTGGAATGCGGTGGAGCGGTCGCGTCGGTTTGCCACTTTCTCGCGGAAGGGAAATGCTGCTGACTTGCATCGCAGGGTTTCGCTTCGAGCCCAAACCTTCGCAGAACCCCGTGCAGAGTTGGGCCACGGTTCTAACGCCCTATGCATCGTGGGCAGGCGCACTCGGTTTGCGGATATCTTCCTCGACCGGCGCGCGTTTCACCAGAGTTATGACCCCGGCCTCGACCCCGATGGCTCTTGGCTCAAATCGGTATTTGCCCCGCTGCCAGTGGTCTGTGGAGGCATCAACCTGGAGTACTATTTCTCGCGGATGGACATTCAGGGCATGGGAGCAGGAACCAAGCTCTCGCATCACGTCATCGGGTTGTTCGCCGTATCCCACAGTGCCGATGGCGATTTGCGCCCGGGATTGCCGTTGCAGATGGTGGAGATTCACGATCCCATTCGCCTGCTCTTGGTCGTAGAACAAACCCCTTCAGTCCTCCTATCCTTGCTGGACGCACTTCCGGACCAAAAGCGCTGGGTCGATGGAGGTTGGATTCGGTTGTTCGCTGCGCCGCCCTCGGGGGGGATCTTTCGATACACCCCCGAGGGTTTTGTGCCGCACCCGGTGAGGTCCTGTTCTCGGCAGGCTGCTCCGGATTGGTCGTCTTTCAGCCCGCACTTTTTCGCGACTTCGCACCAGGTGGCGGAAACGACACGTGAAAATCTACCCGTCATTTATTCCCCTAAGTCATGACGCCCATTCTATTTTGCTTGCCGCTTATCATTTGGGCGGTCTCGTGTTGGATCCCGAGGTCACGGGAAGCCTGGATTCATCGGTCGGCTCTGTTGGCCCCGTTTTCGGTGGCAGCTGGTCTGGTCTGGGCACTTTGGGGTGCGGGAGGCGAGGACCTGCGGTGGGCGGGGCCTGTGCTGTATCGGTCTCATCACGGCGACTTCGAATTGAAGTTCATGTTGGACACCTTGGGTGCGGTGTACCTCGGGCTGGCCTCCTTTCTTACTTGGCTCGTTTTTCAGTTCGGGCGCACTTACCTGCACCGAGATCCCGGCTACAAGCGATTTTATCTCAACCTCCAACTTTTTTTCATCGGTTTGGTTTGGATTTCCCTTTCCGATAACTTGGAAACCCTGGTCATCGGGTGGGAGATGGTGGGTTTGTCCTCGTTTCTGCTCATCGGACATTACCGCGACCGATTGCTACCGGTGCGCAACGCCCTCCGCGTAGTGACGCTGTATCGATTGGCCGATGTGGCGCTGTTGCTCGCCATCTGGATGACGCATCATCACTACGGTTATGGTCTGACATTCAGTTTATTGCCATCCGAAATTGCCGATCATGCGGGCCTTGGAGATGCGTCTTCAAGTGTCGGATGGCATGCTGGACTCGGTGCTTTGCTGCTCCTTGCTGCCCTGGTGAAAGGCGGGCTCGTCCCGTTTTCGAGTTGGGTGGCCAGGGCCATGGAAGGCCCCACGGCCTCCAGCGCGATTTTCTACGGTGCCTTGTCCGTGCACCTCGGGGCTTTCTTGCTCTTGCGCACGGAGCCGCTCTGGCGCAGTTCTCCAGTGGTCGTCGGAGCCATGGCCGTCTTGGGACTGCTGACGGCATGGGTGGCCCCTACCATCGCACGCATTCAGCCGTCGGTCAAGGTGCAAATCGCCTATGCATCTGTAGGCCAAATCGGCTGGATCTTCCTCTGGATCGCCCTCGGTTGGAGCAAGTTAGCCACGCTTCACATGGTGCTCAATGCACTCTTGCGAGCCTATCAGTTGCTTGTTTCTCCTTCGGTCATCAGCGTTCGCATGCACAATCTTTTTTTCGCCCCTCCGCGTCCGGGGACCTCCGTCACCGGCAAGGGGTGGTTAACTCGGTTGCGCACCACGATTTATGTGCTTGGGCTCAAGGAGTTTGGGATGGAAGCTTGGCAGCGTCGTTGGCTTTGGTTTCCCTTGAAGCGAATGGGCCATCTTTTCGATCGGCTTGAACCCAGGGGTGCTTTCACGTTCGCCTTCGTTTTGAGCATCTTTGGATTTTACGGAGTCATGCGCAGAGCGGTAATCCCCGCAAATGTGCTCGATGCCCTTCCACCTCTACTGGCACTGCTTTCGTTGGTTTTCGTCTTGAAGGCATTCGTCGAACGCAAGAGCGTTGTTCAGGCCTGGTCGCTGGTGGTGGTGAATCAAATCTTTCTCGCTTTGTCCATGGGATTCAACGATTCCATTGGTATCGATCAATTCTTCTGGTTTTTCAGTGGAATCGCACTCAGTACATCTTTGGGGTTGTGGGTTATCAATCGAATGGTCGCAGCGGGATTGCAGGTGGACTTGCTCGGTTTTCAAGGTCACGTTCATTCCCATCCTCGATGGGCTTTTCTATTTCTGCTGGCGGGCTTAGGTCTGGCGGGTTTCCCCATCACCCCGACTTTCGTCGGGGAGGACTTGTTGCTCGACCACGTCCATCCCGATCAGCCGATTCTTCTATCACTCATTGGATTCTCATGGGTCTTAGATGGTCTGGTCATTTATCAAACCTATTCCCGCCTCTTCCTCGGGCCTCCGCCTGAAGTACAATCCTTTCAATCTCCGGCAACCTGATTCAAAAAAAGAGCCGTCCTGTTTGGGACGGCTCTTTTTCTAGTTTGCTTGGTTGGGTCAGGGGAGGGGCCTCGTGTTTATCAATCGCATACCATTCCGTAGAACATCAGGAAGTCTAACAAATCCTGAAGCTGAACGATTCCGTCATTATTCAGGTCATAAGGACAATCGTCCGGTGCAGCGATGCACTGACCATAAACAGGGCTCCAAACGGTTCCCGGTCCGCAAAGTCCAGAGTAGTCGATGTTTTCGAGTTCATCGCAAATGCCATCTCCATCGGCATCATTCCAGCAGGTGCCACTGCAGTTGTAGATAGGGGTAGCACTGAAGCAAGATCCGTCATCCTCCGTGGCTTCAGGATTGTAATTGCAAGCGCACGCTGAAGTACATCCTCCAATTTCCTCGACGTCGCATATGCCATCTCCATCCACATCGGCGAGGCAGTTGCCGGCGCAGTCGTAGCCGTTGGCCGCGTAGGTGCAAGAACCTGCGTCCGTAGCATCAGCGTCATAGTTGCATGCGGTCGCGTCTTGGCATCCGACCACTTCGAACGGATCGCAAACGCCATCGCCGTCGGCGTCTGCGAGGCAGTTGCCGTCGCAGTCGTAGCCGTTGGCCGCGTAGGTGCAGGAACCTGCGTCGGTAGCAGAAGCGTCATAGTTGCAAGCTGTTGCGTCCTGGCAGCCTACTACTTCGAACGGATCGCATACGCCATCGCCATCGCCATCCGCGAGGCAGTTGCCGTCGCAGTCGTATCCGTTGGCCGCGTACGTGCAAGAACCGGCGTCGGTGGCAGACGCGTCATAGTTGCATGCGGTTGCGTCCTGGCATCCAACCACTTCGAACGGATCGCACACGCCATCGCCGTCGCCATCCGCGAGGCAGTTGCCGTCGCAGTCGTATCCGTTGGCCGCGTACGTGCAAGAACCTGCGTCGGTAGCAGAAGCGTCATAGTTGCAAGCGGTTGCGTCCTGGCATCCGACTACTTCGAACGGATCGCATACGCCGTCACCGTCGCCATCGGCGAGGCAGTTGCCGTCGCAGTCGTACCCGTTGGCCGCGTAGGTGCAAGAACCTGCGTCGGTAGCAGAAGCGTCATAGTTGCAAGCGGTTGCGTCCTGG
>JBEEPJ010000006.1:0-23870 GCA_041191165.1 Bacteroidota bacterium | reverse complement strand
CGCCGCCGCCACCAACCGCGACTTGGCCGCGGCCGACTTCAAGCGCTTCAAGGAACTGCGCGACCAGGACGCCATCTTCAAGTCGCTGGCCCACCCGAGTTGGAACCGGCTGTTCCACATCCACGACGCGTTCAAGCTGGGCATTCCCATGCGGAAGGTGCAGGAACTCACGCGCATCGACAAGTGGTTCCTCAAGCAAATCGAGGAACTCGTGGGGCTCGAGGAGCAAATCGCCCGCTACCGGCTCGCGGATCTGCCCACGGAGTTGCTGCGGCTGGCGAAGCAGAAGGGCTACGCCGACCGCCAAATCGCGCACCTCGTGGGCGCCGTGGAGAGCGAGGTGCACGATCACCGCATCGCCGCGGGCATCCGGCGCGTCTTCAAGCTGGTGGACACCTGCGCCGCGGAGTTTCCGGCGGTGACGCCTTACTACTACTCGACGTTCCAGGAGGAAAACGAGTCGGTGTCCACAGACCGCAAGAAGGTGGTGGTGCTGGGCAGCGGCCCCAACCGCATCGGGCAGGGCATCGAGTTCGACTACTGCTGCGTGCACGGGGTGCTGGCCGCGCGGGAGGCGGGCTTCGAGACCATCATGATCAACTGCAACCCGGAGACGGTGTCCACGGACTTCGACACGGCGGACAAGCTCTACTTCGAGCCGGTGTTCTGGGAGCACATTTACGACATCATCCTCCATGAGAAGCCCATGGGGGTGATCGTGCAGTTGGGAGGCCAAACCGCGCTCAAGCTCGCCGCCAAGCTCCACCGCTTCGGCATCCCCATCATCGGCACCTCGTACCGGGCGCTCGACCTGGCCGAGGACCGCGGAAGTTTTTCTTCGTTGCTGCGGGATTTGCAGGTGCCTTACCCCGACTTCGGGGTGGTGGAGTCCTCCGAGGAGGCGGCGGAACTGAGCGCCCGCCTGGGCTTCCCCCTGCTCGTCCGGCCCTCGTACGTCCTCGGCGGGCAGCGGATGAAGATCGTCATCAACGAAGAAGAGCTGGAGCGCCACGTGGTGGACATCTTCCGCGACATGCCAGAGAACCGGGTGCTGCTCGATCACTACATCGACGGGGCCATCGAGTGTGAGGCGGACGCCATCTGCGATGGGGAACAGGTGCGCATCATCGGCATCATGCAGCACATCGAGCCGGCGGGCATCCACTCGGGAGACAGCTACGCCGTATTGCCCCCTTACAACCTCGGCGACCTCGTGCTCACCCAGATCGAGGACTACACCCAGCGCATCGCCCTCGCCCTCGAAACGGTGGGCTTGATCAATATCCAGTTCGCGGTCAAGAACGACGAGGTATTCATCATCGAAGCGAACCCGCGGGCCTCGCGCACCGTTCCGTTCATCGCCAAGGCGTACGGTGAGCCCTACGTCAACCACGCCACGAAGGTCATGCTTGGCGTGGCCAAACTGAAGGACCTGCCCCACCGCCCGCACCTCGAGGGATACGCCATCAAGATCCCGGTCTTTTCGTACGACAAGTTCCCGGAAGTGAACAAGGAGCTGGGGCCGGAGATGAAATCCACGGGCGAAGCCATCCGCTTCATCCCCAATTTGCGCGATCCGTTTTTCCGCAAGATCCACAGCGAGCGCAACCTGTACCTGAGCAAGTAATCGAAGCAAGCAGATGGGGTTGATCCGGTTCCTTTTCTCCGCGGTGTTGGTTTGGTTTGTCTGGCGGTTGCTGGATGGGCTGGTGGGGCGTGCGCGGGATGGCCGGGGCGACCGGGATCGACACGACCGGGATCGTTACGACCGGGATGACGATTCCCGGGGCGGGCCTTCCCGCGGGGGGCAGGGACGCGGCGGGCGGCTGCGCGAGGACAAGCTGGGGGAGTACGTGGACTACGAGGAGGTCGATCGCTGACTTGACCCGCCGAGCCCTTTTCGGTGCTACTTTCGCCGCATGAAGCGTTCATTCGGAGAATCGTTGCGCGCCGCCTGGGGGCGCGTGCGTTGGGCCACCCTGGGGTTGCACGTCCTGGCCTTGTTGCTTTTCGGGGTGTTGGCGGAGCAGTTTTACAGCCCGTACCACGAAGGATGGGCCCTGCGCCAGGGCGACTTGATCGGGTTTTCCGGCATGTCGAAGGAGGTGACCGACCACAAAATTCTCACGGGCGAGCACGCTTACTGGACGGATGCCATGTTTGGCGGGATGCCCACGTATCAGATCACAGGCCAAACCTCCGAAGTCCCCAACCTCGGCGGATTGTTCTGGCGGCTGGCGGCCATGCCCTTCTCCTCGCGGGAAATCGCCGTGCTCTTCATGGCGATGCTGTCGGCGTACTTGCTGGCGCTGGCGTTGCGCGCGGGTCCGTGGGGGGCGATGATGGTGGGGGTGGGGTATGGTTTGGCCTCGCTCAACATCCTCTATCTCGGCGCGGGACACGAAACCAAGGTGCATGCCATCGCGATGATTCCCGGGGTCATCGCCGGGCTGGTCGGTGCGTTTCGCGGCAACCGCTGGTGGGGCGCGCTGGTGACAGGTATTTTCCTGGTGATGCACATCTCCGCCAATCACCTGCAAATCACGTACTACCTCTTCATTTTCACGGTGCTGGTCGGGATTTTCCTCGGGGTGGAAGCGGTGGTCAAGCAAGGCTGGGCCTCTGCCCTGTCCCGGACGGGCATCCTGCTGATCGTGGGCCTGGGGGCGGTGTTGCCCAACCTGGCCATCTTGCAAACCACCAAGGACTACTCGGATTACACGACCCGGGGTCAGGTGCTGATCGACGAAGAGGAACGGCGTCAGTTGATGGCGCAGGTGGGGCTCGAGTCGCCCGAGGCCACCGCCGGCGCGAAGGAAGGGGAGGGGCTCAGCCGGGAGTACATCCTGGAGTACAGCATGGGGCGCGGCGAGTGGTTGGCCATCCTCAGCCCCAACCTCAAAGGGGGCGGGGATGCCCTGTACTGGGGGGAGCAGAGTTTCAGCGCGGGGGCCATCTACTTCGGCGCCATCCTCTGCGCCTTCTTCTTTGCCTTCCTTTTTGCGGGCAAAAGCGTGTTGCGCTGGCCGCTTGCGCTGGTGTTCCTGCTGGCCGTTTTGACCAGCTGGCGAGAGGGGAATGCCCTGCTCGACTTCTGCTTGGACTACGTGCCGCTTTTCAACAAGTTCCGGGACACCAAGATGATGCTGGTCATCGCTCAGGCGGCCGTAGCTGCTGGCGTGGCGCTCATGGTGTCGGAACTGATGGCCACGGGGGCGCTGCGGCTCAAGGGGGGCAAGTCAGAGCTGGCGGAATGGGCCCGCGCCCGCAACCGTTATCTGCTGGCGTTCGGCGGGGTATTGGCGGTGTGTCTCGGTTTCTACATGATGCCAGAGGTGTTCTTCGATTTCACGTCTGAGATCCGGCCGGACCGCATCGTGGAGGAATACGGAGTGGACAAGGTGGTGCCACTGCGGTTGGAGCTGTTCCGGGAGGATATGCTCAGGACGCTGTTCCTGGTATGCGTCGCGTCGCTGGGGGCGGTGGCGCTGATTTACCGGTGGGGACCGCCTGCAGTGGCCTTGGTGGTGTTGGTCGGGGCGACGACGGTGGATGTTTGGCAAGTATCCCGCCGCTACAACAATGAGGAGGGCAAGAACGGCCAACGGGCCCATTGGATCAAGGCGGATGAACGGCAGTTTCCGCATGTGCCCTCCGCGCAACAGCTCATCATCATCGACTCCACGTATGCCCAGGCGCAGGCCACTGACCCCCAACTGGCCGAGCGCGAGCAACGGCTGCTGGCGGAGTACAAGAATCGCCTACCCGGCGGCCGGTCGAGCAAGCGCATCGAGCCAGTGATGGAACTCGCAGCAAAAACCGGCGCCATGCGGTTCAGCGACCCGTTCCGGGTACTCAACTGGGACAACCCGTATAGCGACGCGTCCTTTTCCTATCACTTCCAATCGGTGGGCGGCTACCATGGCGCCAAGCTGCGCCGGTATCAGGACTTTGCGGATGTGGTGTTAGCGCGTGACCGCAAGGTGTTTGTGGAGCGGGCGAAGGCGGGCGACATTTCCGGCGGGATGGACGCGATGGTCGGGCACAGGATGCTCAATATGCGTTACATGGTCCTGAGTCAACTGGACCGTCCTTTGCGCGTGCCCAATCCCTCCGGTCCAGCCTGGTTTGCGCAAGCGGTGCGCACGGCCCAGTCAGATGCGGATGAGCTGGGCCAAACCGCCGAATTGTCCTCCCTCGATACCGCGGTGGTGCATCAGGAATTCGCAGAGATCCTCGGCGAGGTGGGCCCTCCCGGGGTGGCCTCCATCCAACAGACGTCCTACCAACCTGAGAAAATCACGTACGCCACGCAGAGCGAGCAAAAAGGGTTGGTGGTGTTCTCTGAGGTTTGGTATCCCGCTGGATGGAAGCTCAAGTTGGATGGGGCTGAGATTCCGCTGATTCGGGTGAATTACCTGTTGCGGGGCGCCGTCGTTCCCGCAGGAGAGCACCAGCTGGAGATGTCCTTTGAACCCGATCTCAGCGCCACCGAGCGGTTTGCCAGCCTCGGGGCTTACGGCATGGGATGTTTGCTGCTGATAGCGATGGGATTGGGGTTGGGCAGCACCCTGCGAAAAACCGAGTGAACTTTCTGGTGTCACCGGGGTTAGTTGAGGCATGAAAAAAGAGGAGTTGAGCGCATCGCGTTGGGAGTGGCGCTGGCATCGGGAGGCAGAAGGGGAGGGTGCGCCGGACTGGAGCAGATGGGATGCATGCGTGTTGCAGTCCCCAGGGTCAGCGTCGTTTTTCTTGGACAGCCGGCAGGTGCGGGCAGCCCTTTCCGTCGCTGAGCGAAAGGTGTGGGCCTTGGTCGCCGTGGAGGTTGAGGCAACGGGGGAGGAGCGGTGGTGGGGTGTTTCCGTGGTGGAAGATGTGACGGCAGAAAGCCGGGTGGATGCTTCGTACACCCGAGGAGGAGGACGCTTGCTGGGCCACTTGGGCAAGTGCATCCACGGCCGTTCAGGGGTGTTGGGCTGGCAGGTGCGCGTGGCGGGCAGTGTGCTCGGCAGCGGCGAGCATGCCTACCGGCACCATCCGAGCTTGGATTCAGCTGCATTTCGAGCAGCCCTGTTGAAAGAGTTGCAGCGCTCCATCTTGCCGGGTCATCCTCAGTCCCAGCAGGCGCCACCCGTGTGTCTCATCAAGGATTTCATGGCAGGGGGTCATGCGTTGGAAGGCCCCGGAGGCGAATTGCCCGGGCCCGGGGAGACGCTTTCTGGCGGACGCCAGGTGCACGCGGATTGGATAGACTTGGAATTCGATCCGGTGATGACGGTACATGTGGACCCCGAATGGAAGCAACCGGAGGATTACCTGGCCGCGCTCAAAACGAAGGCCAGGACCAAGGTGAAACGCATCCTGGAGTGCTCCAAGGACTGTGGTTTCGAGGTCTGGGGCTTGGAACAGCTGGTGGCGTACCGGGACGCAGTCCATGCGCTATACCATCAAGTTTATGGCGATGTGGGGTTCCGGCTGGGCAAGATGCACCCCGAGGATTGGGTGGAACAGAAACGGGCCTGGGGCGATGACTTCCGGGTGGTGGCCGTATATCACGATGGGGTGCTGCGCGGATTCCAGTGTGGCTATTTGATGCCAGACCGGGTGGAGGCCTTTTACGTGGGCTTCGATCGCTCGATGCATCGGGAGCTCGCGATGTACCAGCGGATGCTGGTGGAATTCATCTCATGGGGGATCGAGCGCGGAGCGAAGGTCGTGGTGATGGGCCGCACGGCGCTGGACATCAAGTCCTCAGTAGGGGCTGTACCCCACCGGGCTTACTGCGCCGTCTGGTTCCGCAATCCGGCGCTTCATTTGCTCGCCCGCAAATCCGCCAAGTTGGTCCGGCCTCAAATTCCGCCACTCAAGCAGGCTTGGCGCGTCGATGCGCACTCGAAGGCGCCTGCTGTGGCCTGAGCTTTCCGATCAGAATTCCCCGCCTCCGCCCTCGAATCCGCCTCCGGGCATGCCTTCTCCGCGGCCCTTTCCACGCCCGGGTTCCATCTTCCCGAATTTCCAGGTCAGGGTCACAAATCCCATCCGGGACTGTCTTTTGCGGATGGCTTCCTGTTCGAAGTTTGAGGTCACGGTGGAGTAGGCCCACTGCCGGGTGTCGAAAACATCGCTCACCCGCAGGGACAAATCCAATCCCCGCTGGCTCCAGGAGCGTTGCACGGCCACGTCGGTGGAATGAAATCCCTCGAACCGGCCCTGGGGCGTCACGGAAGGGCCCATGTACATTTCGGTGATTTGGCATTTCCAAACCTTGCCCAACGGAATGTTCGCAAAGCCGTTCACGTTCCAGGACCAACCGCTGTTGCTGGAGGCCGCCTCCAGGCCTGAGACGTTGTTCGTCAAGTAATAGATGCTGCCGGTCATGCGAACTGAACCGGATTTGCCGATGGGCCAGAGCAACACCGTTTCCAGGCCTTCGTCGTGTCGGCTGTCGAGGTTGACGAAGGTCGACGTGGTGATGCCGAGGTCGTTGATGGTGCGGTACCAGCGGATGACGTCGGTGGTTTGCTTGAAAAAGAGCGACGTGGTCAAGGAGGACTTGCCCCGCGACCACTGGTGGGACAGTTCCAACGAGTGGGTGAACTCCGGGCGCAGTTCCGGATTGCCGATGCGGATGTTGCGGATGTCCGAGTCGTCCACGAAGGGGTTCACCTGCATGCCGCCTGGTCGGTTGACCCGGCGGCTGTAACTCAGGGCCCAGGTTTGTTCATCATCCCGCTGCATCGACAGATTGACCGAAGGATATGCCGCGAAGTAATCGTTGCGAAAGGGTGGCGGGGTGCTTCCGCTGTCTGGCGCTAACGTCGCCTCGGTGAAGACCTGTTCCAGCCGGAGTCCCAACTGCCAGCCGTAGACACCGCGCTTGGCTCCATAGGTGCCGTACAGGGCATGCACGTCCTCGCGGTAGGTGAACCCGTAGCCGGCTTCCCGCTGGCCGTAAGGAATGTAGAGTCCATTGACCCAGGCGAGGCTGTCTTGCTCCAGGTACTCAAAACGGTTGGTGGTGGTGTTCAAGTTGGATTTCCACCCCAGCTCCAACTTGCCTTCCAAGGGCATGGGGCGTTCGTAATCGAGGGCCACCACCGTCCGGTCCCGCAGGTCTTCTTGGTGGTTGAAGTCGGTCACGCGGGTGGAGTCCGTCCCAGCGGGAAGGCCCAGCGCCTCCTCTGCGATGTCCTGCTCCGTCCAGCCGCGGGTCCGCGACTGGCGCACCGTGCCGGTCAGCAAATGGCGCCGGCTCTCATCAAATTCCCGCCGGTAGCCCAAATCCAAGTCCCAGCCGTCCTCCTCAGAAATCTCGCTGGAGATGCGGCGGGAGGAAGTGATGTAGTCCGTATCCCACGTCTCGTCATTGCGCAGCGTGTCGCTGTGCACCGGGCGTGAGGCGCTGTAGTTCACGTTGGCGGAGACCACGGTCCCTTCCCCCGGCATCCACTCCGCTCCGATACGGCCGGATGCACTGGGGCTGAAGTGATTGCCGTTGCGGCGCTGCACCAGCACCGAACTGCTGTCGGCCAGGGTGAGCAGTCGGTCCACGTCTCCCCGGGTGAAGACGTCGCGTTGATTCCAGCTCGCGGAGCTGAAGAAGTTCCAATGCTCCGAGCGGTAATTGAGCGACCCGTTGGCGCTGGGGTTGTTTGCGGTTCCCAGGGAGCCTTGGATTTGGCCATTGAACCCGGCCAACTTGTTCTTTTTGAGCACGATGTTCAGAATGCCGGCCATGCCGTCGGGATCGTAGCGGGCACTGGGGTTGGTGATGATCTCCACGCGTTCGATGGAACCCGCGGGAATGGCATCCAGGAAGGCGGTGCGACCCGCCCCAGTCATGCCGGAGGGGCGACCGTCGATCAGAATCTGGACGTTGCCGGAGCCGCGCAGGGAGATGTTTCCGTCGATGTCCACCTGCACCGAGGGGACGTTGCGCAGCAGTTCGGTGGCGGTCGAACCGGCCGAGCCCAGGTCACTGCCCACGTTGAACACGCGGCGATCGATCATCATCTCCAACGTGCTGCGCTCCTCGACCACCTCCGCCGCATCCAGGGCTGTCACAGAAGGGGTGAGCGAGAGGGTGCCTGCCGCGAACACGCCCCCCATGCCCGGGTTGAGGCGGAATGGTTCGGAGCGATAGGTCTCATAGCCCATGAACGAAATCTGCAGGCGGTATTGGCCCCAGGCCAAATCCGTCACCTGAAAACCACCATCCGAGTCGCTCAACACCCCGCCGACCACCCCCCCGTCCCCGGCGCTCAACACCGCCACCGAAGCATAGGGCACCGCCACACCCGTCCCCGATTCCACCACCCTGCCCGTCACCTTGCCCGAGCCGCCCTGTTGCCCGGGCGCGCCGCCTCCGGGACGGCCTTGCGCGAAAGCCCAACCACTCCCCGCAATGAAAATCAGGAGCAACCCAAGGGCGCGCGAGGAAGAGAGGGATTGGATTTTTTTCATGCAGGATACAAAGTTCGGTCATTTTGTGCCGGATTGCACGGCCTTGCGGGTAGGCCAATCCTCCGGCACCACCATCCCCCGGCTGGCTTCGACCCAGCCCGCCGAGGTCTCCACCACCTGGACGACGAGCTGGCCGGGGCCGGGGAGGGGCTGCGCGAGCCACGCCGCCCACTGGCTGCCGGTCAGCGGGGCTCCGGGATAACGCCCGGATGTCGGGCCCTCCTCCAACCCGCCCCGGAGCCAGTCCAGGCGGGGAAGGGGCAGCCAGTGGGACGGGTTGCCCCGCGCCCAGTTCACCGCCTGCGACACCGTGCACCACCACCCCGACGGCGCGTCGGGGTCCGCCCCAGCCGCTGGCCGCGCGTGGCCCATCCCCGCCACCGGGTAAAACCACCATCCCTTCATCCACACCCGCTCTGCGTCCACCCGCCACCCCGCGCGCGCCAGCTCCCTCACCACCGCCCCCTCGCGACCCAGTCCCATCTGGCGCCGCAGGGACGCCAGCCGGGCCTCCAACGTATCGTCCGGATTCACCCCCAGCCAGCGGTTCCCACGCGCCCCTCCGACCTGCAGGTAGAACTTGCAAGCCAGCTCCACATGCACCCATCGGTCCGCCTCCCGGTCCCGCAGCAGCAGATCCCATTCCCCCAAGGTCCGCCCGGCATCCGTCCACACCCGCCCCGACTGCACCACCTCCCAGGCCGGATCCCGGGCCAGCACCCACCCCACCAGGGCCTCGAACCGCTTGCCCAACAACGGCGGCGCCGACTCCCAAACCGCCCGCAGCGAGGCAAGCGCCTCGGCATCTTGGTCCCAAGCGAGAAAAGCCGGTGCCAGCCGCTCGGCCCAGCGTGCGAAATACGCCCCATCGTCGAAATGCAGCCCCGGGGCCGAGCGGAGCAACGGCGCGCTGCCCACCGCCCACGCCGCCTGGCGCAACAGCGGATCGCGCAACTCCCTCCGCACCGTTTGCTCCTCGGCGTGCATCATCCTCCGAAGTTCTATCTTCGCGACCAGAAATCCCAACCCGTGCGCGTCATCGCTGAAATTCCGCACCCCCTGATGCGGATCACCATCACCTCCTGGAACGAGAAATACCAGTTGCGGTTCGAAATCGACCGGTATGAACAGATGTTCAAGGTGGGCCACGATGAAGTGACGGGCGTGGAGGAACTGAGCCAGCGCGCGCGCGACATGTCGGAATCCGTCCTGCTGCGGTTTGTGGACATGCGCGCCCAGTGGCAATCCATCCAACCCCCATCCGAGCCATGAAACAAGTACTCAAACAACACCTCGGCACCCTGCTCGGTGCCATTGCCCTGATTTGGACTGTGGTCCTGACCCTCGTCATTCAACGCGACACCCCGCCGGCCAGCGAGGAGGTGTCCGCCGAGCTCCAACAGGGACAGCAAGCCGTGGTCGCCTTCGTGCAGGGCGATTCCATCCAGGCCCAGTTTCAATTCCTGCAGGAACTCGACAGCAGCCTGCGTGCGGAAGTCGTCGCTGTGCAGTCCCAGCTCAAGCGCCGGATGCAACCCTTGGAGGCTGAGGCGCAAGAGCTTATCGCCTTTGCGCAGGGACCCGGCGTCACCCCCGAAGAGCAAGCCATGGCCCAGAATCGATTGATGGAAATCGAAGAGGAAGTGATGCGGATGCAGGAGCGCGAGGAACGGACCTTGATGGAGAAAGAACAGGCCATTCAAAAACAAATCGCGGAACGCCTGGCCTCCGATCTCGAGGCCTTCTGCGCCGAGAAGGGCATCGACATCGTGGTGAATTGGGGACTGTCCGGAGAAGGGGTGCTCTACGGCAAGCCCGCCTTCGACGTGACCCAACCGCTGATCGCGTTCATGAATGCCCGCCACGCTGCGGGAACCGGAGCCGCGGCCAGCGAGGGATCGGAGGGAGCTGCCACGGGCGAGGAAACCAACCCCTGACCCCGTGTTGCAGGCACAACAGCGGCGCGCCGACCACATTGTGGAGTACGTGCTCTACCTCTGGGCCATGGAGTCCCTCATCCGGGGGGCGGGTTTCGAGGAGACCGTTTTCGAGGCCTTTGCCGAGGTCCACGGGGAGGAAGAGGGGGAGTGGTTGCGGGGTTTGGCCCGCGAAATGCAGCGACAAGGACTGACGGAGAGCGGACACACCGCCCATGCCCACGAGGTGTTGACGGAGCTCGCGCTGCTGCACGATTTGCTGCTCGGGGCGATGGAGGACCCGGTGTACAGGACACGTGTGGCCGAGGCGCAGCCGGTGCTGGACGACTTTCGGCGCAAGACGGACCGGCCCATGCACCCCGTCGAGCAGCTCTGCACGGCGCTGTACGGTTGGTGGATGTTGCGCGCCCAGGGGAAGGAAATCTCGGATGAGACGCAGGAAGCCATGGCGTTGCTCCGGGAGATGGCGAACGCCCTGGCCCGCGGGCATATCCGGGTCTATCAGAACCGATGAGGGCGGTCAGCGCCGCATGAGCCGGGCGATGTGCCGCTGGCGGTTGCTGGCCATGCGCAGGGCGTGAGATTCCACCCTGAGTCTGTCTAAAACAATGGTGGACAAGCAGTTGGATGGGAGGAAAATGCTGTCTTCAGGCCAAACCTTCCCCTCCTCCGCCCCGATCACCAAGCACCGAAAATTCTCGTTCACCGCCCGGCAACGCTGCGCCCAGTCCGCCCAGCAGGCGTCAGTCTGATCGCGCTGGAAGACGACGAGCCACGCCGTGGCGTGCTGTCCGATGTCGGAAAGCATGGGGCCGGGTCCTGAGGCGAGGAGTTCGTTGGCGTCGTGGCCCACCGCGAAGCTGGAGAGTCGGTCGAGGAGGGACTTGGTGGCTTGCGGCGCGGCGCCTGCGAGCCAAACCGTCGGGGTATGAGACGTCGTGGTCATGGGCACTCCTGTACGCGGTTTGTCACGCTGGGGTTACCCCCCGGATTCAGGAGGATTTCCGCCCGGCCGTGTTCAAAACATCTCGCCGTGCGGGTTGAGGGTATTGTGTTGTGCGCGCAATTTGTGCGCATGAACGATTCGGCAACGGGGGTTTGGCGGGCCGAGGTATTGGAACCGGGCACCCGGGCGGGGGAGCGCCGGCTGGCGGAGCTGCAGGGGCAGGGGAGGGTGAGGGAGATGCACGATACCCTGGAGAACCAGCTGGCAGAGCTGGTGATCTCCCGGGAGCCGGCGCTCAAGCAGGACCCCGCGGGGGTGCTGGCGGCGGTGAAGCGCGAACTGGCGGGGCGGAGCTGGGAGGAGTTTGGGGTCTGGGTGTACTATCCTTGGCGCGGGGTCCTGGTGCGGTTGTTGCCGGAGGGACTGTTCGCCGAGCTGCGGACCAACCGCAACAACAACCGCATCACGCCCGAGGAGCAGCGGCGGCTCGCCCGCACCCGGGTCGGTGTGGTGGGCCTCTCCGTGGGGGCCTCCTTCGCCCTGACCCTCGCCATGGAGCGGGCCGTGGGCACCCTGTGCCTCGCCGATTTCGACACCATCGAGCTGTCGAACCTCAACCGCATCCGCACCCCGCTCACCTCGCTGGGCCTGCCCAAGTGGCTGATCACGGCGCGGGAGATCGCGGAGATCGACCCCTTTTTGCAGGTGGAAGTTTTTCCGGAGGGGCTCAAGTCGCACAACCTCAACGCATTTTTTGAGGACCTGGATTTGGTCTGCGATGCATGCGATGACCTCGCGACCAAGGCGAACATTCGGCTGCAGGCCCGCGCCCGGCAGCTCCCCGTTGTGATGGACACTTCCGACCGGGGCATGCTGGATATCGAACGGTATGACTGGCCGGATCAAATTCCCAGCGGCTACCTCCACGGCCGAATCGACGAGCAGATGATGCTGCTTTTCGCCGGCAGCAACCGCTGGACGCCGGACGCGCTGGATGCCTTCGTCGATTTGAGCGCGGTCTCGGACCGCGGCCGCGCTTCGCTGGCGGAAGTGGGCCGCACCCTGGTCGCATGGCCCCAACTCTACAGTGAGGTAGCCGCCGGTGGGGCTGCCGCCGCCCAAGCCGCCCGCCGCATTCTGCTGGGCGAAACCATTCCCGATTCCCGCATTTACCTCGACCTCGATGAGCAGCTCGCTGAATCCCTCCATTGACCGGCTCCAGCGCGCGCAGCGCGTGTCGGCCGCCACCATCCGCATCTTTCGATCGTCGAAGGATGAGGCGCTCTGTCACGAACTGGTCGATGGCCATCAGGCGGTGCTCAATGCCTACGGCATTGAGCAGTTGATCACCTTCGACCGGCAGTGGATCGGAGACCCCGAGGTGCTCGTGCTGGCGGCGGTCGCGGGCCGTGAGGGTCGGGTGCTCGGCGGGGCGCGCATGTACCGAGGCGTGGAACCTGCGGACCTTCCCATGTTTCGGGCAGTGTCGCATCAGGACGCCGGGCTGGCCTCATTTCTGGCGCCGTACCTCGCGGAGGGGGCTTACGAGCTGGGGGGGCTGTGGAACTCCATGGAACTGGCGGGCATGGGGGTCGATGCCACTTACCTGATTCAAGGGGCGATGGCGACGTTGCCCATGCTCAGCGCACGCCACATTTTCGCGCTCACCTCGCCGGTCACCCGGCGAATGCAAGCTGGCCTGGGCTTTTTGACCGAATCACAGGTGGGGGATGAGGGCTTCTTCGTCTATCCCACGCCCAAGTTGCGGGCCACCATCGCCCGGTTTACGTTCCCCGAGCAACTGGCGGATGCCCAGCCGTCGGTCCGGGCGCTGCTCGAGGGGATTTGGCAAGATCCGCTGCGTTCAACGTGTGTGTTGCAGGGGCCCAAGGGAGAGATTCAATTGCATTTCCAAATCGATTTGGATTGATGAAAATCGGGCGGATTCGGGGATGCCGGTGGCTGGCCCTGTGGCTGGGGATGGCAGCATGGGCGCTCCCGGCATCGGGCGGTGCACAATCCGATTCGCCCAAGTACATCGGGCGGCGCCTCGAACTGCTCCCCGCCGACTCCGTCTCGGCCTTCGCCGCGCCTGAGGAGGTCTACCGCTCCGCCGGCTGGCAACCCATCGAGGCCGATGTCCCCAACCTCGGCAGCGGCGACCAGGCCTACTGGCTGCGGCTCACCCTGCGGCCGGAAACCGAGGCTTCGCAGTTTCTCGAAATCCAAAACGCCACCCTCGACCAGCTCGACGTCTACCTCCTCTGTGACGGGGAAGTGGTTTCCAGCCGCATCGGACTCCGGAGCGAGGAGGGCATCGGCACCTTCCCCGGCCTGTCCATCCCGGCGCTGACGTGTCAAGAGCAGTCCGTCCTGATGCTCGTGGCCAGCGGCAAGCCCATCGTCCTGCCCCTGCGCATCGCCGAGCAGCGCCAAGTCCTGGCCGACGCCCACCAGCGCGACGTTATCTTCGGCGCCTATGCCGGCATCCTGCTGGTGATGCTGCTCTACAACCTGTTCCTGTTCTTCAGTGTGGGCGACCGCAGCTACCTGCATTACACGCTGTACATCTTGAGCGTGGGCGGGGCGCAGCTCGCGCTGAATGGTTATGGCCACTGGTTTGGGCTGTCGCATTCGCCTTGGCTGGAACTCCGGCAGGTCCACTTCTTCGGCGTGTTCAGCGGGCTGGCCACCATCCTCTTCGCGCGCCGGTTTCTCCAAATCCAGACCTACACGCCTTGGCTCTCCACGGTTCTCCACATCTACACGGGCATCTACGCAGTGGCCTTTCTGCTGGCGGTGGGGGGACTCTTTGTCTGGAGTTACAACCTCATCACCTTCTGCGCTGCCGCGATTTTCCTGCTCATCCCCGGCGCTGTTCAGGCCATTCGACGGGGCTATAAACCCGCCATTTACTTCCTGGTGGCGTGGATGTTCTTCATCGTCGCCGTGGTCATCTTCGTGCTCAAAGACGCCGGGCTGGTCCCCTTCAATCTGTGGACCTACTTCGCGATGCCCTTGGGGAACTCGATCGAAGTGGTGTTGTTGAGTTTGGCCTTGGCGAGCAAAATCAACGAACTCAAGCGCGAAACGGCGGAGGCGCGGGAATTGCAACTGCAACTGGCTCAACGCAATGAGCAAATGGTCAAGGACCAAAACCAGCTTCTCGAAGCCCGGGTGCACGAACGCACGGAGCAGCTGCAGGCCGCCAACCGCGATCTCAATGTCACCTTGGAAAATCTTCGGGCGGCGCAGGAACAACTCGTTCAGTCCGAGAAGCTGGCGTCCATCGGTCAGCTGACAGCGGGCATTGCCCACGAACTCAACAACCCCATCAACTTCGTCTCCTCCTCCAGCCAGTCGCTGCGGCGCGACTTCGAGGATGTGAACGAGATTCTGGCAGGGCTGCGGGCCATCCAGGGCACGCCCGAGGAGATGGCGATACAGCTGGAGCAACTCCGGAAGCGGATGGCGGAGTTGGACCTTGATTTCACCGAACAGGAGATCGCGGAACTGCTCACCGGCATCGAGGACGGCGCCCAGCGCACCGCTGAAATCGTTCGGGGACTGCGCATCTTCAGCCGCATGGATGGGGATGCCTTCATCGAGGCGGACCTCAACGACCTCATGAACTCGACCCTGGTCATTTTGCGGAGCAACATGCGCGACCGGGTTCGATTGGAAGTGGAGTTGGCTCCTGAATTGCCCCACATCCGCTGTCAGCCCGGGCGTCTCAATCAGGTGTTCATGAACATCATCAACAACGCCGCGCAGGCCACACAGGAAACGTCCTTGCCGGCCGAGGAACGACTCGTCCGCATTCGATCGTGGTCGGAAAGGCTCCCCGAAGGCTCTTCGGTGCTGGTGGGCATCGCGGACAACGGGCCGGGAATTCCCGATGACATCAAGTCCCAAATCTTCGACCCCTTCTTCACCACCAAGCCCGTGGGCGAGGGGACCGGCCTGGGATTGAGCATCGTCATGGGCATTCTCAAAGACCATCGGGCGGAGGTGGAGGTGCGCACGGCACCCGGTTCCGGCACCGAATTTATCCTCAGATTTCCAGCATGATTCACGTACTCTATCTCGATGACGAGGCGCACAACCTCACCGCTTTTCGGGCGGCTTTCCGGCGCTCCTTCCATGTGCACGTGACCACGGAACCCACCGAGGCGGTGCAGCTGCTCCGGGAGCACCCCATCGAAGTCATCATCTCCGACCAGAAGATGCCGACCCTCTCCGGGGTGGAATTCTTCGAGCTGGTGATGCCTGACTTTCCCGATCCCGTGCGCATGCTGCTCACCGGTCATGCGGACATCGATGCGGTGATCGACGCCATCAACAAAGGCCAGATTTACAAATACATCTCCAAGCCTTGGAACGAGTCAGAGCTCTACGCGCTCGTGGAGGAGGCCTCTGCCCAATACCGCCGCAAGCGGGAGTTGCATTCTGCCGGCAATAAGCTCTTAGGCCAATTGCAGGAAGCCCGCCACCTGGCCCGTCAGATTTCCGACGCGCTCCAGGAGGGCATTCCCATCGACGAAGAGCGGTTGGCAAAAATCAATCAAATGGCAAAAAACATCGACGCATTGCTTTCTCATTAAGACGAAGAGAATTATGTGCGTCCTATCTTCGCGGGAACCAAATTCTCGTGCATGTGGGTGTATTTGCTGGATTCAAGCCCTGCGACCGCGGAAGTGACCCGGTTGTTGATGGAGCAAGCGCAGTTGGGAGAGCAGCACGTGATTTGCACGGAGCGAAGAAGGTGGGAAGAGGTTTGGCCTCCACGGGTGCAAGAGGGAAAGTCGATTCCCGCCCGCATTCTGTTCCTGCTGGACTCTGCCTTGCCCACTGACCTCGGTGAATCCGTCGTAGGAGCCCTTGAGCAAGTGGAAAGCGTCTGCCCCCAGAGTACGTGCATGGCCCTTACCCTGGTGGCTCCCGGGCGCAACCGCACCCTGCCCACAAGCATTTGCTCCTTCCCCGGCTGGCGTGGCGAACTCGTGAAGCCCATCGACACCCACCTGCTCCGATACATCCTCCAAACCCGTTTCCCCAGCTCCCAGCTCCAGTCAGATGGCTCCCGGCCCGGGGCAGACGCGCGCGAGGGCTGAGGGACGGGATTTCAACGCAGGTAGCGGAAATCCTCTCCGGCCTTGATGTTGAGTAGGGTGCTGTAGATGAGGCGGATGCAGTTCTCCACGTCATCCCGGTGCACCATCTCCACCGTGGTGTGCATGTAGCGCAACGGAAGCGAAATCAGCGCACTCGGCACCCCCATGTTGGAATAGGCGAAGGCATCGGTATCGGTGCCCGTGAACCGGCTCACGGCCATCCGCTGGAAAGGAATCTTCTCCGCTTCCGCGGTTTGGATGATGCGCTTGAGCAGGTTGTTTTGCACGGCGGGACCGTAGGTGAGTCCCGGCCCTTTGCCCGCGGCCACATCGCCCTGCTCGATCTTGTTCATGAGCGGGGTCTGCGTGCAGTGGGTCACGTCCGTCACGATGGCCACATCGGGTTGGATGCGCTCGGCAATCATCTCCGCACCCCGCAGCCCGATTTCCTCTTGTACCGAGTTGGTGATGTAGAGTCCGAAGGGCAACTTCACGCCCTCCTCGTGCAGGAGCCGCGCCACCTCCGCGATCATGAAGCCCCCTGCCCGGTTGTCCAGCGCGCGTCCCACGTACCAGTCCTTGTTTAGGATCATGAAGGTATCCTCATACGTCACCACGCAGCCCACATGAATGCCCATGCGCTCGACCTCGGCCTTGTCCTTGGCCCCGACATCGAGGAACAAGTTCTTGAACGAGGGAACGGGTTCTTTGCCCGGCTCGCGAACGTGGATGGCGGGCCATCCGAAGACGCCCTTGACGATGCCTTTGTCCGTGTGAATGTCCACCCGCTTGGACGGGGCGATCTGGTGGTCGCTGCCCCCGTTGCGGCGCAGGTAGATGTAGCCGTCCGCCGTGATGTAGTGCACGAAGAAGCTGATCTCGTCCGCATGGGCCTCGATGACCACCTTGTAAGGCGCGTCCGGCTGAATCACCCCCACCGCCGTACCATAGCTGTCGATGATGGTTTCATCGATGTAGGGACGGATGTAGTCGAGCCAAAGCTGCTGTCCCCCACTCTCAAATCCCGTGGGACTGGGGTTGTTCAGATAAGCCTCGAGAAACTTCTCGGATTTGCGGGAGATGATCTTCTTTGCCATGGCGCGAAGTTAACACCACCGGGGTCCTTTCACGGCGCCCAGAGGAAGGTCAGTGGCACGTGCAGCCGGGCATTCCACGCGCGTTCGCTGTGGTCCGCGCCGGGGAAGCGCTGGGAGGACCACCGCAGCCCAGCAGGCGCCTCGGCTTCGAGCGTGCGATCGACGGCGTCCTGCAGTGGCGGATACATGGCATCCAAGGTGGCATCGCCACAATCGAAGTAGAGCCGGTGGTCGTCGAGCCGGTGGAGTTGGGAGGCCAAATACCCCCGCATCGCCTCCGGCACCGGGTTCTGATTCATTCCGAAAACCCCCGGCCAGTGGGTCGACAGGCAAGCCGCTCCCCCGAAGACTTCCGGGTACGCGCACAGCCCATAAAGCGAAATCAATCCCCCCATGCTGCTGCCGGCCAAGCGCGTGTAACTCGCCTCAGGCCGGGTCGGGTACACCGCGTCGATCAAGGGCTTGAGCTCCTCCACCAGAAAGGCGAGGTAGGCGTCGGAGGACGGAACGAAGGGGCCTCCCACCCAACGCCCGGCCCGGTTGAGCTCATCCGACACCCAGGCCCGCTCGTCGGCGGACATCGCCGCGAACGGTTGGGCGGGGAAGAACTCGGCATGCCGCCGCGCGGGGATGCTCGCCACCCCCACCACGATAAACGGCTCCACCTGGCCCGTGCGGATCAACTCCGGCACCACCTCATCGATCTCCCAGGCCTGCCCGTTCCAGGTCGACCCCGCCTGGAACAGCATCCCCCCGTCATGCATGTACAGCACCCCGAAGCGCGTCGTATCCGGCAGGCCTGTGGGCACCCACACCCACACCTCCCGGGTATCCACATGTTGCGACGGAAAGTCCGGAATCCGCTCCAAACGCCCGCCGGGGGCCACCCCCTCCGTTACGGTTTGGACTTCCAACTCCACGACCTCCTGGGCGATGACCTGCGCCACAGCTCCCATGATCGCCAGCCCCAGCATGAACGTTCTTAAAAATTCCATGCCACGTCTATTCTCAATTCTCAATTCTCCCTTCTCAATTCTCATTTTTCCTCACAAATCGTACCCCCCGCGCTCGATGAGGTGGAGCGCCACCCGCTGACGCGCCTCCTTGATGTTGAACTCCTCGGCCTTGCAGAAACGCTTGAGCCCGAGGAGCATCATCTTGAGCTCGTCCCCCGTGGCGAAGGAGAGCAACGCCTCGCGGCCCGCCGCGTGCATCCACTCGGCCGCCTCGTAGGTGTAGATGCGCATGATGTCGGTTTGGACTGCCACCTCCGCCGCCCCCCGCTGCTGGGCGAGTTTTTGCACCCGCAGCACCGTGGATTCTGCCGTGTAAGTCCAAATCGCCATGTCCGCAATGTTCATCAGAATCTCCTGCTCCTTCGCCAGCGTCATCATCAGCTTCTGGGCCGCTGCGCCAGCGACCAACAGCACGGATTTTTTGAAGCCGCGGATGTAGGCGAGGTGGGCTTCAAAGACGTCCGAAGGCCCGGCCCCGAAGTCCGGAATGCCGGTGAGCTCCTTCACCACCCCCATGGCCGGGGTCATCAGGTCCATCTCGCCCTTCATCGCCTTCTTGAGGATCATGTCCACCGTGAGCATGCGGTTGATCTCGTTGGTGCCCTCGAAGATGCGGTTGATGCGGGCGTCCCGGAAGGCACGCTCGGCGCGGGTCTCGGCGCTGTAGCCCATGCCTCCGTGGATTTGGACTGCCTCATCCACCACGTAATCAATCACTTCGGAGCCCAGCACCTTCATCATGGCGCACTCCGGCGCAAAGTCCGCGATGCCCTGCAACGTGGCCTCGCCGTGCGGCACGCCCGCGGCTTCCAGCGCCTGAATCGCGTCCTCGATGTTCTGGGTGGCCCGGTAGGTGGCCGACTCGCACGAATAGATGCGCACGGCACTCTCCGCCAGCTTGTACCGGATGGCGCCGTACTTGGAGATGGACCGTCCAAACTGCTCGCGCTCGAGGGCGTACTTCACCGACCCCGTCAGGGCCTCCTTCGCGGCGCCCATCACCGCCCCGCCCAGCTTGATGCGGCCGATGTTGAGGATGTTGACGGCGATTTTGAAGCCCTTTTGCCGCTCGTACAGGAGGTTTTCGACCGGTACGAGGACGTCGTTGAAGAAGATTTGGCGCGTGGACGAGCCCTTGATGCCCATCTTTTTCTCCTCGGGATTCTTGGTGATGCCGGGGCTGTGGCCGTCCACGATGAAGGCGGTCAGGTTCTCGTCGTCATCGATCTTGGCGAAGACGATCATCACATCCGCGAAGCCGCCGTTGGTGATCCACATCTTCTGCCCGTTGAGCAGGTAGTGCTGCCCGTCGGGGCTGAGCGTGGCCCGGGTCTTGCCGCTGTTCGCGTCGGAGCCTGCGCCCGGTTCTGTCAGGCAGTAACAGCCTTTGAGCGCACCGGAGGCCAAACCGGGTATCCACTTCTCCTTCTGCGCCTCGTTGCCATAATACAGGATGGGCAGCGTACCGATGCCGGTGTGGGCAGAGAAGCTCACGCTGTAGGAGTGTGCACCGCCGATGGCTTCGGTGATGAGCATGGTGGTCTTGAAGTCGAGTCCCAACCCCCCGAGCGACTCGGGCACTGAGCTGCCCAGCAGGCCCAGCTCGCCGGCCTCCTCCATCAACTGGGGCACCAGCCCCTCCTCCTGCGCGTCGATGCGGTCGAGCACGGGCACGATGCGCTTCTCCACGAATTCGAGGGTCATCTGCTTCATCATCAGCTGCTCCTCGGTCCACTCTTCCGGGATGAAAATATCGGTGCAGGCTACATCGCGGATCAAAAATTCTCCGCCTCGGATGGCTTTCTGGGACATGATAAATGGATCGTTTGGGGTCGTGTACGGAGGGGTCAGTTCAAAAGTTCAAAGATGCCCGCGGCGCCCTGGCCGGTGCCGACGCACATCGTCACGGCGCCGTAGCGGCTGCCGGTACGCCGCAATTCGTGCAGGAGCTGGACGGTGAGTTTCGCGCCGGTACAGCCCAGCGGGTGGCCCAGGGCGATGGCGCCGCCGTTGGGGTTGACACGGGCCGGGTCGAGCCCCAGGGACCGGACGATGGCGACGGACTGCGAGGCGAAGGCCTCGTTCAGCTCGACCGCCCCCAGGTCCTGTTGTGCGACGCCGGCCTTGCGCAAGGCTTCGGGCAGGGCGTAGATGGGGCCTACGCCCATGATGCGGGGGGCCAAGCCGCTCACGTGGTAGCTCGCCAGCCGGGCGAGCGGGGCCACGTTGAGCGACTGGAGCATGCGCTCGCTCACCACCAGCACGAAGGCGGCCCCGTCCGAAGTTTGCGAGCTGTTGCCGGCCGTGACCGAGCCGCCGGCGGCGAAGACCGGCTTGAGCCGGGCCAGTCCCTCCGGCGTCGTGTCCCGGCGCACCCCCTCGTCCACCTCGACGACCGTGCTGCGCTCCTGGCGCCGCTCCTCTGCATCGAGGTACACCTCCCGCACCGTCACCGGCGCGATGCCCGGCGCAAACCGGCCCGCGTCGATCGCCGCCGCCGCGCGCCGGTGGCTCTCCGCGGCGAAGGCGTCCTGCGCGTCGCGCCCCACCTCATATTCCTTCGCCACCGCCTCCGCCGTGAGTCCCATGCCCCAGTACCAATCCGGGTTCTCGCGGGCCACCCGGGCGTTGGGCGTGATGCGCCAGCCCCCGAACGGGATGGGCGACATCGTCTCGATGCCCCCGGCCACCACGACATCTGCCAGGCCCGCGTGGATCTTGGCCGAGGCCAGCGCAATCGCCTCCAGCCCGGAAGCGCAGTACCGGTTTACCGTCATCCCGGGCACCTTGTCCGTGTCGAGCCCCATGAGGCTGACCATTCGGCCCAGGTTGAGCCCCTGCTCCGCCTCTGGCGTGGCATTGCCCACGATGACGTCATCGATGCGGCTGGCCTCCAGCTGCGGAAAGTCCGCCATGAGCCGGCGCAGCACCTGTTCGCCCAAGTCGTCCGGGCGGAGGAAGCGAAACCCTCCGCGCCCGCTCTTGGCCACCGCGCTGCGGTAGCCCCCTATAATGTATGCGTTCATGATCGATTAGTTGCGAAGGATTTTGCCTTGTTGAATGAGCGACTGCATGCGCTCGAGCGTCTTGCGCTGCATGCACAGCTCCACGAACGCCCGGCGCTCCAGGTCGAGCAGATATTGTTCGCTCACGCGCGTGCGCTCAGAGAGGTCGCCGCCGCTGAGCACATAGCCCAGCTTCTCGCTGATGAGTTGGTCGTGCTCGCTGATGTAGCCGCCGCTCTGCATGGAGTGGGCGCCGACATAGACCAGCCCCAGGCCCTCGTTGCCAGAGACCCAGATGTCGCGGCGCTCCTGGGGTCGAACGTAGCCCGCCTCGGCGAGTTGGATGGCGGCGCGTTTGGCCTGCGCCAGCTGATCCCGCCGGTTCATCACCACCGTATCCAAGCCCGGACGCAAGTAGCCCAGCGCGAATGCCTCGTGCGCCGACGTGGACACCTTCGCCTGCCCGATGGTCAGGAAGCGCTCCCGGATGCGGTTCGTGCGGATGTCGCCCTCCCGGAGCTCATCGGAGAGCCGCAGCGCAAATTCTTTGGTGCCGCCGCCCGCCGGGATGACCCCGATCCCAAACTCCACCAGCCCCATGTACGTCTCCGCGTGGGCCACGACTTTGTCCGCGTGCAGGCACAGTTCACAGCCGCCGCCCAAGGCCAAACCGTGCGGCGCAGCCACCACCGGCACGCCGCTGTACCGCATGCGCATCATGGTCTTCTGGAACATCCGCACCGCGAAGTCCAGCTGGTCCCACTCTTGCTCCACCGCCAGCATGAAGATCATGCCCACGTTCGCCCCGGCGCTGAACTGGGCGCCCTCGTTGGAGACGACCACCCCGCGCCAGCGCTCGGGCTGCTGTTCTGCCAGGTCGATCGCGTGGTTGAGCCCCTCGAGCACTTCGCCGCCGATGCTGTTCATCTTGGTGTGGAAGGCCACGTTGAGGATGCCGTCGCCGAGGTCTTGCAGGGTGGTTCCGCTGTTAGACCAAACCACCGACTCCGCCGGCAGCCACGCCAGCGACAGGCGCCCCTCCTGGCCCGGAAGGTTCTCGTAGCGCTCCGTGGCCGGGTTCCAGCCCTGGCGCGTGCCGTTTTCGTTGCGGTAGAAGGTGGTCGCGCCCCGCTCCTGCATGCGCTCCACCCAGCCGGCCACCGTCCCGCCCTGGGCCCGGATGGCCTCCAGCCCCGCCTCCAGCCCCACGGCGTCCCATGCCTCGAAAGCGCCCATCTCCCACCCGAATCCCGCCCGCAGCGCATCGTCGATGGCGTAGGGCTGGTCGGCGATTTCCGGCACCCGGTGCGTGACGTAGGCGAAGACGTCGGCGAAGATGCGCCGGTAGAACGCCCCCGCCACATCCGTCCCCGCCCAAAGCACCCGCGTCCGCGCCGCGAGGTCGTCCACCGCCTTCGCCGCCTCGAGCGTGGCGAAGCGCACCTTCTCCTGCGGCCGGTACTCGCCCGTGGTGAGGTCCAGCGCCAGGATCTCGCTCGCCCCCTCGGCCGTGGTGACCTTTTTGTAGAAGCCGGCCCCGGATTTGGCCCCCAACCGCCCACTGTCCAGCAGCTGCTGCACGAAGCCCGGCACGGCGAACACGGCCCGCCGCTCGTCGTCAGGACAATGCTCCGCCACCCCGCGCGCCACCAGCGCCAGGGTATCCAGGCCCACCACGTCGCACGTCCGGAAGGTCGCGCTCTTGGGACGCCCCATGACCGGCCCGGTGAGCTTGTCCACCTGTTCCACCGTCAGCCCCAACTCGGTCACGGCGTGGAACAGCGCCTGAATGGCGAAGACGCCCACGCGGTTGGCGATGAAGGCCGGTGTGTCCTTGCACAGCACCACCTGCTTGCCCAGCACTTTCTCCCCGTACCGGCCTAAGAATTCCACCACCTCCGGCGCGGTCTCCGGCCCGGGAATGATCTCCAGCAGCGGCAGGTAGCGCGGGGGGTTGAAGAAGTGCGTGCCGCAGAAGTGCCGGCGGAAATCGTCGCTGCGCCCGGCGGTCAACATCGCGATGGGAATGCCGCTCGTGTTGGTGCTCACCAGCGTGCCGGGCTTGCGCACCGCCTCCAGCTTCTCGAAGAGCTGTTGCTTGATATCGAGCCGCTCCACCACGGCCTCCAGGATCCAGTCACAGCCCGCCAGCGCGGCCCAGTCGTCCTCGAAATTGCCCACTTGGATGCGGTCGGCGAAGGACTTCAGGTACAGCGGGGAGGGATTGGAGGCGATGGCTTGGGCCAAATGCCCGGCAGCGACGGAATTGCGCGGGCCGGTGGCCGCGGGCAG
>JBEEPJ010000005.1:0-25894 GCA_041191165.1 Bacteroidota bacterium | reverse complement strand
GGAAACGCCCGCACGAGCGATTCGTACGTAGCCGTCAGGTCCACCTCCACCGCGCTCACGTGCGGGAAGGCGGCGCAGAGGGCCGCAATGTGCTCCCGCCCCCGCGCCACCTGCTGCGGGTGGGAGTGGATGGGCATCTCTACCACCGCCACCGGCAGGCCCGTGCCGGCGCAGAGCCGCGAAGTCACCGCGCTGTCGATGCCGCCGGAGATGCCCACCACGAAGCCGGACATCCCGGCCCGCTGGGCATATTGGAGCAGCCACTGTTCGATGTGGCGGGCCACTGCGGGGGCGCTGAAGGGTTGAGGAGCATCCATGGGGCAAAATTACGGCGGGAGAATGGTGGGGGGTGGGTTAATTTGGCCTGCAAAAGAAGGAACCATGGCACAACCCTCGATGCGGTGGAATGCGAGCAAGGCGGGAATGCCCCCGGGCGCCGCCGTGCACTTGGGGGAACGGCGCACCGAGGAAGTTTCTGTCCAAACCGTCTGGTTCTCCGCGGACAACGTGCGGGTCACACCGGCCATGTCGCTCGACGCCCCGCCGGATGCCGCCTCCACCGCCTGGGTTCAGGTGACCGGCCTGCACGACCCCGAGGCCGTGGGCGAGGTGGCCCGGCACTTCGGATTGGACGACTTGCTCGTCGAGGACATCCTCAACACGGGGCACCGGCCCAAGGTGGTCATCGAGGACGGCTTCGTGGTGCTGATTATGAAACAACTGCGGTGGAACCCGGGGCTGCGGCGCGTGGACGCCGAGCAGGTGACCTTGGTGCTCAGCGCCCGGGGCCTGCTGACCCTGACCGAGGGGCCGACGGACGCCATTCAGGCCCTGACAGACCGGCTCCTCGACCCGCGCCGGTCGCTGAGAACCCGCCCTGCCGCCCACCTCTTTTACCGGCTGCTGGATCTGTGGGTCGATGAGTACTACACTGCGGTCGAAGCGCTGACGGTGGCCAGCGAGCGCATCGAGTCGCTGGTGCTGCAGCGCCCCCGGCCCGCCGCGCTCGAGGAGCTGCACCGCATCCGGCTGGCCGTCCTGCCCGCGCGCCGCATGCTCCACCCGCTGCGGGAGGCCTTGTTCAAGCTGCAGACCGATGACCGCGGGTGGTTCCCGTACGAAACGGACCGGTATCTCAGCGACGTGGCCGAGCATCTCACCGCAGTGAACGAGCAGTTGGATGCGCTGCGGGAGCATTTGGCCCAAACCTTCGACCTCTACCAGAGTGGCATCAGCTCCCGGACCAACCAGGTCATGCAGGTGCTCACCATCATCGCCACCATCTTCATCCCGCTGACCTTCGTCGTAGGGGTTTATGGCATGAATTTCAAGTACATGCCTGAGCTGCAGTGGCGCTACGGTTACGCCGCCGTGTGGGCGGTGATGGTGCTGATCTCGGGCGGGATGTTGCTGTACTTCCGGCGCAAGCGCTGGATGTGAGCCGCCCCGGCGGGCAGAAAGGGCAGAAGGGTCAGAAGGGTCAGAAGGGTCAGAACATCAGGCCCACCGCGAGCGACAAGAAGCCCACCTTGCCGTCCATGTCCTTCAAGGCCGGGGGGGCATCGGTGGGCACGGCGCCCAGGCCCACGCCCGCCTCGGTCAGGGGCTGGCCGTTGTCGTCGGTGGCGACGAGCGGGGTGCTGACGAACTGATTGCGCAGGGCCAGGTTGTATTGCACGCTCGTCACCACCGCGGTAGAGCCCAAGAGCCGGCGCTCGAAACCCAGTCCCACGATCATGGCGGGGCGGAACAGGGCCGTGGAGCGGGCGACGTCCGTGGTCACGGCCCGGGGCGTCTCCACCGCAGCCACCGGCTGCCAAATGGGCGGATCTGCCGCATGGTTCTGGGCCCACGTCCGGTACTGCGACACCTCCGCCTCGGCGCGGACATTGAGCCCCAGCCCCACCCCGAAACGCCCGAAGTAGGTCGTGTACCCGATCTCCTTGGTGCGCATCTTGAACGTCAGCGGCACCTCGACGTACTGCAGGTCGAAGGCCTGCTCCACATAATCGATGCGCGCGCTGTCGGGCAGGTGGGTCAGATGACCCGTCACGCCGCCCGTCCGGAATACATTCACCCCAGAGCCGATGGCGTACCGGTCGGTGAACTTGTAATCGAAGATGAACCCGAAGCCGAAGTGCGGCCGGGTGCCCACCGCCTCGTGGCTCAGGTCCCGGGGCAGCGCGAACGCCACCTGCGGTTCGACGACCAGCCCCAGGTGGTACGGGGCATTGGGTCCCGTCGCCGTGGATTGCGCTCGGGCGGCGCAGGCGAGCAACAGCAGGCAGAGGGGGAGCAACAGGGCGACGCGATGCATGGCGGAACTTTTTCTGTAGGCCAAATTAACGCACACATCGCCCCGGTGCGTATTGCGTAATTTTGCCCGCCGGCCCCCCAACGGGCCGCTCCCCCGACCATGCACCTCCCCTCCCCCTCCCCTGATTCGACCCGCAATTCCCTCTGGTCCGCTGTGCGCCTGTGGGCAGGGATGGCCGCCCTGGGGATGGCCGGCTGCACGGGGTGCGAACGGCCCAGCCCGCATCACGTGGACCCGGCCGAGGTGGAGCTCCCGCGGGAGATCGCCTTCATCGACATCGCGGCGGACGTCGCTGCCCTCCGCGGTCGCCCCGCCCCGGTCGACACCGTCGAGGCCGCAGCCGCCCTCGCGGCCCTCACCGCCCCCTGGGGCACCTTCGCCCCGGTCTACCTGGAGGACATCCTGGCCCTCGGCCGGGTCGATTCGGCCGGCACCTACAACGAAATCCTCCGGTTCGCGGACTTCCCGGACATGGCCGAGACCTTCAGCGCCATCGACACCACCAGCCGACGCGCCCTTCCGGCGGCGCAGACCACCATCGAGGCGGGGCTCCGGCGTTTGGCCCACCACTTCCCCTACCGGCCCATCCCGGACGTCGTGTGGATCAACAGCGCCTTCAACTACGCCATCTTCCCCACGCCGGACCACCTGGCCGTGGGCCTCGACTGGTTCCTCGGCCCCCAGCACGAAATCGTGGGCCAGCTCGCCCCCGAGGTCTTCCCCGCCTACATGCGCGCCCGCATGGACCCCAAGTACATCGCCAGCGACGCCCTGCGCGGCCACGTGCTCGTCGGCTTTTCGAAGGACTTCTACAAGACGGACCGCTGCGTGGACGAGATGCTCTACTGGGGGAAGTGCCTGTTTTTGTTAGACCAAATCGCCCCCGAAATCCCCGACCAGGACTGGCTCAACTGGACCGACGCCCAGTGGGAATGGGCCCAGGTGCATGAGCGCGAGGTTTGGCTGGAGCTCGCCCCGCAAGACGTGCTGTTCGATACCCAGCGCCGCGAATTCAGCCGGTGGTTCGTCGAAGGGCCCTTCACCCGGGCGGGCAACATCCCGCAGCAGAGCCCGGACCGGCTGGGCTGTTACATGGGCTGGCGCATCGTGTCGGACTACATGGCCCAACACCCCGAGGTCACCCTGGCCCAACTCATGGAAATGACGGCCAGCGAACCCTTCCTCAAGGCCTACGAACCCGGCAACTAACCCCCTCCCTTCTCCATTCTCTATTCTCCTTTCTCTTTTCTCCCTCCTCCCCCATGCCCACCTCCACCATCCAAATCGACGTCCACACGGACGAGAACAAGCGCTGTGAGAAACTGGTTTGGTCTGCACAAGATGGCGCGATCACCGACCGCCCCGCGAAGGCCATGATCCTGGGCATGTGGGACGACGCGGAGGGCATGGCCATGCGCATCGACCTGTGGACCAAGGAGATGCAAGTCGATGAGATGCAGCACTTTGTATGCCAAACCCTCATGACCCTCGCCGACACCTACGAGAAGGCCACGAGCGACACACCCCACGCCACGGCCATCCGGGGCTTCACGAAAGAGCTCGCGGAGCGGCTGGGCGTGCTCAAGCCGGGCGAGGGCCGGTGATTTCTTTGTTGCTATTTTTGCGGCATGGGTAAATGCAATTTATGCGGGGAGTACGCGGGTTACTTCCGCTACCGCCACCGGGCCTGTGTCGAAAAGCGAGAATTGGCGAACAATACGTTGGTGTCCACCGGGGTGGCGTTGCTTTACGGGGAAGGCGCAGGCGGAGAATCGGATGTGGTGAAGGGATGGAAATCGTGGCGGCAGGTGGCTGATGAGGGTTTCTTGAATGACGCGGAGCGAAAGGGGTTCGCGGTCAAGGTGCTGGAGGAAGCCATCGAGCGCAGCTTGGAGGACAAGTTGCTCGAGGAACCCGAGCAAGAGCGGTTGATGGCCTGGATGGAGGAAGCGGAGCTGGACCGCAATGACCCGGCTGTGGACCCCCTCAACCACCGGCTGTTCCGGGCCCAGATGCTGCGTCAGCTGTTCAACGGCGAAGAACCCAAGACCATGGGTTTGGACGGGAATCTCCCTGTGCTGCTCACGAAAAAGGAGAAGTTGCTGTACATCTTCCAGGGCGTCAACTTTTACGAAGACCGAACCACCACGCACTACGAGGGCCGGAGTTCCGGGGTGAGCATCCGGGTGGCGAAGGGGGTGTACTACCGGACGGGGGGCTTCAAGGGCCATCCGGTACAGGAGACCTCCACGACCCTCATCGACACGGGCATGGTCGTCCTGACGGACATGCAACTGTACTTCCACGGACCCAAGAAGAGCTTCCGCACGCCGTACAACAAGATCATCGGGCTGGAGCCCTACTCGGACGGCGTGGGGGTGCGCAAGGACGGCACCACGGCGAAGCCCCAAATCTTCCAGGGACTGGACGGCTGGTTCACCTACAACATCATCAAGCACTTCGCGCCCTGAGGGCGGTGGCCTTCAGAAACCGTCGGGGTGGTAGCGTTCGTTGGTGGCCGCGATGAGCTGAAGAATCTCCTCCCGGCCCTCGCCCGTCTCGGCACTGGTCACGAAAACCGGCGGCATGGCGCTCCATTGCTCCAGCAGCACCGCCTCGTAGCGGGGCAGGAATGCCGCCCGCTCCGTCCGGTTGAGCTTGTCCACCTTGGTGAAGATGAGCACGAAAGGCAGCCCCGTCTCCCCCATCCACGCCATGAAATCCAGGTCCACCGCCTGCGGCGGCAGCCGGCTGTCGACGAGCATCATCACGCACATCAAGTTCTGCCGCCCTTCGAGGTACTGCTCGGTGGTGCGGGCCCATTGCTTGCGGGCGGATTTGCTCACCTTGGCGTAGCCAAACCCCGGCAAATCCACCAGGTACCACCCCTTCTCCGCCTGTGACGGCTCGGTGCTGGGCTTCGCCGCCGGCACATTCCGAATGAGGAAGTGATTGATGAGCTGGGTCTTGCCCGGAGTGGATGAGGTCTTCGCCAGCTGCTTGCGGCCCACCAGGGCGTTGATCAAGGAGGACTTGCCCACATTCGAACGGCCGATGAAGGCATACTCCGGCCGGTCCTCGGGGGGACACTCTCGGAGGTTTGCGCTGCTCTTGAGGAAGTCCGCGCTGACGGGCTCGTAGGGAGGAAGTTGCGCCATGGCCTTCGCCTTCAAGACGGGAGGGCGATTCCCCGGGCGGTGTACCAGTCGTCGAGAATGCGGTTGAAGGCCTCCGGTTGCTCCATCATGGGAGCGTGGCCACAGGCGTCGATCCAGAACAGGTCGCTGTCCGGGAACCCCGCATGGAAGTCCTCCGCGACGGCGGGCGGGGTGATGGCGTCCTGCTTGCCCCAGATGAGGCAGACGGGGATGTTCATCTGCGGCAGGTCATTCGCCATGTTGTGGCGGATGGCGGACTTGGCGATGGCGAGGATGCGCAGCACCTTGTCGCGGCTGTTCACCGCTTCGTAACATTCGTCGACCAGGGCCTCGGTGGCGTGCTTGGGGTCGAAGAAGGTCACGGCCACCTTTTCGCGGATGAAGGACTTGTCCTCCCGGCGGGGGAAGCTGTTTCCGAAGGCATTTTCGTAGAGGCCGCTGCTGGCCGTGAGCGTGAGCGATGCGACCCGATCCAGGTGGTCGCGGGTGTAGATCAGGCCCACGTGGCCGCCGAGGCTGTTGCCCAGCAGGTGCACCTTCTGCAATCCCATCTCGTCGATGAAACCGGCGATGTGCGCGGCCAGGGCCTTGGCCCCGGTGCTCAACAACGGCAGTTCGTAGATGGGCAGCATGGGAATGATCACCCGGAACCGCTGGGAGAAATGGACCCGGACCGCTTCGAAGTTGCTCAGGGCGCCGAAGAGGCCGTGCAGCAAAACCAGCGGCTCACCGGCGCCGCTTTCCACATAGCGGTATTCCCCGCGGGTGAGAATGGTGGGTTGGGAAGTGTCCATGGCAAGTAAGGGTGCAAAGTAAGCAGGAAGCCCGGATATGGGATTGGGGGGTTTTGAACACACGCAGTTTGATGACTTTTCCACAAAGTGGGAGAAAGTGGGGGATTGTGGTAGAAAGTGGGAAATTTGAATCTAATTTTGGGTATGCTCAATTTGCTCGGGGAGTTCCACTGCAAAGTCGATGCGAAGGGCCGCGTGCTCTTCCCGGCCCGGTTGCGCAAGCAACTGGAGGCAGTGCTCGAGCGCGGGCTCGTGGTCAACCGGGACATCTTCGAGGGGTGTCTGGTGATTTATCCGCAGCCGGAGTGGGACAAGGTGAACGAGGAGATGGCGCGGTTGAGCCGCTACAATGCGAAGCACCAGCTGTTCCAGCGGAAGTTCATGAACGGCGCCTCCGCGCTGGAGCTGGACAATGCCGGGCGCATCCACCTGCCTGCGAGCCTGATGCAGCATGCGGGCATCGACGTCAAGGATGCGAACGAGCTGGTGATCACGGGGATGGGCGAGCGGATGGAGGTTTGGTCGGCGGCGCGATACGCGGAGCGGGTGCTGGCGGACGATGTGGACTTTGCGGCGCTGGCGGAGGAGGTGCGGCGGGATTTGGAGGCCAAACCCAATTCCCCATCATGACCTCGACCTACCACACGCCCGTGCTGCTCGAAGCCAGCCTTGCGGGGCTCGGGCTCGGGGAGGACGCGCCGGCGCGGAGCGCGGAGGCGCCGGGCCGCCATTTCGTGGACGTCACCTTCGGCGGCGGCGGGCATTCCCGGGCCATCCTCGAGCGGATGGGGCCGGCCGACCGGCTCTGGGGCTTCGATCAGGACCCCGACGCCCGCGCCCAGGTGCCCGCCGACCCGCGGTTCACGCTCATCCCGCAGAATTTCCGGCACGCCCGCAACTTCCTGCGCCTCAACGGGGTGAGCGAAGTGGCGGGCCTCCTTGCCGACCTCGGCGTCTCGTCCCACCAATTCGACGAAGCCGCCCGCGGCTTCTCGACCCGCTTCGAAGCCCCGCTCGACATGCGCATGAACCCCCAGGCCGGCGTGTCTGCGGCGGAGTTGATCGGGGGGGAGGATGTGGCGGGTTTGGCCCGCATCCTGGCCATGTACGGAGAAATTCCCCGGCCCATGCGGGTGGCCCAGGCCATGCACGCGGCCCATGCGGCGGGTGCGATTCCCACCACCACGGCCCTGGTGAACCTCATCCGGCCCTTCGCGCCGCCCCGCAAGGAGAATCAGTTCGCGGCTCAGGTCTTCCAAGCCCTGCGCATGGCCGTCAACGACGAGCTCGCCGCCCTGCAAGAACTGCTGATGCAATGCGTGCATAGCATTCCGGAGGGCGGTCGCCTGGTGGTCATCTCGTACCACAGCCTCGAGGACCGGCTGGTCAAGCACTTCATGCGGTCCGGCAATTTCGAGGACGCCCCTGCCCGGGACCTCAAAGGCCGGCTCTGCGTGCCCTTCTCGCCGCTCGGACGCAAGGCCATCATCGCCGATGAGGCGGAACAGTTGTCGAACCCCCGGTCCCGCAGCGCCCGGTTGCGCGTCGCAGTCCGAACCGATTGGAACCCGGCGTCATGAAGTTCAACAACTCCACTCCCTCCCGCCTGGGCGGCGCCCAGGGCGGCAACCGCCGCCTCGAAGAGAACCCGCCCCAGGAGGTGGCCAGCGGGGAATTTACCGAGGCACCCGAGGCACCCGAGGCACCCGAGATGACCAACACCCCTGAGGTGCTGGAAGGCCCCGAGGTGACGGAGGCCGCTGAAGCTGCCCATGCACCGGAATCCGCCACCGAGCGAGAAGAGGAACAGGTGATGGAGGCCGAGTTGGAGGCGGAGGGAGAAGCGGAAGAGGAGGAGGCTGCGCCGGCCGGACCGCGCCGGCCCGAAAAAGTGGGGCTGCGGGACTTGCTCAGCGGAGAGGTGCTGACGCGCGAGGGCGTGCTGGCGAACGTGCCCTACCTCCTCTTCCTGACCTCCCTTTTCGTCGCCTACGTGGCGCTGGGATATCAGTTTGAGCGCATCGAGCGGGAGAAACAGCGGACCCTGCGCCGGGTGAGGGAACTCAACGCCGAGTTCAAATCGCTCGAAGCCGCCTTCGAGACCCAGTTGCAGCAGAGCCAGGTGGAAAGCCAAGTCGCACCCCTCGGACTCGGGCAATCCCTCGAGCCGCCCTTCGTCATCGAAGTCGAACCCCTGGAATCCGAGGCGCGATGAGACCCGGAAAACCCAGTCGCAAGCAGCTGGCCGTGCGCGGTTGGCTCGGGTTCATCCTGTTCTGCCTCTTCGGGGCCGCCATCGTGGGGCGGGTGCTGGTGATCCAGAGCAAGGAACACGCCCACTGGACCCAAATCGGCGAGAAGTTCAGCGCCAGCGTCCGAACCATCATGCCCTCTCGCGGCCAAATCTACTCCCACGACGGCAGCGTCCTCGCCACCTCCGTGCCCGTGTACGACGTCCGCTGGGACACCCAAAGTCAGGGCATCGACTGGGATTTGTACGAGGCGTCGCTGGATTCGCTGTGTGCGGGTTTGGCCTCGGTGGTCGGAAAAACGCCGCAAGAATTCCGGACATTGCTGCAAGAGGGGCGGAACAAGAAGAGCCGTTCGACGCTGGTGGCCCGCCGCGTGAGCTACGCGCAACGGCAGGAGATTCTGAAGCTCCCGTTCGTGCGCAAGGGGCGCAACGAGAGCGGCTTCACCTTCCAGCAATCGGAGGTGCGGCTGAAGCCTTTCGGGGATTTGGCAGGCCGAACCGTGGGCATCCACCGGGAGTCCGGCGCGGTGGGTCTCGAGGCCAGCTGGAACGAGGTGCTCGCCGGGGTCGAGGGCAAGCAGATGCAACGGTATGTCATCGGCGGGGACTGGGTGCCGGTGTCCGAGGAATTCATCGTGGCGCCCCGCGCCGGGCTCGACGTGGTGACGACCATCGACATGCACCTGCAGGACGTGGCGAGCCGGGCGCTCGAGCGCCAACTCGTGGACCACAATGCGAAGTGGGGCACGGTGATCCTGATGGAGGTGGCCACGGGCAAGATCCGGGCCATGGCAAACCTCGAGCGCCAAGGGGACGGGCTGGACTCGCTCACCCGCGGCAAGTACCGCGAAGTCCTCAACCGGGCGGTCGTCGAGTCGGTCGAGCCGGGCTCCACCTTCAAGCTCGCCTCGCTCATGGCCGCGATGGAGGCCGCCGGAGCCACCCTGGACGACAAGGTGGCCACGGGCAACGGCCGGGTGACGTTCTTCGGCAAGGAGATGACGGATGCGGAGGTGGACAAATACGGCGGCTACGGAACCATCGACCTGCGCACGGTCTTCGCCAAAAGTTCCAACGTCGGCACGGCCCTGACCATCAAGAAGCATTTCGGCGGGGAGCCGCAGCGCTTTCTCGATGCGCTGCACGCCCTGGGGGTTGGCGAAAAAACCGGCATCCGCCTGGGCGGGGAGCCCGAGCCGCGGGTCCATCGCGAGGTGGGCAAAAATGGCTGGTCCGGCGTTTCCATGACCCAGATGTCCATCGGTTACGAGGTGCAACAGACGCCCCTGCAGATGCTGATGCTCTACAATGCCGTCGCCAACGGGGGCAAAATGGTCCGGCCGTTGCTCGTGGAGGCCACCCAGTACAACGGCCAAGTGGTGGAAACCTTTGGTACGCAGGTGGTGCGGGAATCGATTTGTTCTGCGAAAACCCTCGCCGCTGCACAGGAGATGTTGCGCGCCGTGGCCGATCCCGCCGGAGTGGGCACGGGAAAATCGCTCTTCAAAGGCCGACCCTACACCGTCGCCGGCAAGACGGGCACCTGCCGGGTCGTGAAGGACGGGGTATACGACGGCACCTACCGCGCCTCCTTCGCCGGCTACTTCCCTGCGGAATCGCCCCGCTACTCCTGCATCGTGGTGGTGGCGGAGACCCAGTCTGGATCCTATTACGGGAGCAGCATCGCCGGACCCATCTTCCAGGAACTCGCGGACAAGGTCTACGCCACGGATCCCACGTTCCACGCGGATGCGGCCCAAGCCCCGCTGGCCGAGATGCGCCGCAACCCGCGCATGCTCCACGGCCCCAAGGCAGAGCGCGCCCAACTGCTTCAGCACTGGGGATGGGCGTATCAGGACTCCGCCTTCGGAGACATCGACTGGGTGGAAACGGTCGTGACGGACTCCACCGTCACCCTGCGCCCCCGGGCGGTGCTCAAGGGCAAGGTGCCCGATGTCCGGGGCATGGGACTGCGCGATGCCCTGTATCTCCTCGAAAACGCCGGACTGACGGTCCGTTACAATGGCACCGGAGCCGTAACCGACCAGAGCATCGCCCCAGGCACCGCCTGCAACCGCCAAACCATCCTCCTCGAACTCCGATGAAACTCCTCAAGGACATCCTCTATGGCACCCGGCTGGTGGAAGTCGTGGGATCGACCCACATCGCCATCGAGTCCATCGCCTTCGACAGCCGCGAAGTGCGCCCCTTCGGGCTGTTCGTCGCGGTACCCGGCACGCGGGTCGATGGGTTGCAGTTCGTGGAGGCGGCGCAGGAGGCGGGGGCGGTGGCCATCGTGGCGGAGGCGCTGCCCGCGCCGGAGCTGCGCCGGGCGAGCGTGACGTACGTGCAGGTCAAGGATGCCACGCGGGCCCTGGGCGCCATCGCCGCCGCTTTTTACGACCACCCGACCGAGTCGCTCAAGGTGGTGGCCGTCACCGGAACCAACGGGAAGACCACCACGGTCACCCTGCTCCACCAGCTGTTCCGGTCCATGGACAAGAAGGCCGGCATGCTGAGCACGGTGGAGAACCGCATCCTGGACCGGGTGGTGCCTGCCACCCATACCACCCCAGACGCCTTGCAGATGCAGCGGCTCTTCCGCGAGATGGTCGATGCCGGATGCCGGTACTGCTTCATGGAGGCCAGCTCGCACAGCCTGGTGCAGCAGCGATTGGCCGGTACCCAACTGGCGGGAGCGGTGTTCACGAACATCACCCACGACCACCTCGATTACCACGGGAACTTCAACGCCTACCTGCAGGCGAAGCGCATGCTCTTCGATCAGCTGCCCGCGACGGGATTTGCGCTCATCAACCGCGACGATGCGCATGCCGACGACTTGGTGGCGGGCACCCGTGGCCGGGTCAAGGACTACGCCCTGACGGCGATGGCGGACTACCTCGGAAGGGTGGTGGAGAACGTGCTCTCGGGCTTGCACCTGCACATCGACGGCCACGACCTGTACTCCCGGCTCATCGGCGGGTTCAACGCTTCCAACCTGCTGGCCGTCTACGCCGTGGCGCGGGAGCTGGGCTTCGAGCCGCTGGACATCATGACCGGCCTGTCGCTGCTCACGCCCCCGCCGGGCCGGTTTGAGCAGGTCGCCGCGCCCACCGGCATCACGGCGGTGGTCGATTACGCCCACACCCCGGACGCCCTGGTGAACGTCCTGGACACCATCGCCACCTTCCGCGCCGGCACCACCCAGGTCATCACGGTGGTGGGCTGCGGCGGCGACCGGGACCGCACCAAGCGCCCCGTCATGGCCCGCGCCGCTGCCGACCGCTCCGACCGCGTCTTCCTCACCTCGGACAACCCGCGCTCGGAAGACCCCGCCGCCATCATCGAGGAGATGCGCGCCGGCCTCGACCCCATCCAAGCCCGCAAGTGCATCGCCATCACCGACCGCCGCGAGGCCATTCGGATGGCGGCCAGCATCGCCCGACCCGGCGACATCGTGCTGGTCGCCGGCAAGGGCCACGAGACCTACCAGGAAATCGCCGGCGTCCGGTATGACTTCGACGACCGCATCGAACTCCGCAACGCCTTCCCCACCGCCTGACCGATCGGACGATGCTCTACCACCTCTTCACCTACCTCGACGCCGCCTGGGACCTGCCCGGCGCCGGCCTCTTTCGCTACGTGACCTTCCGGGCGGCCATGAGCCTGCTCACCTCCCTGCTCGTGGGCATCCTGCTGGGCAAGCGCATCATCGCCTGGCTGCAGCAGAAGCAAGTGGGCGAGGTGGTGCGCAACCTGGGCCTCGAAGGCCAGATGAAAAAACAAGGCACCCCCACCATGGGCGGCCTGATCATCCTCGCGGCCATCCTCCTCCCCACCCTGCTCTTCGCCGACCTGACGAGCATCTACACCCAGCTCATGATCGTCGTGACCCTGTGGCTGGGCACCATCGGCTTCATCGACGACTACATCAAGGTCTTCCGCGGCAACAAGGATGGGCTCGCGGGCCGCTTCAAGGTGGTAGGCCAAATCGGCGTGGGCCTCATCATCGGCGCCGTCATGTGGTGGCATCCCTCCATCTCCGTCAAGGAGCGCGTAGCCCAACCGGACCAGATCGAGTTGCGGCAGCTGCCGACCGCGGATGGGGGCACGGCCGTGGTGCAGGTGCCCGTGGAGCAGCCCGCGCGTTGGGAGACCCAGCGCCCCCGCACCACGACCATCCCCTTCGTCAAGGACAACGAATTCGACTACAACTGGCTGGTGCGCTGGATGGGCGACTGGGCCGTGCCGCTGGGCTTCTTGGTCTTCATTCCCATCGTCATCCTCATCGTCACCGCCGTCTCCAACGGGGCCAACCTCACCGACGGCATCGACGGCCTGGCGACGGGCACCAGTGCCATCATCGGCATGGCGCTGGCCATCCTCGCCTACCTCGGCTCCAACGCCGTGGCGGCCCAGTACCTGAACATCATGTACATCCCCGGCTCGCAGGAGCTGGTGGTATTCATCACGGCCTTCGTCGGGGCCTGCGTGGCCTTCCTCTGGTACAACGCCTTCCCCGCCCAGGTCTTCATGGGCGACACCGGGTCGCTGGCGCTGGGGGGCATCATCGCGGGCTTCGCCATCCTCATCCGCAAGGAACTGCTCATCCCGGTGCTCTGCGGCATCTTCCTCGTGGAGAACCTGAGTGTGGTGCTCCAGGTGGGCTACTTCAAGTACACCCGCAAGAAGTACGGCGAGGGGCGGCGGATTTTCCGCATGGCGCCGCTGCACCACCACTATCAGAAGATGGACATCCCGGAGTCGAAAATCACGGCTCGGTTTTGGATTGTGGGCATCCTGCTGGCCGTCGTCACCATCGTCACCCTCAAGGTTCGCTGAGATGGAATATCCGACTGCGCATCTCCTGATTCTCGGCGCTGGCGAAAGCGGCGTGGGCGCAGCCCTGCTCGCACAGGCGCTGGGCTTGCGGCCGCTGGTCTCGGAGCACGGGACGATGGCGGAGGCCACCCGTTCGGTGCTGGACGGGGCGGGCATCGCCTGGGAGGACGGCGGGCACAGCGCGGCGGCCCTCGCCGGGGTCACGCTCGCCGTCAAGAGCCCCGGCATCCCGGATACGGCCGCGCCGGTGGTGGCCCTGCGCGCCGCGGGTTGCGAAGTCATCTCGGAGATCGAATTCGCCAGCCGGCACTGCGGCGGCGCGCGCGTCATCGCCATCACTGGCTCCAACGGCAAGACGACCACCACCGCCCTGACCCACGCCATCCTGCGCGACGCCGGCGTGCCGGTGGCCTGCGTGGGCAACATCGGACCCTCCTGGGCCCGCGATTGCGCCGAGCGCATCACGGCTCAGCTCCCCTTCCCCGCCTGGTACGTCGTCGAAGTCAGCAGCTTCCAACTCGACGGCTGCAATACCTTCCGGCCCGACGTCGCCATCCTGCTCAACATCACCCCCGACCACCTCGACCGGTACGGGTACAGCCTCGACGCCTACGCCGATTCCAAGTGGCGCATCACCCGCTGCCAAGGCCCCCAGGACCTGCTGATTCTCAACGCGGAAGATGCGCTGAGCCTGGCGCGGTGGGCCCAGTTCGCGGGCGAGACCCCCGGCACCCGGGCCCGCGTCATCCCCTTCTCCACCGAGCGCAGCACCGACGCACTCCAAACCCTGCTCGCCCAGGCCGGACACCGGCCCGACGGGGTCTGCGCCCTGCAGCCCGGACGACCTGAAACCTTCGAAATCCTTCCTTCACAACCCAACCCGTTTGAGATGAACATTCAAGATTTGGCCTTGCAAGGCAAACACAACCTGCAAAATTCCATGGCGGCAAGCATCGCCAGCCGGGCCCTGGAACTGCGCAAAGACAGCGTGCGCGAGAGCCTCAAAGCGTTCGACGCCATCGAACACCGCATGGAATTCGTGCAGAGTGTCAACGGCATCCGCTTCATCAACGACTCCAAGGCGACCAACGTCAACAGCGCGTGGTTTGCGCTCGAGAGCATCCCCGGGCCCATCATCTGGATCGCCGGCGGGGTGGACAAGGGCAACGACTACACCTCGCTGCTGCACCTGGTGGCCGACAAGGTGGACCACCTGGTGTGCCTCGGGCGCGACAATGCGAAGCTGCGGGCGACTTTCGGGGACCGGGTGAAGACCGTCACCGAGGTGGATACGGCGGCGGCGGCGGTGCAAGCGGCGTACGATCTCGCCATGCCGGGCCACACCGTGCTGCTGTCGCCCGCCTGCGCCAGCTTCGACCTCTTCGGCAACTACGAGGAGCGCGGCCGGGCCTTCAAAGCCGCCGTTCGCGCCCTGTAACCCCGATTCTGCAGCCCTGTAACCCCCGCCACGCATGGAAAGCCTGACCCCCGGTCCGCCCTCCCGCTGGAGCCTGCTCACCCGCGACCAACTGCAGGGCGACCGGGTGCTGTGGATGGTCACGTTCCTGCTTTCCATCATCTCGGTGGTGAGCGTGTACAGTGCCATTTCGCACTTGGCTTACAAGGGTTCGGGGTCGACCATTTACCTCGGCAAGCAGGTCTTCATCCTGTGCCTGGGTTGGGGGGCGATGTGGGCCGTGCATCGGTTGCCGTACCGGTTCTTTGCGAAGGCGGGGCGGGTGCTGGTTTGGCCTGCCTTGTTGTTGCTCATCCTGACGCTGGCCTTCGGATCTAACATCAATAACGCGAACCGGTGGCTGGAGATTCCCTACATCGGACTGACCATTCAAACGCCTGATTTCGCGAAGATTATGCTCATTGCATTTATTGCGCGAGAGCTTCAGGCCAAACAAAAAATCCTCCACGACTTCCGGCGCGGTGTGCTGCCCATGCTGGCCATGACCTTCGCCATGTGCGGGCTTATCCTGCCGGGCGGCCTTTCGACCGCCGTGCTCCTCGGGGTGGTGGCTTTCGGGATGATGTTCGTGGGCGGGGTGCCGGTCCGGCATTTGTTGCGCGGGGTGGGCATGGTGGCTATGGTCGGGGTGGCGGTGATCGCCTTTGCCCAGCTGCAGCCGCAGTTCATCGAACGGGTTTTTCCGCGCTACTCCACCTGGGAAGCGCGGGTGGAGCGCTATGTGGCGGAGGGCCCGGGCACCGTGGAGACGGGCGGGGAGGCCACGGCCGAGCGGGCGGACATGAACATGCAGACGGACCTGGCGCAGGTGGCCGTCGCCCGCGGGGGCATCCTGCCCAAGGGGCCCGGCACGGGAACTTCCCGCAACTTCCTCCCCCACCCCTACTCGGACATGATTTACGCTTTCATCATCGAGGAATGGGGCGCACTGGTGGGGGGGCTGGGGCTGGTCCTGTTGTACCTGATTTTCCTGCACCGGGCGGTGCTGACCGCCGTCCGCAGCACGTCCGCCTTCGGGTCCACCCTGGCGCTGGGGCTGGGCTGGCTCATCACCCTGCAAGCCATGATCAACATGGCCGTGGCGGTCAACCTCATCCCCAACACCGGACAGCCCCTCCCGCTGGTCTCGTACGGCGGCACGTCCATGGTGTTCACCTGCGTGGCGATCGGGATGATTTTATCGGTTTCGCGGGAAGGCACGACCGAGAAGGGAGAATAGAGAAGGGAGAAGGGAGAATTGAGAAGGGCGGGGGCGGGGGGTGTTGAATGGCAAACGGAAGAACGGAACATGGCGCAACTGAATCGCATCATCATCTCCGGAGGGGGAACGGGGGGACACATCCAGCCCGCGCTGGCCATCGCGGACGAAATCCGTCGGCGCCACCCGGCCTGCGAGATTCTCTTCGTGGGGGCGCGCGACCGTATGGAAATGCAAAAAGTTCCGGCCGCGGGGTATGCCATCACGGGGTTGGACATCACCGGCATCGACCGCAACTGGCGCAGTCTCCGCAACTGGCTGTTTCCCTTTCGATTGGCAAAAAGTCTGTGGCGGGCACGCGCCATCCTGCGGCAATTCCGGCCTGAGGTGGCCGTGGGGGTCGGGGGGTTTGCCTCTGGCCCGCTGCTCTTTCAGGCGTCCCGGATGGGCATCGCCACGGTCATTCAGGAGCAAAACGGATTTCCGGGCATCACCAACCGGCTGCTGGCGCGCCGGGTGGACCGGATTTGTGCGGGGATGACGGGACTGGAGCGGTGGTTTCCGGCAGACCGGCTGGTATTTACCGGAAATCCTTTGCGGGCGGGTGTGGTAGAGGCCGCCCAATCGGGGGCGGATGCGGGGCGGTCGGGGCAGTCGGGACGCGAGAAGTGGGGCCTGGCGCCGGATGTGCCGGTGCTCTTCGTGATGGGGGGCAGCCTCGGGGCGGCGTCGATGAATGCGGCGGTGCGGGCCATGGTGGAACGGCATGAAGCCGCCGGCACCCGGCCCCCGTTCCAGGTGCTCTGGCAGTGCGGGGCGCGGTACCAGGAGGCGTTGGAGCGTTGGCTGGCGGAGCGGGGGGCCGGGGGGGCGGGGGGCTGGGTGGTGTGCCGGGGTTACATCGACGATATGCCGGCCGCCTACGCGGTGGCGGACGTGATCGCCGGTCGGGCGGGGGCGATGAGCTTGGCCGAGCTGGCCTTGGTGGGGAAGCCCGCGGTGCTGGTGCCCTCGCCGGTGGTGGCGGAGGACCACCAGACCCGCAACGCGCGGGTGATGACGGACGCCGGGGGGGCAGTGCTGCTGCCGGATGCCGAGGTGGTGGCGAAGCTGGAATCCACTGTGGCAGAATTGCTCGCCTCGCCCGAGCGGATGGACCAGCTGGGACAGCGCATCCGGCAGTGGGCGCGCCCGGACGCCGCGCAGGCGGTCGTGGACGCCATCGAAACCACCTTGAAAACCCAGCGCCATGGCCGTTGAACCCACCCGGGGCGGGGGCAACCCGACCGTTCCCTTCGCCCGGCAGATCTACTTTCTGGGCATCGGCGGCATCGGCATGAGCGCGCTGGCCCGCTACTTTCACCGCGCCGGATGCGAGGTGGCCGGGTACGACAAGACCCCCAGTCCGCTGACCGACGCCTTGGAGGCCGAGGGCATGGCCGTCACGACGGATGAGCGGGTGGAGGCCCTGCCCGATTGGGACTGGAGGGCGGAGGGCGTGGCCGTGGTCTGGACCCCCGCGATTCCGGGGGGGCATTTGCAACGGGTTTGGTTTGAAAATCAAGGCATTCGATGCTGGAAGCGGAGTGAAGTCTTGGGCAGAATCACCCAGGCCAAACCCACACTCGCCGTCGCCGGAACCCACGGCAAGACCACCACTTCTTCCCTGTTGGCGCACCTGCTCGAGGGCACGCCGGGCGGGTGCGACGCCTTCCTCGGGGGCATCGCCGCGGCGCACCGGAGCAATCTCTACCTGGGCAGCGACCCGCGGTGGACGGTGGTCGAGGCGGACGAGTTCGACCGCAGCTTCCTGCAGCTCCGCCCCACGCATGCCGTCATCACGAGTGTGGACCCCGACCACCTGGACATCTACGGGGACCCGTCGGCGTTCGAGGCCGGTTTTCGGGACTTCGCGGGGCAGGTGGCCGGGCGCCTGCTGGTCCACGAACGGGTCGCGGGGGACTGGCACAGCACCTCCGGCCCCGCCGAGCGATACGGCGTCTCCGCCGGTCAGGCGCCCGAACTCCGGCACGCCGCCGTCGGCCACCGCGTGGTGGACGGCGTGAGCCACTTCGACCTGCGGTTTGACGGCGCCACCGTCCTCCCCGCCGCCACCTTCCCCCTGCCCGGCGTGCACAACCTCGAAAACGCGGTGGCCGCCTGCACCCTCGCCCTGATCGCCGGCGCCGCCCCCGAAACCCTGCGCCCGCGCCTGGCCCAATTCCCCGGCGTGTACCGGCGGTTTCAGTACATCCTGCGCACCCAGCGCGTCGTTTTCATCGACGACTACGCCCATCACCCCGTCGAATTGGAGCGCACCATCGAGGCCGCCCGGGCCGCCCATCCCGGCAGGCACCTGACCGGCATCTTTCAGCCCCACCTGTTCACCCGGACCCGCGACCACCTCGCGGGATTTGCCCGGGCCCTCGACCGGCTGGACCGGGCGATTTTGCTCCCCATTTACCCCGCCCGGGAAGCCCCCATAAGTGGGATTGATTCACAACGCCTGTTTGATAACATGCAGTTGCCGGACCGGGAAATTTGCACGCCGCATCAGATATTCGAATGCTTAGAGCGCCGCCCTGTGGACGTGCTGCTGACCCTGGGGGCTGGCGACATCGACAGGTTGGTTGATCCTATTGCAAATCAACTGATTAAAAGCATCTGAACCCCGCCATGAACGCCCGCCGATTGCTCACTTCGCTGCTCGTGGTCCTGCTCGTTGCAGGCGCCGCGGCCTTGGTGACGGTGAGCGTCCGCGCCTTGCGGGCTCAGACCTACACCGGACTGGAGGTCACCGTGGAACCTCTGGACGGGATGTACCTCGTCGAGGCGGAAGCGGTGAAGGAGGCCATCCTGCGGAACGACCCGGTGGTGGGGCGGAGTGTGCAGGGTCTGGCTTTGGCGGAGGTGCGCGGGTGGCTGAGCGGCCTCAGCGGTATCGGGGAACTCCACATCTACCCTTCGCTCGACGGCGTGTTGCACGTCGAGGTGACCCAGCGCAGGCCCATCGCCCGGTTGCATACCCCGGACGGCTTGCCCGATCGCTACATCGATTCGGAGGGGAAGCCCATGCCGTTGTCGCCCTTCTTCACGGCCCGGGTGCCCATCCTTTACGCGGCGGACGTGGACAAGGCACGGCATGCCATCGACTTCGTGCGCCAGACCTCGAAAGACCCGGTCTGGTCCGCCTTTGTGGACCAGGTGCTGGTCACGCCGACGGGGCTGGAAATCATCCCGGTGGTGGGCGACCTGCGGGTGGAGGTGGGCGACCTCAACCGCCTCGAGGAAAAACTGCGCAACCTCTCCGCCTTCTACGGCGCGCAAATCGCCCGTGGCGACCTGGACCAGTACCAACGCATTCAATTGAATTTCAAGGACCAAGTCGTGGCTCAGCGCCGGGTTTGGCCTACCTAATCACGCACGCAACAGGATGAACTACAATCCAACCGAAGAGCACATCATCGTGGGGCTGGACATCGGGACCACGAAAATCGCCTGCTTCGTGGGCACGCGCAACGCCCATGGCAAGATTCGCCTGTTGGGCTATGGCCGGGCGGAATCGCTCGGTGTGCAGCGCGGCGTCGTCACGAACATCGAGAAGACGGTGCACGCCATCCAAGAGGCGGTGGCGGAGGCAGAACGCAATTCCGGCGTGGAGATTCAGGTGGTCAACGTGGGCATCGCCGGCCAGCACATCAAGAGCATGGCCCACCGCGGCATGCGCATCCGGGACAGCTATGAGACGGAGATTTCCATGGAGGACATCGATTCGCTCATCGAGGACCAGCTGCGCCTCGTGATGCAGCCGGGGGACGAGATTCTGCACGTCCTCCCGCAGGACTTTACAGTGGACGGGGAGCCTGGGGTCAAGGATCCCGTGGGACGTTGCGGCGTGCGGTTGGAGGCGAATTTTCACATCATCACAGGCCAAATGTCCGCCATCCGCCACATCATGCGCTGTGTGGATCGGGCCGGCTTGCAGATGGACAAATTGATCCTCGAGCCCCTTGCCTCTTCCGCCTCGGTATTGACCGACGAGGAGATGGAGGCCGGTGTGGTGCTGGTGGACATCGGAGGGGGTACCACCGACGTGGCCATCTTTCAGGACAACATCATCCGGCACACCGCCGTGATCCCCCTCGGCGGCAACATCTTGACCGAGGACATCAAGAAGGGATGCGCCATCATGATGCGCCAAGCCGAGAAACTCAAGACGCAGTTTGGTTCGGCGTTGGCGGTGGAGATGCGGGACAACGAAATCATCTGCATTCCCGGTTTGCGGGATCGCCCCTCCCGCGAGATCAGCCGCAAGAATCTCGCGCACATCATCGAAAGCCGCATGACCGAGATCATCGAACTCGTGAACTACGAGATCGTCAACTCGGGCTTTGCCGATCACCTCTTCGGGGGCATCGTCCTCACGGGAGGCGGAGCGCAGCTGAAGCACCTGCCCCAGTTGGTCCAGTTCCTCACCGGCATGGACTGCCGCGTAGGCCTGCCCAACGAATACCTCGTCGACAGCCCAGCCGAGGCGGCGACGGGCCCGATGTTCGCCACGGGCATCGGATTGGTAATCAAAGGTTTCGATAACATTCCGCTGATCGAAAAAACACCGGAATTCGAGCGCATCCGCCCGGCAACCCGCGGCGCACAACCCACGGAGATTCCCGCGGAAACGCCTGTCGAAAACCCGTTCGAGAACCCGCTCGATTCCATGGAATCCGAGCCGTTCCCGACGGACATGGAGGATGCCCTGCCGGAAGCGCTCCCGAAGTCCGGGGTAAGATTGGGCGACCGGATCCAAGGCCTCAATGAAAGGATGATGAAAAAGATCTTGGATTTTTTCCAAGGTGATTCCGAGTTCCAAGATGAGCTCGACGATACCCCGCGCGAAAATCGCCGCCGATAATTCCTCCATTTCCCTTCTGTCACTCCTTCGCTGAAACCGAACCCATGTCAGTTCACTTCACCCTTTCGCAGAACCCAGAGTCCCGTCCCGCCCTCACCAGCCCCATCAAAGTGATCGGAGTGGGTGGCGGCGGATCCAATGCCGTCAATACGATGTACAACCGCGGCATCCAAGGGGTAGACTTCGTGGTCTGCAATACCGACGCGCAGGCCCTCAACGCCAGCCCGGTGCCCAACAAGGTGCAGCTCGGGGAAACCCTGACCAAGGGGCGCGGTGCCGGATCGCTGCCCGAGGTGGGGCGCAACGCGGCCATCGAAAGCCTCGACGAGGTCCTCAACCTCGTGGGGCAGGACACGAGCATGGTCTTCATCACCGCCGGCATGGGCGGTGGAACCGGCACCGGGGCGGCCCCGGTCATCGCCCGGGCCTTGCGGGACATGAACATCCTGACCGTGGGCATCGTCACCATTCCGTTCCAGTTCGAAGGGAAGCGCCGGACGACGCAGGCCGAACAGGGTTTGGCAGAAATCCGCGACGCCGTGGACACCCTGCTCATCATCCGCAATGACAAGCTCCGCGAATTGTACAGCGACCTGACCATGCGGCAGGCGTTTGCGAATGCCGACAACGTGCTCTGCACCGCGGCCAAGGGAATTGCGGAGGTCATCACGCTGACCGGTGAGATCAACGTGGACATGAACGACGTGAACACGGTGATGCGCAACAGCGGCCGGGCCATCATGGGCTCGGGCCGGGCTGCCGGTGCTGGACGTGCGCGCCAGGCGGTCATTGAGGCCCTCGAGTCGCCGCTGCTCAACGACTTCGATATCCAGGGCGCGAACTTCGTGCTGCTGAACATCACCTACGGAACGGATGAAATCCTGATGGACGAGATTTCCGAGATCACGGACCACATCCAGGCAGCGGCGGGTTCTACGGCCGAGGTCATCTGGGGGTATGGCGAGGATTTGTCTCTGGGGGATGCCATCTCGGTGACCGTGATTGCCACCGGTTTTGAAGGGGTGGATCCGGCCGTGACCTCACCTCAGTTGGAGGCCCGCAAAGGCCAAATCCGCGTCTACATGGACGACACTCCTCCCGCCGCAACCCACCCTTCCGCCCCAGCTCCAGTGTCCGCCCCGGCTACGGCCATGGAAGCGTCGCCCGTGACTCCGACGGCAGTTGCACCGGAGCGCATGCAATGGAACGCCGCCGAAGCCGGGTCGCCCATGGCCGCCTCCGTCGGAGTACCGCACGCCGCTTGGACGTCGACGCCGCCAGCGATGGAGCAGGTGGCACAAGTGGGTTTGGCCTGGAATGTCAGCGTGGAGAAAAAAACGCTGAACCCTACGCCTGCGGAAGAGGTGCTGGCCCGCGTGGAGGCTGAGATGCCGTTCATCCCCGCGGAGGCGCCCGTCGCTCAGGTCGAAGCACCCGTCGCCCAGGTCGAGGCGCCCGTCGCCCAGGTCGAGGCGCCCGTGGCACCGGCTGCACCTGCGGCCACCGCGGCGGATGACATGGAATTCCAGGTGAAGGTGGTCGAGCCCGCGATGGCTGCACAATCGCTTGCCCAATCTTCTGCCCAATCCTCTGCCCACCGCATTGCTCCGGAGGAAATGCAAGCCCGCATGCGGGAGCGGGAGGAGCGGCTGCGCACCCTGCGCGGGAAGATGTCGACGAGTTTGGGCTTCAGCCACCTCGAACAAGAACCAGCCTACAAGCGGCGCAAGGTGATCCTCGACGATGTCACGCCCAGCCACGAATCGCACATGAGCAACCTCGCGGTCTCGCCAGAGGTCGATGAGAACGGTCGGGTGCACATGGTCCTGACGAAGAACAACTCGTTCTTCAACGACACGGTAGACTGAAGGATGGCCCTGTTCGAAAAAATCAACGCGGACATCCTGGAGGCCATGCGCAACCGGGAAAAAGACCGGCTCGCAGCGCTCCGCGATGTGAAGAGCAAGTACCTGCTCGAGGCGGCGAAGGACGGGAGCGATCCCGCCTCCCTGCCCGATGCGGTGGGATTCGCGATTCTCGGGAAGCTCCTCAAGCAGCGACAGGAAACCGCCGAACTCTACGACCAGCAGGCCCGGCCCGACTTGGCGGAGGAAGAGCGGGCGCAAGCCGCGCACATCGCGGCCCTGATGCCCCCGGCCCTGTCTGAGGAGGAATGCGCAGCCGCGGTGAGGGAGGTCATCCACGCACTCGGAGCCCAGGGCATGGGCGACATGGGTCGGGTGATGGCGGCTGCACAGGAGAAACTGGCCGGTCGCGTGGAGGGAAAGATGCTCGCCACCGTGGTAAGGACATTGCTTAACGCTTGACTATCAACATTTTGCGAACTATACATCGTTTTGAATGAAAATTAACATTCTCAGGCAAAACGAACAAAACAATCCTCGAGGTGTTCTCTAATTTTGTGCCGCCTTTGGGGCACGTTCATTTGTCAAACCAAACCCTTTCATACCACATGAAAATCCAATTCGCCCTGGTAGCCCTGGCTGCCTCCCTGGTCTTCGCTTCTTGCGGAAACAACAACGCGGACACCACCGCTGAAACGCCTGCTGTAGACTCCAACGCGGTAGTCCTCACAGACGGAACCTACAACATCGACACCACCGCGGCAGAAATCCTCTGGACGGGACGCAAAGTGGGCGGAGAGCACCGCGGCACCATCAAGGCCATCGGCGGTGCCATCAATGTAACCGGCGGCGCGATCACCAACGCCATGCTCAACATCGACATGAACTCCATCGCAGTGACGGACCTCACGGGAGAAGACGCTGCCAAGTTGCAGGGCCACCTCATGAGCGACGACTTCTTCGGTGTAGCCAACTTCCCCGAGGCTTCGATCGCCGTCAACAACGTAACGATTGGAGAAGGCGGATTGGTCACCATCGCTGGAGATTTGACCATCAAGGGCATCTCCCACCCTTTCACCACCGAAAGCGCTGCCTTGAAGGCTGAGGGCAACCAATTGTTCCTCAAGGGCAAGGTGGTCGTCGACCGCACCTTGTACGACGTGAAATATGGCTCTACGAAGTTCTTCGACAACATCGCAGACAAGGCCATCAGCGACCAGTTTGACATCGAATTCATGCTGGCTGCGACCAAGTAATCGCAAGCACAACGCATCACGAAAGGGCTGCCATCCGGCGGCCCTTTTTTTTTATTTACTCAGTATTCTTGGAGGCCACGCTAACTTCGCGCCATGCGCTGGACCAATTACTTCGTCCATCCGGCGGACAACCGGTACATGGTCTTCACCTTTCGAACAGAGGAACAGGCCACGGCTTTTCGAACCGCCCTCGAGGAGCATGGCATTCCTTTTGAATTCCATCAGGAGTCCGAGCCGGGCCGCGCGACGGAGTGGATGTTTGGGGTCCATCGGGACCACAAGGAGCGGGCGATGCAACTCAATTTCCTGCTCATCGCCCGGACCCGGCAACCTTTCGTACCCCATCGCGGACTGAGATGGTTCATGCTGGCCATCACGGGAGGGGCCATCGTGTTGGGGTTGTTGGGCTACTGCAACCGCGCGGCGGCGCAGTCCGCGGGAGGGCCGACCGCGAAGGTCTGGGAGTTGGACGTCTTGTTTCAATACCATCCCATGGTGCCTGCGGTGGGAACGGATGTACTCAGCGCCACCGAGGGTCCGCTGTCCTTGGAACTGATTCCCACAGGGGGCACAGGAGCCGGCATGCGCATCCAGCACAACTTTCGCAAGTCCTGGACGCTGTCCACGGGGTTGCAGTACCACCGGCTGTGGAGCGACTGGGCGCTGACCTTTGTGCCGGATTCGCTGGCACCCGAGGTGCGCATTCAGGACACGCTGAGGCTCAGGACGTTGCGGTACCGGATTCCGTTGGTGGCCGGGGTTCGGGTGCCCATCTCCACCACACAGCACCTGCTCGCGGGAGCGGGACTGGCCCTGGATTTGCAACCCAGCGACGTGTACACCGCGGGGTCCCAGTTGCGGGACTCGACCTTTCACGACTTCAGCGCCGCCATCAACCGCACGCGCTGGTGGTCCACCCCGTTGATGGTGGAACTGGGCTGGTCGTGGACCTCCCCACGGACTTCCTCAACGTTCAGGTCAGTCTACCTCGGCGGCGTGTTGAGTCGCACGCTGGGGACCACCCACTGGGGCGAGGCGAATTGGACCCAACGCGATACAGCGGGCCGGGTGCGCCTATGGCTGGGGGATACGGTGGCCGCCATCGAACTGCGGCTGGGGCTGCATTGACGTGCCAGCGATTCCCGATCCGGGTAACCCCTAGGGCTTACTCTACCCAGGTGGTCACATACTCCAGCGGCCGGCGGTGGCTCTGCGGCCACTCCCCCTCGGGGTAGCCCATGTAAAATAAGCCCAGCACCTTTCCCTCAGGCGGCAACCCCACAAAATCCCGCACCTCCTCCCGGTACATCCAACCCGGGGAGGACCAGAATCCGCCCACCCCGTATGCGGTGCAGGTGAGGTACATGTTTTGGACTGCGCAGGCCACCGCTTCCACCTCTTCCAGCTCCGGGATGCGCCCGTTGGGGTCCGGCACCATCCCCACCGCGATGAGCGCCGTGCAGCGTTCGCCGCGGGCCAGCAACTTGTCGAAGGTGGCCTGCGAGAACTTCTCGGCTGGGGTGGCGTTGCGGTACCACTGGGCCAGCATGGGCCCGATGGTGCGCATGCCCTCGCCGTGGTAGGCTGTGAAGCGCCAGGGTTGGGTCATGCCGTGCGTCGGCGCCCAAGTGGCATTCGTCAGCACCTGCTCGATGATTTCGCGGTGCACCCGGCGCGTGGAGTAACGTTCGGGAGAAATGCTCCGCCGGTCGCGTATCACCGCCGTGATTTCACTCAAATTGTGCCGCATGGTTGCCTTTTTTTCGCAGGCCAAATTTACATCCCCAAGTACCTTCGCGCCATGGACACTTACCTCAT
>JBEEPJ010000004.1:0-28407 GCA_041191165.1 Bacteroidota bacterium | reverse complement strand
CCCACGATGTACGCATCGTAGTCCGCGCGGTCATAACGCAACCGGTTGAGGTCCCACTCCATGCTCCGCAGGAACAGGTCCACATGTTCGCGTTCCAGGCCGTAAGTGTGGTAAGTGCGCTGGAATGCGTGCAAAATGGGATTCAGGCTGATTCGCACATCAAGGGCTTCATATGTATCCGCCTTGAAACGGGCGAACAGATGCGCCTTGTCATGGTCGTGGAACGTATCCACAATCTCATCCGCGAAACGCACAAAACCATAAATGGCGTAAATCGCCTCCCTCAGCTCAGGGCCGAGAAACCGAATTCCCAGCGAGAACGAAGTGCTATACGCTTGGGTGGTCCGCACACTGCATTCCTTGCATACGCGGTCATATAAGGCCAAACTTCCCATCGCGCAATCTAACCCCGCAACGCCCCCATCGGTTCATGAGCGACGGTGGATTTAACATTTGGCCAGGGCGCAATCCCTTGATCGTTCAAGTATTTCGCGGCTTCTTGGGCCACGACTTCTCCGCTGATTAAACTCGGCGGGACGCCGGGACCGGGGGTGGTGAGCTGGCCGGTGAAGAACATGCCCGGCAATTTGCTGCGCATGCGCGGCTTGAGGAAGGCGGTCTGCAGCAGGGTGTTCGCCAGGCCGTAGGCATTGCCCCGGAAAGCGCGGTAGTCCTGCTCAAACTCCCGGTGGGCATAACTGCGCTGAAAGACGATGTGGGGCCGGATGTCCATGCCGGTATGCCGCGCCAGCCGGTCGCAGAGTTCCCCGAAGTAACGGTCGCGCAGGCCGGGCGAGTCGCTCAAGCCCGGCGCTACCGGGATGAGGAAGAACAGGTTCTCGCTCCCCTCCGGTGCCACGCCGGGATCGGTGACGCTGGGGGCACTGACGTAAAACAGCGGCTCCGAAGGCCAGGAGGGGGTGTCGTAAATGGTGGCGGCGTGGGGCCCGAATGGCGTGTCGAAGAACAGATTGTGGTGCAGCAGCCCCGGTACCCGGCGATTGACGGCCACATAGAAGAGGAGCGAGCTGGGCGACATGGTCCGGGATTTCCAATAAGCGGCATTGTAGCGCCGCCAGCGCTCCGGGAGCAGGTCCTGCTCGATGTGGTGGTAGTCGCCCGCACCGATGACCACCCCGGCGTCCCACTGCAACCCGTCGCGGGTGGTCACGCCGCTCGCCCGGCCGTTTTCCACGGTGATGCCCGTCACTTCCTTTCCGAAGTGAAATCTCACCCCGTGCCGCTCCGCCACCCGCACCATGGCGCGGACGATTTCGTGCATTCCGCCCATCGGGTACCATGTGCCGAGGGCGGAATCGGCGTAATTCATCAGGCTGTAGAGCGCGGGGGTTTTTTCGGGTTTGGCCCCCAAGAAAAGCACCGGAAACTCTATGATTTGCAACAGCTTAGGGTGCTTGAAATACTGGCGAGCGTGGGTGCTGAAGCTCTTGAACAAGGTCAGGTGGGTCGCATCCTTGAGCGTCTGCCACGAGGCGAACTCCATCACGGAATGGGCGGGTTTCCAAACGAAGGTCCCCATGCCGATCTCGTACTTCTTGCGCGCCTCTGCGAGGAAGGCCCGCAGTTGCAGACCGGCTCCGGGCTCGAGCGACTCGAACAGCGCCTCGAGGGCCGGCATATCCGCCGGGACATCCACCGGCCCGTCGGCGAAATACACCCGATACGAGGGCGACAAGCGCACCAAGTCCAATTCCGCGTTCACCTCCGACCCGAAGCGGGCGAAGTAACGCTCGAACACGTCGGGCATCCAGTACCAGCTCGGCCCCATGTCGAAGAGGAATTCCCCCTCCCTGAACGTCCGCGCCCGTCCGCCCGCCTGTTCATGCCGCTCGAGGACGTCCACCGTGTATCCATCGGCCGCGAGGGCCGTGGCCGCTGCGAGACCCGCGAAGCCCGATCCGATCACCACGGCTTGGGCAGGGCCGGGTCGGGAAGGAGAAGAAGGAGACGTCATGGCGATGGCTTGTGCAAGTGGGAACAAGGTCGGGCGCATTTGGTTCAAACAGACCCACCGGGCTCATCTTCGCGCAAGTAACTTTGCAAGATGCAGAAAATTTTGCACGAGAACGGGGTGGAGGTGCTGGCTTTCGGAGCGCATCCGGACGATGTGGAGCTTTCCGCGGGCGGTGTGCTGGCCAAACTCGCTTCCCAAGGCACCCGGACGGGCATCGTGGACCTCACCCGGGGCGAGCTGGGCACCCGGGGCACGGCGGACACCCGCGCCGCTGAGGCGGCGGAGGCAGCCCGCATCCTGGGACTCGCCTGCCGGGAGCAACTGGAGCTCCGGGACGGTTTCTTCGAGGCCGATGAGGCCGCACTCCTGGCGGTCATCGAGGTCCTGCGCCGGCTGCGACCCCAGGTGGTGCTGGCGAACGCCCGCGGCGACCGCCACCCCGACCACGCCCGCGCCTCGGAGCTCGTCTCCCGGGCCTGCTTCCTGAGCGGGTTGCGCCGCATCGAGACCACGGACCGCACCACGGGGCGGCCCCAGGACGCTTGGCGCCCGCCCCAGGTCTACTTTTACATCCAGGACCGCTGGCGCGACCCGGACTTCGTGGTGGACGTCACCGGATTTGAGGAGGTGAAGATGGCGGCCGTTAGGGCCTACCGGACGCAGTTCCACCAGCCGGATGAGGCCTCGCTGGCGTCGGAGCCCGCCACGCCCATCAGTTCCCCGGCCTTCCTGGAGCACATCCACGGCCGGTTGACGGCGATGGGGCGGCTGGCCGGGTTTGCGGCGGGGGAGGGGTTTGAGGCCGAGCGGCCACTCGGGGTCGGCGATTTCCGGCACCTGTTGTAAATCTGCGGCGCGCCGGGGGGCGCCGGGGTGTGCCCGGAGGCGCCGGGAGTCAGGGGCGCCGGAGGGTGGCGATGGCTTGCCCGAGGAACTGCGCCCAGCCGGCGACCGAGGCGGCCCATGCGGCACCCACCGCCCCGTGTTCCGGGATCCAAAGGGCGCAACAAGCGAGCATCACGGCCAGCCCCAGTGCCGAGGTCAGGGCGTTGACCGCATGGGCCCCGATGCCGCTCAGGTGGTGGGCGAGGATGCTGGCGCCGGCCCCCGCGAGCACGGCGGGGAGCAGGGCACGGAGCACGCTTTGCAGGCCGGTGATGTGGAAGACGGCGGCGTACCAGGCGTCGGGGAGGAGGGACGCGAGCAGGGCGAGCGGGAGGGTGGAGGCCCAGGTGAGGAGCAGGACGCGCCGGGTGAGTTGGAGGCGGGCGGACCGATTTTCGGGCCCGGGGAGGTGGGCGATTCTGCCGTGGACCACGGGGGCCCAGCCGCGGGCGAGGGTCCACATGGCCTCCATCCCGAGGTAGGCGATGGAGTAGAGACCTGCGGAGGCGAGCCCGGCGCCGGCGGGGAGCCAGGCGGACAGGAGGCGGACGTTGAGCCGCTGGGTGAGGAGTTGGAACAGGGAGCCCAGCTGGGCGATGCCGCCCTGGGAGGCCATGGTGGTGAGGACGCGGCGCAGGGGCGGGGGGGGCACGGCCGGGTCAGGGTGGGGGAGGGACCGCAGGAGCCGGAGCGAAACCAGCGCCGTGGTTCCCAGGGCGAACGCCAGGGCCCCGAGAAACCCCTCGAGCCGCTGGATGCCCAGCACCCCGAAAGCCAGGGTGAGCCCGAGGGCCAGCAAGCCGGTTTGGACCAACTGCAGGGCATTGTACCAGCGGAATTGTTGGGTGGCGATGGCGATTTGGCCATGAAAAACCACCACGCCTTGCAGCCAGGCAAAAACTCCCACCGGCAGGCCCTTTTCCAGCGGGATGAGGCCCAGCACGACCTCCAGCGTGACCACCGCGAGCGAGGCGAGCACCAGCCACACATGGCCCGGCACAAGCATGCGGCGCAGCGGAATCGTACGCTGCAGATGCACCACCGCACCCCCGGCGACCATGCCGTTGATGGTGCCCGCAATCAGCATCCCCAGCTGCAGGATGGCGATGGTTCCCTGGCCGCTGGCTCCGAGCGCGTGCGTCGTGAGCACCACCCCGAGGGCTGTAAAACCCAGCACGCCCAGCCGGGACGCGAGCGACCCGAGGAGCAACCCACGCGCGATCATTTGGCCGCGCGTTGAGGAAGGCCCAGCACCTCCCGGTAAACGGCGTCATACTGCCGCGCCACCGCGTCCACCGAGAAATGTTCCACGGCCGTCGCGCGAAGCCGCCCACCATCCCATTGCTTCCCCTGTGCCCACACGCGCAGGGCGTAGGCCAAACCCATTTCATCCCCCGCCGGGAGCAGCACGCCGCGCGTCTCATCGAGGTACTCCCGGATGCCCCCGACGTCGGTCGCGAAGACGGGAATCCCGCTGGCCCAGGCTTCGCCTATGACGCAGGGGAAGTTCTCGAAGTGGCTGAAGAGGACCAGCGCGTCCGCCTCGCGCATCTCCCGAGCGACTTCGTTCAGGGAAATCTCGGCGCCCCAATGGATGCGATCGTCGATGCCCAGTGCCTGGGCCAGGTGCTGAAGCCCCGTGGGGTCGCCGCCCCCGAAGATGCGGACACGCAAATGGGGCAGGTCGGGGAGGCACTGGGCCAGGGCGCGCAGCATGCCCGAAAGGTTCTTGTGGTGGTCCGCCAAGGAACTGATGTGCAGCAGGGTCAACGCCACAGGCTCGGAAGTCGGGAGGTTGGGGCCCGGAGGCACCTCCCGGGGATGGAAAAGCTGGGTGTCGACGACGTTCGGGACGGGCCGGAACCGGCGTCCCCGCCCCACGCCGGCGGATTGCATGGCCTCCCCCAAATCCGCGGTCACAGGACAAATGCAATCCGCCGCCGCCCCGGTGCGCCCCATGTCCCACCGGCGCCACCCCGGAACCCGGTCCCAAGCCGGGCGCTGATAGCCCGTCCAGTGCTCCGTGACCACGAGCGGCACCCCCCACTCCCGCGCCAGCCGCCGCGCCGCCCGCCCCGCCGGATACATGACGTGCAAGTGGATCAGGTCCGGCCGCTCCAACGTCCGCCCCCGCTCCCAAAGCGCCCGCCCCACCCACCAGCCCTGTGGCCGCCGCGGCCGGAGATGGATGCGGTGCTCCTCGATCGTCCACCCCCCCCCGGCCGGCCCCCGCATCCCGGCCGGCCCCCGCTCCTCGTACCTCCGCTCCGCCCGACTTGCGATCCCGCCGTCCGCCACCGCCGTCAGCACCGTGCACCGATGCAGCGTCGCCACGGCCTCGACGTGCCGCTGCACGAAGTTGCCCAGCGTCTCGTGCACCGTCGTCGGGTACCAGCTCGCCAGGTGCAGCACGCGCAGCGGAACGTTTTCATCCCTCACCATGCCGCAAAGATGCGACACCGCGGCGATGTGGTGGGGGGATGGAAAATTTGGCCTACAAATGCTTGCAATTTCCCACCTCAACTTATCTTTGCGCTCCCTTTCGGGGACATGGTGGCTATAGCTCAGCTGGTTAGAGCACTGGATTGTGGTTCCAGGGGTCGTGGGTTCAAGTCCCATTAGCCACCCACACAGACCGCCTCTCAAGGGGCGGTCTTTTTTTTCGACACCGCCGCCATGCAAGCGCTGCACCGCCATTTGCCGCCGGGCCCGCCGGTCCATGCCGAGAATCACCTCGGCGCAACCGACCAGCGGGCTGTGCGCAACCTGCGCATGGTGTTCTGGCTCAACACCGGATTCGCCGTCATGGAGGCTTTCGGGGGCGTGTGGACGAACAGCGTCTCGATTCTCTCCGATGCATTGCACGATTTTGGCGACAGTGTGGCCATTGGTTTGGCCTGGTGGCTGCAGGCCAAATCCGCGCAAAACCCCTCCGACCAGTTCACCTACGGCTACCAGCGATTCTCCCTGCTCGGCGCGCTGCTCAACGGCCTGATTCTCCTCGTCGGGGGCCTCTTTATCATCCGCGAGGCACTGGAGCGCCTGCAGCATCCGGAACCTTCCGACGCGCTGGGAATGCTGGCCTTCTCCGTGCTGGGCATCGTCATCAACGGGTTGGCGGCGTGGCGCGCGGGTCGCGGAAAATCGCTCAATGAGCAGGTGCTCTCGTGGCACCTGCTCGAGGATGTTCTCGGCTGGGTGGCCATCGGCACGGCTTCCGTGGTCTTGTGGTTTCGCCCGGACTGGACGTGGCTGGATCCTGCGTTGTCTCTGGGCATCACCGCTTGGGTGTTGTTCAACGTGCTGCGAAGACTTTACACCACCCTCGGCGTTTTCTTGCAGGCCCGTCCATCGGACATCGACATCGAAGCCCTCCGCCAGGCCGTACAGTCGGTGCCCGCCGTGCATTCCATCCATGCTTGCCGGGTTTGGTCCTTGGATGGAGAGCGGACAGTCTTCTCAGTCCATGTCGTGCTGCAAGGGCTGCACGACGTTCGTGAGGTGGCGGATGTCAAAGCCCAAATCCTCGAATCCGTCGCCCTGTGGTCCTTCCACGACATCACCATTGAAACGGAATTTTTGGACCCGGCGGATTTCGCTGATGGTGAGAAATGATAAATTTCAATTAAAGTAATTTTTTCGTCGATTGGTGACTATCTTTCTTCCACCAATCTACGCCTGATGTTCTCTTATTGCCACCCCATCGTGCTGCGCCATGCGCCGTCGGCACCTTTCACGCCTTTTCAGGCGCTTTTGATTCTTGCATTTTCGGTTCTTTTCGCAGGCCTTTTGGGCATCTCCCCGCTTCGAGCGCAGATGACGGGGTTCCACGTCGAAACCACGGCGGTTCACGGAGGGATGGTCGGATCTTCCAATCTGACGGGCATGCGGACGTACCGCATTTTCGCGCAGCTCTCTCAGCCCACGGACTTCGTCACAGCGGTCTTCGGAAACGACGACACCCCGCTTCACATCGCCACCTCCACGACTTTCTGGCACCACGGGGCGGGTGGAAATTTTGGAACGGACATCAATCCGTTTTTCCTGGGCATTTTCCCGGATCTCAACTTCGATTCGTGGGTGACCATTGGATTGGCATCGAGTTCTTCCGCCGCGGGGAGCCAGAGCATCGGGAGCATCGGGTTGACTTCCTCCCTGGGCGCTTTCCAGGCCGGTGGAGCCCTCACGGTCAACAGCTCCACGGGGGGCAGTTGGTTCGTTTTGCCCGGCGCGACGAATGGCACCCCCAACGCTTCCAACCGGGTCTTGCTGGGCCAATTTACCACCTCGGGTGTGGTCACGGGCACCCTCAACATCCAGGTGTTTATCGGGGGGAATCAGTTCAATGAGCAAATCTATACCGGGTCATTTACCACCGGTCTTGCGGGTTGCATGAACGCCGCTGCCTGCAATTACAATCCCGCAGCGACGGGGGACAACGGAACCTGTGTATTTCCCGCCACCCATTACAACTGCAGCGGTGCATGCCTTGCGGATGCGGACGGCGATGGGGTGTGCGATCCCCTGGAGGTGGTAGGCTGTCAGGATGCCACAGCCTGCAATTACAATCCTTCAGCCACCAATGCTGGGTCATGCCAGTACCCATCGACGGGCTACAATTGCGCAGGCAATTGTCTCCTCGACACCGATGGGGACGGGGTATGCAATCCATTTGAAGTCGTGGGATGCCAGCAAGTGTCTGCGTGCAATTTCAATCCGCTTGCTACAGACCCCGCCGCGTGTACCTTCCCGCCGACAGGGTATGATTGCGGCGGCAACTGCCTGCTGGACACCGACGGGGATGGGGTCTGCAACCCCTTTGAAGTTCCGGGTTGTACTGATGCTGCAGCGGCCAATTTCAACCCGAGCGCCACGGATGCAGATGGCTCATGTGCCTACCTCGGCTGCATGGATGCGCTGGCTTGCAACTACAACCCCACGGCCTCGATTGCAGGGACCTGCGTATACCCGACACAGCCCTACCTCGATTGCGCCGGCGGCTGTCTCAGCGATGTGGATGCCGATGGGGTTTGCGACGCCTTGGAAGTGTTGGGTTGCACCCAGTCCATTGCGCTCAACTTCAATCCAGCGGCCACCGAGGATGACGGCTCTTGCGACATTCACCCCTCCGCTTATTGCGGTGAAGGGACCGCTTGGGATGCGGCAGCCCAGCGTTGCGTTTCCACGGGGTCTGGTGATGGGGGAGTGGGGGGATATGGTTCCCCCTGCTTCGGAGACTTCAACGGTGACAGCACGGTAGGGGCTGGTGATTTGCTCATGTGGCTCGGGGTGTTCGACACCTCGTGTGAGTGAGATTTGGGAGGCATGAGGACAGGGGCCGGGGTGAACGCGCTGTGTCCGGTGGTCCAATCCGGGATGGAGCGTTTCTGAGGGACGATCCGGCCATTCCTGTTGATTTCGTTTGGGGGAAAAGCGCGCGGGTTGACCTGAATGGCATCATCCTTTGCCCGTTTCACCCATTCAAGGCAACGTGTGAAGGCGATTCACCCCCAGGCGTGAAGGATGGAAGGGGAGGAATGAGGAGTTTTGGGACGTGTTTCACGCAAAACAAAATTCACATGAAAAAAACCATGCTCTTTGCAGGACTTCTCGCCCTGCTGGCCACATCCTGTAAGAAGGAGGAAGGTATTGATCCCCAGCCCGAGCCCACGCCCACGGAAGCTTGTGAGGTGGTGGGGCGTTGGAGAGGGCCCTACGCTGTTCTCTATCAGTTCACCGATGCGGGAGAATTGTTCTTCATTTACCCCCAACCGGATGGGACCTTCGGAGAAAACCCGGAGGGCGAGGCTAAAAACTATGAATTCACTGGGGATTCGATTTACATCTACCACAGCAGCACGTCTGTTCAAAGGTTGAAGCTGGAATTTGATTGCGATTGCCGGGTGATGAATTGGACCGACACTTCCAACCCCTTCCAAACCGTCATCTCCACCTACTACACGGAGGACTTGGATTGGGCCACCTGTGAATGATCAGGGACCCGCTACGGAAGAAGACCCGCCCGCAAACGGCGGGTCTTTTTTTGCGCCGTGGGCGAGTCATCCGCCCCGAGCCAAGCTATTTTCACCCCCTCAACCGCAACGCCATCCCATGTCCACCGCGATAACCGTTGAATCCATCCTCGCCGCTGTGGCGGAAGATCGCGCCCCCGTGTTTCGCCAACTGCACGAGACCATCCTGGCGCATCTGCCCGCGGGCTTTGAGGCCGCCATCAGCTACGGAGGGCTGGGGTACGTGGTGCCCCACGCGCTGTATCCCGCAGGCTACCACTGCAAGCCCAGCGAGCCCCTTCCCTTTGCCGGTATCGCCTCGCAAAAGCAGTCCATCAACCTTTACCACATGGGCATTTACGCCGATCCCGTGCTGATGGATTGGTTCGTGGGGGAATTCCCCAAGCACAGCGCGCGCAAACTCGACATGGGCAAGAGCTGCATCCGATTCAAGAAGCCGGAGGATGTGCCGCTCGCGCTCATCGGGGAACTGATGGAGAAAATCTCCGTCGCCGATTGGATTGCCCGATACGAGGCGGCTTTTCTCCCCAAGAAGAAACGCTGAGGCCTCAGTGGATGCCCCGGGCGGCCAGGTAACGCTCGGCATCCAGTGCAGCCATGCAGCCCGTACCGGCGGCCGTGATGGCTTGGCGGTATTGCTTGTCGGCCGCATCGCCGCTCACGAAAACCCCTTCGATGTTCGTGTACGTGGTACCCGGCTTGGCGTAGCGGATGTAGCCCTGCTCGTCAAGGTCGATCCAGCCTTTGAAAATCTGCGTGTTGGGGGTGTGCCCGATGGCCACGAAGAAACCCGTGCAGGGGATGACCGACTCGGTTCCGGTGGCGTGGTCCATGACCCGTGCGCCTTCGACGCCTTGGTCGCCCAGCACCTCGAGCGTCTCGGTGTTCCAGCGGACCTCAATGTTGGGGGTGTTGAGGACCCGGTGCTGCATGGCCTTGGAGGCCCGCATTTCTCCGCGGCGGACGAGCATCGTGACCTTGGTGCAGAGTTTGGCCAGATAACTCGCCTCCTCACAAGCCGTGTCCCCGGCGCCCACGATGACCACCTCCTGACCGCGGTAGAAGAAGCCGTCACACACCGCGCAGGCGCTCACGCCCCCGCCGATGTCCCGCAGCCGCAGCTCGCTCTCGAGCCCCAGCCACTTCGCGGAAGCCCCCGTGGAAATGATGACCGCGTCCGCGTGAATTTCCTTGCGATCCGCGCCCTCGCCGACCCAAACCTTGTGCACCGGGCCGGTAAAATCCACTTCCGTGACCCAGCCGTTGCGCACGTCGGTATCGAAGCGGCGCGCCTGGGCCTCGAGGTCCGCCATCATCTCCGGACCCCGGACCCCTTGCGGATAGCCGGGAAAGTTGTCCACCTCCGTGGTGTCCATCAGCTGCCCGCCCGGCTGAACGCCTTGATAAAGAACGGGTTTCATATCTGCCCGTGCGGCGTAGATGGCGGCGGTATATCCAGAGGGTCCCGATCCGATGATCAGGCACTTGACGTGTTCAGGGGTCGCATTCATGGTGCAAAGATAAGCCGCGCCGCAAGCTGCCCGCGTGACTGCGGTCGCCAATCGCAGCCCTCAGCGGGGGGCGAGGCCGTGCTCCTGCCGCACCCACTCGTCCCAGATGGCATCCTCGGGCGGGGGCGCGATGAGGGAGATGGGTTCCCGGCGCACCGGATGCATGAAGTCGATGCGCCGGGCATGCAGGTGGATGGACGCGTTCTCGTTCGTGCGGCGGGCGCCGTACTTGACGTCGCCTTTGATGGGCGAGCCGAGAGAGGAGAGGGTGACGCGGATTTGGTGGTGGCGGCCGGTCTTAGGCCAAACCTCCACAAACGTGTAATTGTCGCCTCCCCCCACCACCCGGTAAATCAACTCCGATTCCCGGCGCCCCGGTCCCGGCGCGTCGAAGGCGTAGCTCTTGTTCGTCTGTTCGTTCTTCGCGAGGAAGTTGATGACGTGCCCCTCTTGCTCGGGCGGCGCGGGTTTGACCACCGCCCAATACGTCTTCTGGACCTCGCGCATGCGGAACATGTTCGTCAGCCGGGACAGCGCCTTGGAGGTGCGGGCGTAGAGGATGACCCCGCTGACCGGTCGGTCCAGCCGGTGCACCGTCCCGATGAAGGCGTCGCCCGGCTTGCCGTACTTCTCCTTGATGTACGTCCCCACCACGCGACACAGCGACATGTCCCCCGTCGAATCCTCCTGCACCACGTCGGACGGGCGCTTGTTCACCGCGACGATGTGGTTGTCCTCGTAGAGGATCTGCAGGTTGCCGGGATGGCTGCGCACCGGGGCCACGCGCGGCTTGCGCGCGAAACCGCCCTCATCCCCTCCGGTGGTGTGCAGCCCCTCCATGCCTCAGTATTGCTCCTGCGCGTTGGGGAAGTCCCGGTCGCGCACATCCTGCACGTACTGCTGGATGGCGGTCGACATGGCGCCGGCCAAATCCAAGTACCGCCGCAAAAACCGGGGCGAAAAGGCCTGCGTCAGCCCCACCATGTCATGCAGCACCAGCACCTGCCCGTCGCACGCCCCCCCGGCCCCGATGCCGATGGTGGGGCAGTGAAGGGCCGCACTCACCTCCGCCGCCAGCTGGGCCGGAATTTTTTCGAACACGACCGCGAAGCAGCCCAGCGCGTCGAGCATCGCCGCGTCCTCCCGCAGCCGCTGCGCCTCCTGCTCCTCCTTTGCCCGCACCGTGTACGTCCCAAACTTATAAATCGACTGCGGCGTCAACCCCAGGTGCCCCATCACGGGAATCCCGGCGCTGAGGATGCGCTCGACGCTCTCCTTGATCTCCCGGCCGCCCTCGATTTTCACGGCATGTGCCCCGCTCTCCTTCATGATGCGGATCGCCGAGTGCAGGGCTTCCTTGGAGTTCCCCTGGTAGGTGCCGAAGGGCAAATCCACCACCACCAATGCCCGCTTCGCCGCCCGGACCACGCTCGTGGCGTGGTAGATCATTTGGTCTAAAGTGATGGGAAGGGTGGTCTCATTTCCGGCCATGACATTCGAGGCGCTGTCCCCGACGAGGATGACATCGACGCCCGCCTGGTCCACGATGGTGGCCATGGTGTAGTCGTAGGCGGTGAGCATGGCGATCTTCTCGCCGCGCTGCTTCATTTCCTGCAGCACCTGCGTGGTGATGCGCTTCGCTTCTTGGTGGATGGACATTGCCCCGAAGGTACGATGCAGATTTAGCTCGTGCGGATGTGCCGGAAGGTGAAGTTGATGCGGGGGGTCTGGACGCGCAGCCGCCGGGGCAGGGCATGCTCGTGGTCGTGCTGCAGGTGATACATCAGCAGCAAATCGCCGTGGGCCAAATCCACGTCCCACCGCCCCGTCCGGTCCCGCCGCCGAATGTGAAAACGCCGCGTGGCTCCCAGGCTCAGGCTCGCAATGCAACTGGGGTTCATCTCAGGTTCGTTGTCCCGGTGGAAGCCCATCGCGTCATGCCCGTTCCGGTACCCGTTGATCAGGACGGAATTGAACTGAAACCCCTGCCCCACCCGTTCCCCATCGACGAGGGCTTCCAACCGCCGGGCCCACTGCGCGAGGTCGTCCGGCAGGGGAGAGGCGGCCCATTCCACCCCGGCATACCGGTACGCAGGCCCGTACCAAGCGGTCCACCGCGGCTCGTCGTGCCACCGCCCGAAGACCCTGATTCGGTTCTGCCGCCACGGAATCCGGTCCCACCAGTCCTCGACCGCAACCCCTGCCCCCCATCCGTCCCAAACCTCGCAATGCGGTTCCCTCCCAGCCCCTTCGATCACGACCCGCCTCATCCCTCCGCGGTCCCCCCGGCGTCCGCCCCCGCCTTCCCCGCCTCAGCCCCCGGCTCGGGCTTCGCCCCCTCCGGCTGCGTCGCCGTCGCCCCCTCAACCGCCCCCTCCGGCTTGGGCGCTGTCGCCTCCTCGTTCGCCTCAGTCGCCTCAGCCGGCCCGGGCTCCGGCTTCGCCGCCGCCACCGGCCCCTGTGTCACCGTCCCGTGACCGGCCGCCTCCGTGGTCCGCCGCACCGTCCGCACCTCCGATTGCACCTCGTTCGCACTGCTCAGGATTTCCCGCTGAATCTCATCCGTCGCCGCCCGCACCTGGCGCAGGGCCGTGCCGAGGGACCGCGCCAACGTCGGCACCCCCTTCGCCCCGAAGAGCAGGAGATAAATCAGCAAGATGACTACGATTTCCATCGCTCCCATGCCCCAAAGGTACAGCGCAGCGGCGTTGTAACTTGCCCGCCATTACCGCGTCATATGGAAATGAAAATCCTCCACTTCGCCGGGTTTGCCCTGGCCACCACCCTCCTCTGCGCCGGCGGGGGAATCCAGGCGCAGGATGCGCCCCGCGCCCCGTACTTTCAGCAACAGGTCGACCACGAAATCGAAGTTTCGCTCGATGACCAGGCCCATGAGATTCAAGGCCAAATCCGCACCACCTACCGCCACAACGGCCCGGAACCGCTGAAGTTTTTGTGGATTCATGTTTGGCCTAACGCCTACGCGAATGGCAATACGGCCCTGGCCCGCCAGCTCTACCGCGATGGCAATTTTTTCATGTTTTACGCCATGCAGCGCGACCTCGGCGGCATCGATTCGCTGGACTTCAAGGTCAATGGCGTCGATGCCCAGTGGTCTTTCCACCCGGAACACATCGACATCGTGCGCCTCGAGCTCGCGCAGCCGCTGCGGCCGGGCGAATCGGTGGTGTACGAGACGCCGTTCCGGGTGAAGCTGCCGTCGGGCAGCATTTCGCGCCTCGGGCATATCGGCGAGAGCTACCAGATCACCCAGTGGTACCCCAAGCCGGCGGTGTACGACCGGGACGGGTGGCACGAGATGCCGTATCTCAACCAGGGTGAATTCTACTCGGAGTTTGGCTCTTTCGACGTAAAAATCACGTTGCCAGAGAATTACACGGTGGGCTCAACGGGCGATTGGGTGGAAGGATGGGCGGACAACGCCCGGGAGCAGCGCCGGCTCGATTCGCTGTCGGACTGGACGACGGCGCAGCTGGAGGCGTCCCTCGACAAGCCGGCCTCCAATGCCTTTCCGCCCTCGTCGAAGCGGACCAAGACGCTGCGTTACCGGGCGAGCAATGTGCACGACTTCGCCTGGTTTGCCGACAAGCGGTGGTGGGTGCTCAAGGGCGAGGTGGCCTTGCCGCAGTCGGGCCGGAAGGTCACCACTTGGGCCCTGTTCACCCCGGAGTCAGCGCGGTTGTGGAAGCGGGCCCCTGAGTATCTGGCAGATGGGACGTATTACTACTCGCTCTGGAACGGGGAGTACCCCTATAACCAGGTGACTGCGGTGGATGGCACCATCTCGGCAGGTGGCGGGATGGAGTACCCGAATGTGACTGTGATCGGGGGGGTGGGGAGCGATTTGGCCTTGGAAACGGTCATCGTGCATGAAGTGGGGCATAACTGGTTCTATGGCATCCTCGGCTCCAACGAGCGGGTGAATGCGTGGATGGATGAGGGCATCAACTCGTTCAACGAGACGCGTTATTTCACCACCAAGTACGGCGATTCGCTGCGGCTGGCGGGGTTCCTCAAGCCCGAGCAGCCCTTCTGGTGGGACTTTGCGGAGGTGGAGTCGTGGGCGTATCCGCGTCGCGATGAGCTCAGCTACTTGCTCTCGGCGCGGCTGGGGCTGGATCAGCCCATGCAGTGCCATTCGGATGCGTTCACTTCGCTCAACTACGGGGCCATCGTGTACAAAAAGACGGCGGCGGCCTTCGGGCACCTGCGGGCCTACCTCGGCGATGCGCGCTTCGATGCGGCGATGCGGGCGTATTTCGAGGCGTGGAAGTTCAAGCACCCGACTCCCGAGGACCTGCGGGCGGCATTGGAGGCCTCGACCGGGGAGTCGCTGGGGTGGTTTTTTGAGGATTTGGTCCGGACATCGGGCGCGACCGATTACCGCTTGCTGGGCGCGCGCGAACGGGAGGGGGCTTGGGAGGTGAAGGTGCTCAATTGGGGCCAAATCCCCGGCCCCTTCTCCCTGAGCTACATGACGGAGGAAGGGCCGGTCCCCGCGGGCTGGTTCCCGGGACTGCCGTCGGGAGAGCGCACGGTCGTCCGGCTCACGCCGCCCGCCGAACTCGCGGGCAAGGTGCGCGAGATTCGACTCGATGCGCAGGCCGCGACCTTGGAGTACGACCGCAAGAACAATGGGGTCCGCACCCAGGGGATTCTGCGGCGGGTGGAGCCGATCTCGGTGCGCATGCTGACGCGGTTGGATCGGGAGGACCGGACGCAGCTCTTCTGGTTCCCGAGCGTGGGATGGAACACGGAGGATGGGGCCATGACGGGACTGATCTTGCACAACGCCCCCCTGCCTTTCCGGGATTTTCAGTGGCGGGCGATGCCCATGTATGCGTGGGGCAGTGACCGTCTCGTCGGAACGGCGGCGGTGGAACTGAACCGGCGTCAGGGTTCTGCGGGCCTGGATCTCCGGAGTTTCATGGACGGGCCGGACCGCGCTTACCGCCGGTCTTCCTGGCACGTTCGCCGCATTTGGAATGCCGTACCCAATTCCGGGCTCAAGTCAGAGCTCTGGGTGGAGGGGGCGCGAAAACTGTCCACTTGGGAACCCGGTGACGCCTTGCATCTTCCCTACGTGGATGTAAGCCAAACCCGTTCCCTGCGCGCCCGATACACGGTGGATTATCGCCTGGACAGAACCCGAACCGAGTACGCGATCGAGTACCGAGGCATTCAGTCCGCCGCCGCCGAAGCGGGCAGGGTGGGCCTGGACGGCACCTGGGACGACGGATTCCTCCCCTGGAACGACGCGGGCACGGCGCACGTCTTCTCCTTTGCGTTTCGCGGCGCGACCTCGTATGACCGCGACGACAATAAGTTCCGTTGGCGGGGCTATCTCGGCTGGGTGGCGGGCGATGCCGGCATCTATCCCCTCCAGGCGAGCGGGGCATCCGGCCTGGTCGATCCCATGGCGGATCACCTGTTCTTCCAGCGGGGCTCTGCGGATGGCCTTTGGGGCCGCCAGGTCGCCGAGGACCAAGGCGCCCTCCCTTTCATTCCCGGCGAAATCCAAGCCGACCGGCGCATGGCTTCCATCCGTTTTGACTGGGACATCCCCATGAAACTGCCCCTGGCCGTCTATGCGGGCGCCCTCCTCGCGGGCAACCAAGATGCCCACGCCTCCACCGGTCTCGCCCTCAACCTGGGCAACGGCGCCATGCGCATCCAGCTCCCCCTGTGGGACGACATCCAGACTGGCCCCGGCGGCACCTACGCCCCATGGAACCGGGTGACGTGGTCGCTCAACCTGCTCGAAATGAACCCCTTCAACCTCTTGCGCTCCACCCTCCGACGCTGACCCTCCTTCCCACCTCCCCCTCGGCGCGCAAACAAAAAAGGCGTTGGACCCCTCGGTCCAACGCCTTTTTTTACCTCCCATGACCTCTCGGTCCGGGATGATTCTATCAAGCGGCTGCGTCTTCCTTCTTGCGCGTGAAGTCGAGCGTAATCGGCGAAGCGATGAAAATCGAGCTGTACGTACCCACGGCTACACCGACCATCAGGGCGAACACGAACGACTTGATGTTGTCGCCGGCCAGCAGGAAAATGGTCAGCAACACCACGAAGGTGGTCAACGAGGTATTGAGTGTCCGGCTCAACGTCTCATTCAATGCATCGTTCGTGTTGCGCTCGGCGCTGTGCTTGTTGCCATAGATGCCCAGCGTTTCCCGAATGCGGTCAAACACGACCACCGTATCATTGATGGAATATCCAATCACCGTCAAGATCGCAGCGATGAACGCCTGATCCACCTCCATGGTGAACGGCAGGATACCCGAGAGCAGGCTGAATACCCCCAACACGATCAATACGTCGTGCATCAAAGCAAGTACAGCCCCCAATCCATACTGCCACTTCCGGAAACGGATGAAGATGTACAAGAAGATGATGAGCAAGGAGAACACCGTGGCATAGTAAGCTCCCGTCCGGAAGTCGTCGGAGATGGTGGAGTCGACCTTGTTGTACTGTTCGATTTTGTAACCTGTGCCCAAGGAGGAGAGCCCCGAATTGAGCGCAGTTTGGATGTCCTCGTCCTGGGTTTCGGAGGGGTTGTTGATCATGTAGTTCGTGGTGACCCGGAACTTGTTCTGGCCATCTTTCGTCTGGACGACAGGGTTGCCGGGCTTGCCATCCTCTGAGAATGCCTGGGCCAGGGTGCTGCGCACCTCATCGATGTTGACGGGCTGGTCGAAAGCGATATCGAAGGTCGTTCCCCCTGAGAATTCCACCCCCATTTGCAGCCCGCGGGTGAGGAGTGAACCCAGACCCAATACCACCACAACAGCGCTGGCGAGGTAGAACTTCTTGCGGTTCTTGACGAAATCATAATGCGTATTCGTCAGCAAATTCAGCGTGAGCGGAGATCCGAAAGACACGCTCTTCTTGCGTTCGAGCAGATTGAAGAACACGAGACGCGTGAGCACGATGGCGCTGAAGAGCGAAGTGAAAATACCGATGATGAGCACCGTCGCAAAACCGCGGATGGAACCCGTTCCGAAGCTGTACAACACGATGGCCGTCAGCAAGGTGGTGATGTTCGCGTCCAAGATGGAGCTGTAGGCCTTCGAAAAGCCCTCACGAAGCGCCACGGAATAGGCCTTTCCGTTGCGCATTTCCTCGCGGATACGCTCGAAAATCAACACGTTTGCGTCCACCGCCATACCGATGGTGAGGACGATACCCGCAATACCGGGCAGCGTCAGGGCAGCACCGAGCGACGCCAGGGCGCCGATGAGGAACAGCAGGTTCGCCATCAAGGCCAAATTCGCCACCCAACCCGCACGGCGGTAGTAGAACACCATGTAACCCAATACCGCAATCAACGCCAGCACAAAGGCCCACAATCCCGAGCGGATGTTGTCATCCCCGAGCTGGGCACCTACGTTGTACTCGTCCACGATGCGCGCGGGAGCGGGGAGGGCACCGGCCTTGAGCAATCCGCTCAGATCCTCCGCTTCACGCAGCTTATCCTCCATGGACTGGTTAGAGCCGAAGCTGATCTGCGAACGTCCGTTGGCGATGGCCGTCTGAACATTGGGCGCGCTGAAGACCAAGTTGTCCAAGACCACGGCCACGGCACGCTGGTTTTGGTTGGCACAACGCTCCGTCATGGCGCTCCAGATCGCGGCACCTTCCGAGTTCATGGTCATCGAAACCACGACATCTCCGATTTCGTCGTACGAAACGCTGGCGCTCACGATGGACTTGCCGGAGAGTTCCGCCTTGCCTTTTCCGCTGGCGTCTTTGATGGCGTAGAGGCGGGCGATGTTGTCGGTGGGTTTGGCCTCCCACATCAACCGCAGGTCAGCACCCAAGGCCGCCAAAGCCTCGGGGCGGGCGAGCAGTGCATTCACCTGGCTCGTATCCGACACCGCGCTGTAACCGACGACGGCGGAACGCTGCTGAACTTCGGGTTGAAACACGGCGAAGAGGGGGTTGGCGGCACGGCGCTCCTCCAAGCTGAGCGAGTCCGCCGTGCGGGTCGTATCCGCCGCGAGCTCGGGTGCCATGGCCAGGCCCAAGGCATCGTTGGCAGCGCTGATGCGTTGGAACACCTCGTCATTGAAGTAAGTCTCCCAGAACTCCAGGTTCGCGGTGGACTTCAACTGCTTCCGCGCACGCTCCTTGTCGTTGATGCCAGGCAACTCGACCAGGATGCGGCCGCCACTGACCCGCTGGACGTTGGGCTGGGCCACGCCCAACTGGTCAATCCGCTTGCGGATGATGTTCTCTGTGTTCTGAATGGCGGTCTCCGATTCGCGCTGAAGGATTTCAAGCACTTCATCGTCAGAGAGTTCAGAGGGGAAGAGGTCTCGGTTTTCCGAAGTGTGGAAAATCCGCCACAGGTCCTCAGTTCCCGTCGAAGATGCCTTCCAAGCCTGACCGAAGAGGGCGACAAAATCCTCACCTGTAGAGGATTTTTGGGCGGCTTTCGCATCGTTGATGGCCTTCACAAAGCGCTCGTTCTGGCTGTAATCACTCAGTGCGACCATCAGCTCGGGGACGCTGACCTCCAGGGTGACGCTCATCCCGCCCTGCAAGTCCAATCCCAAGTTCAACTCGCGCTCTTTTACCTCACGGTACGTGAATCCCAACAGCGGGTAGATCTCCGCATCGGCAGAATCTCGGAGGTAAGCACGCGCGGCGCGATCCAGCTCGGCATCATAGGCATTTTGCGGGATCAGATTCTTCTCGAGCAGGGTGTCGGCCACGTACTTTCCGTGGTCATCCGCCTTTTTCTCATAATTGTTCGCTACCCAGCTGAAGCTCAGCGTGTACAGGGTAGCCAAAACCAGCAGCGAGGTGAAAAGGAGGACTGCGTTTTTATTTTGCATGACGCAAGTTTGTTTTCAGGGGCGCAAATATAACCGAAATCCCGACAACGGCCGGGTTGAATGCAACCTACGAACTACCTTTGTCTTATGTTTCGCTCCGGGAAGGTATTTTTCGTGAAGTACTGGGCTTCAATGCACTGGAGGTTGTGGGCGGTGCGCTGTTTTTTGTTGGGGTCCCTGGCCGTGACAAGCGCGGGGGAAGGACGGGCCCAGGAGAATGCTGTGGGGACGTATCAGCTGGCGGTGCTGCAATACCGTGGAGGGGGGGACTGGTACAGCAACCCCACGGCACTGCCCAATTTGGTGGATTTTTGCAACCGGACGTTGGGAATGCGGCTCTCGGAGGAGACTCCTTATGTGGATGTGGGGTCGCCCGAGCTCTTCGACTATCCCTTCGTGCACATGACGGGACATGGCAATGTGGTCTTCTCCTCGGCGGATGCGCGCAACCTCGGAGCCTATCTGCGATCAGGTGGTTTTCTGCACATCTCCGACAATTACGGCATGGAGCCATTTATTCGGAAGGAGATGCTCAAGGTCTTGCCCGGGGTGGATTGGGTTGAACTGCCAGCTGCGCATCCCGTGTTTCAATCGGCCTTCTCCTTTCCCCGCGGACTCCCCAAGATCCACGAACACGACGGGGAGCCCCCGCGTGCATACGCCCTTTTCTGGGAGGGCCGGATGGTCTGTTTTCTCGATGTGGAGAGCGACTTGGGCGATGGATGGGAGGACCCACAGGTTCACCGCGACCCGGAGTCACTGCGGCAAGCGGCGCTGCGGATGGGCGCAAACCTGGTCACCTTCGCCCTGTCGGGCAGTGTAGAGCCAGGGCGCTAAACCAGGCCTGCCGCTTGCGCGGGGAATGCCCATCAACGCTTGGACGGTAGGGGGGCAAGTTGAATGTCGAAGCCCGCGCGGTCGGGATTCTCCTGCCGGTGGAGTTTCAACCCTTGGCTTTCAAATGCTTCGACGAGTGCTGGCCAGGTATCTTCCGTCCCCTGGCAAAATCGCTCCCGCAAATCCCGGGTGGCGCCCCCTGGGCCGGCGGCGTCATCGAGCGCTTGCCAATAATCGGCTTCGGTCAGGCCCCTCCTCGGTTCGCCGTGGCTTTTCCAGAGGGCGCGCATGGCGGTTTGGAGGGAAGCCTTGCCCCCTGAGACCTTCAGGATGCGCACGTCACAGAGGAAAGCGAGCACCGCCCCTTCGACGTAGATGGAGCCCTTGCGCCCCGGCACGCCCGGCACGTAGCCGTCCAGCCAGGTATCGAAGCCCGAATCCGCCACGGAGAGCTGCAAACGGCCGGGATTGTTGACGTGCCGGTGGAGCAGCAGTTCCATGCGGTCGCACCAGCCCTGCAGGTCGATGACCCCGGACTCGAGGAGCATCAAGTCGCCCATGTATGTCGTCACCCCCTCCGCCACGTAGCCCATGCGGCTCGGGTGGGGGCGGGTGAAGTCGTAGGGCATCCACTCGGCGGGCCGGATGCGCTTGACGTTCCAGGCATGATAGAGCTCGTGTGAGCCCACGTCGATCAGGTGGGCGTATCCCTCGTCGGTGCCGGAGAGGGCGTCGGGTCCCAGGACGATGACCGTGCTGTCCGCGTGCTCGACCCCGTGGCGCACCGACCGGTCGGGCAGGAGGTAGAGGTAGTGATACACCGGCTCGGGAAACTCCCCTCCGAAGTACCCCACCTGCGTTTCCGTGAACCGCCGGTGGTCCTCCACCAACCGGCCCCAATCCACGCCGTCTCCGCGGTACATCCACACGTGAAAATCCACGCCAGCGCATGCGAAGGCGGCGTGCCGGAGCGCCGGCGAAGCCACCCACGGGGAATCGAACAAGTGATCCGCGTCCCGGGCGATCCAACGGTCGCCCTCCCGCGGCAGGGCCGAGGCCACCGTCCAGTCCGCGGCGAGGTCCGGAAACGCCAGGGCAAAGGACCACTCCGGGTGCGCCGGGGCGTACAACATGCAATTCACCGGGTTGATGTAGAAAAGGTCCTCACCCACCCACGTGGAGCCCGCATCGAGGATGCCGGCGAAGAACGACCACCGCAACCGGGTGACATCGGGGGGAATGGGCCAGGAGTGGAGATCGGATTTGGCCTGAAACACCCAGCCGGACTCCGGGCGCCAAACCTCCAAACGATACAGGGACTTCGCGAAATCCTGGCGCTCGTACCGCCCCGGCCGCCAAACCGGCAACTGCGCCAACCACCCGCCAGGCACCGCGGGAAACACCCCCTCGACTGCGATGCGCGGCACTTCACCCGCCACCCGCCGCACCGTCAATTCCACCCTCATTCGAACAGCGGTGTGATGACCCGGCCGGTGCAGGCGTTGGGCAATGGGCTGTGAATCAATGCGGCCACGGTGGGCGCGATGTCCCGGATGTGGGTCCGCTCGTACGTGATGCCCTGCGGCACCCCCCAGCCGTAAAAAATCAGCGGCGCGTGCGTATCGTACGGGAACGGGGAGCCATGCGTGGTGCCGGTGCGCCCGTATTGCATCCACCCCGGCCGCGTCACGACGACCACATCGCCGGAGCCGTAGGCGTGGTGCCCCATGCGCAGCCGTTCACGAATGTCATCGCTGAAGGCGCCGGGCCCCGTGAGCTGCCCCGCCGTCACCGCCAGCAGCACCTCTGGTTGTTCCAGCGCGAGCTGCATCACCCGGTCCTGCAGGTAGGCCAAATCCTTTCCCAACTCCCGTATCCGCTGCCGATCGAGGAAAAACTGGTCGTTGCTGTACCGCAACAACACGTCCTCGCCGCACTGGGCCACGAGGTCGGCGCGCACGGCGTCAACCATGTTCCCCGGCTTCCAATAGCCCACCGGCCAGCCCTGCGCCTCCACCAGCGAGGGAACGGGCGCGCCCGCATGATCCGCCGAAAGCCAAGCCAGCCACTGGCCCTCGCCCACTTCCCGGTCCAGCGCTTCGAAGAGCCGCGCGAGCTCCCGGTCGAGCCGCAGGTAAGCGTCTTGCGTCTCCATCGCATGCAGGCCAAACTGATGCCCCACATAATCCGGGCTCGAAAAACTGATGGCCAGCAGGTCCGTGAACGCATCCCGCCCCAATTGCTCGCCTTCGAGCGCAGCGAGGGCGAAGTCCACCATCAGGACGTTGCCGGCCGGGGTCGCCTTCAGGATGTCGTAGCCGCCGTTCGCTTGGGCGAGGGCCTTGAGGTCGTAGGGGAAGGTAGGGGAGGGGGAGCCCTTGAAGGGGCCCTCGTACGGGTTGTTGTCGGGATAGCTCTCGTCGTAGCGGGAAGCGGGAAGGAGCAACTCCCAACCCGCCTTGAGGAGCTTGTCCGCCGGGGATTTGCGGTTCCAGTTCGCGGCCCAGTCGGGCAGGGCGTCCATGTAGTACGAGCTGGTGATGAACACGCCTTCGTCCTTGCCTCGGAACCAGTACGCTGCGTCGGCGGCGTGACCAGCCGGCAGAATGGCGCCCCGGTCTTTCATGCTGATGCCGATGACGCGACTTCTGTTGTTGGAGGCCAATTTCAGTTCATCCCCCAACGTGCTGGCCAGCATCCGGTGGGGCGACATCCGCCCATCCTTATCGTCCGGATAGCGGGTGCCCACGCCGCGCACCGCGGTATCCTCGGCGCAGTACACGGAGCTGCGGGAGCGCCGGTCGTACCAGTCATTTGCCAGGATGCCGTGGAAGGCCGGCGTGGTGCCCGTGTAGATGGACGCGTGCCCCGGGCCGGTGAAAGTGGGGGCATAGCCGAAGTGGTGATCGGCGCACACGAAGCCGCCGGAATAGAGCCGCTTGAAGCCGCCGTCCTCGAAATCCGCCCAGTAACGGGAGAGGTAGTCGGGGCGCATTTGGTCTACCGTAATGCCCACCACCAACTTGGGCCGCGCATCTGCCTCAGGCCGGGCAGACCCCGCCGGCTGGCCCCACGCACAGCCCCAGCTCATGAGGCCCAACAAGCCGCCCAGCCCGAGCGGCAGTGCGCCCATCCGCCCCCGCGTTCCAAATCGCTTCATGTTTTCCATTTTCAAGACCCCAATTTCCAACCCATTCCCCACAATGCCACCGCGAGGCACCCGAAAACATTGATGGCCACGTTCGCTAATGCCCACTGCGGATGGCCGGTGGTGTACAGTTTGACGGTATCGGCCGCGAAGGTGGAGAAGGTTGAGAACCCGCCGCAAAATCCCGTGGTGGCCAGCAGCCAGGCATGCGCTGTCCAACGCGATTCCGCAGCTGGGCCTTCCCCCCGCGTGAGCAGGAAGACGAGCAGCGCCGTGGCCGCGAGGTTGACGGCTGCCGTGGCTGCAGGCCCGGCCAGCCCGACCGGTCCAGTCCAGGTCGCCGTCAGCACCCGACCCCAGGCATACCGGGCCACACTTCCCAATCCGCCGCCGACAAACACGGCCAGATAAGCCATCATCGTCCCGCGCGCTGCTCAACGTGAAACCTCCGCCAAACCCAAGTCACCCCCCCGCCCCATCCCGCCCCCAACAAGAATCCCCCCAGCACATCGAAGGGAAAATGCACCCCGAGGTACACCCGGCTGTAACCGATGACCACCGCCCAGACGACCAGTCCCCACAGCCAAACCCCGCCGCCCAACAACCCCCCAACAAACACGGCGATGCCCATGTGGTTGGCGGCGTGGGACGATACGAAGCCGTACGATCCGCCACGGTAGGGCTCCGCTGCCCCCGGCGGGGTCACCAAGTGCAGGTCGTCCTGCAGCGCGGGCGTGTGGGACGGACGCAGTCTTTCAAATGTGGGCTTGGCCAGTCGGGCAGACAGCATATCCGTGCCTGCCAGACAGAGGGTGATGCCCGCCACTGCCCACCCCCAGCGCGCCCAACTTCCCAATCGCACGCGCAACATCCCCAGCAACAACAAGTACAGCGGAACCCAAGTCAAGGAATGGCTGGTCCACCACATCGCCACATCGCCCCCAGGCCAGGGCCGGTTGAGCCAGCGAAACAACGCCCAATCCCAAGCGGGCCCGTCGGAAAAATCGACACCCCACATGGGGTCTCCGTTCCCTTTGATCACGCGTAAATGGCGGCGATTTCAGCGGCGTAACGCTCCGCGATGGGTTTGCGCTTGAGCTTCAGGGTGGGCGTCAACTCCCCCTTCTCGATGGAAAACGGCTCGGGGAGGATGCGGATGACCTTCACCCGCTCCCACTGGGCGAATGGCTCCATGAGGCGCACGACGTCCTCCTCGATGCGGGTGCGGATGCGCGCGTCCCCGGCGATGCCCGCCATCCCCGGGAAGGGATGCTCGTGCAACTTGCACCAGTTCTCGATGGCCGCGGCATCGGGAACGACCAGTGCGGCGGGGTGGCGCTGGCCATCCCCGACGACCATCACCTGCTCGATGAAAAGCGAGGCCTTGAGCGCGTTCTCGAGCAACTGCGGCGCCACGTACTTGCCGCCCGACGTCTTGAACATTTCCTTCTTGCGGTCTGTGATGCGCAGGAATCCATCCTCCATCACCCCGATGTCGCCCGTCACAAACCAACCGTCCTTGAGCACGGCGGCGGTATTCTCGGGGTCCTTGTAATACCCCATCATGACGTTGTGGCCGCGCACGGCAATCTCACCATCCTCGGCAAACCGCACCTCGACACCGTCCACCAGCTTGCCCACGGCCCCGATGCGCAACATCCCCGGGGCGTTGAGCGTGTTCACACTCACCACGGGCGACGTCTCCGTGAGCCCATATCCTTCGAAGACCGGGATATCTGCGGCATTGAAGAAGCGGGCCAAACGCGGTTGCAAAGCCGCCGACCCACACGCCACCGCTTGGATATGATCGAGCCCCAGCGCCGTCTTCACCTTGGAGAAAACCAGCTTGCGGGCCAGCTTGAGTTGGAAGTTGTACCATCCGCCGTTCTTGCCGTCCGGCTCCCAGCGCAAGGCCACGCCCACGGCCCAGCCGAAGATGGCGGCTTTCACCCCACCCGCGGACTTCCCTTTCGCCACGATGCCGTCGTAGAACTTCTCGAGCAACCGCGGCACCGCAGTGAACATGGCGGGCTGGGTGGCGAAGAGGTCTTCCTTGATGGTCTCCATGCTTTCGGCGAAATGGATTTGGGCTCCCACATACATATACAAGTAGTGGAGCATCCGCTCGAAGATGTGGCAAACCGGCAAGAAGCTCAGCACCCGGTATTCGCTGTTGGGGTCCACGTGGGGCAGGCGGGAGATGCTCACCGCCACGTTCATGGCGATGTTTCGGTGGCTCAGCATGACGCCCTTGGGGAGGCCCGTCGTGCCCGAGGTGTAGATGATGGTAGCCATCTGCTCCGGGGCCACCGCCGCAGCGCGGGCGCGCACTTCCGCGTCCAAGTCGGGCGTGCCGAGCGCAAGCACCTCGCTCCAGTGGGGGGCGCCGCTGACCTGCTCGAAGGTGTAGACCCCCTGCAGGCTCGGCACCTGGTCCTGGATGCGCTTCACCTTCTCGTACAGGTCGCGGTTGGACACGAAGCACCATTTGCTCTCGCTGTGGTTGAGGATATACAAGTAATCCTGCTCCGTCATGGTGGGGTACAGCGGAACGTCGATGCCCCCGGCCTGGAGAATGCCGTGGTCCATGAGGTTCCACTCGCACCGGTTGTTGTGCGAAATCAGGGCCACCCGGTCGCCGGGCTGCATGCCCAGCGCAATGAGTCCGCGGGAGACGCGGTCCATTTCAGTGACGAACTGCTCCGTCGAGAATGAGAGCCGTTGACCGCCGTTGGGGCTGGTCATCATCAGAGCCAAGGGCTTGTTTTCCAGCTGATAGCGCGGGAAATCAAACAGTCGGGTAGGGGCTTGCATGGGCATAGTCGGGGGGAGGGTTCAGCAGTTTGCAGGCCAAATTAAGTACAAATCACCCCAACACCGCCCCGCCGAACCTTCAGGGCTCAGGCGAACCGAGGGGCGACCACCAGCTCCTTGGAGCCCGGTGTGTGCAGGTAGAAACCCTCCCCGGACTTCGCTCCCAACTTGCCTGCCGTGACCATGTTCACCAGCAGGGGACAAGGGGCGTACTTGGGTTGCCCCAGGCCTTCGTGCAGCACCCGCAGGATGCTCAGGCACACGTCCAATCCGATGAAATCCGCCAGCTGCAACGGGCCCATGGGGTGGGCCATGCCCAAGCGCATCACCGCGTCGATCTGGGCCACACCCGCTACGCCTTCGTGCAGCGTGATGATGGCTTCGTTGATCATGGGCATCAGGATGCGGTTCGCCACGAAGCCGGGATAGTCGTTGACTTCCACGGGGATTTTGCCCAGCGCTTCGCTCCAGGTCATCACCTGGGCGCAAACGGCGTCCGAAGTGCTGTAACCGCGGATGACCTCGACGAGCTTCATCACGGGTACCGGGTTCATGAAGTGCATGCCGATGACCTGCTCGGGCCGATGGGTGGCCGCGGCGATGGTCGTGATGGAGATGGATGAGGTGTTGGAGGCCAAGATGCAATGGGCCGGCGCGGCTGCGTCGATTTGGCGGAAGATGTCCAGCTTGAGGTCGAGGCGCTCGGTGGCGGCCTCCACCACGAGATCGGCCTCGCTCACACCGGAGGCGATGGCAGTCGAGGTCGTGATGCGGCTGAGGGTGGCGTCCTTGTCTTCTGCGGACAACGTGCCTTTGGTGACCATCCGGTCCAAGTTCTTGGCGATGGTGCCCAAGGCGCGGTCCAGGGCCGGCTGGGAGACATCGATGAGGGTGACCGGACAGCCGATTTGGGCAAACACATGGGCGATGCCGTTGCCCATGGTGCCGGCACCGATGACAGAGACGCGTTGCATGGGGGAGGGGTTAGCCCGCTTTGCGGGGGGTGGAAGTGGTCTTGCGGGGGGCGGCGGACTTGGAGGCGGACTTGGGAGCCGACTTCGCCTTGGCTGCAGCTGCGGCGGGCTTTGCCTTGGCCGCGGCGGACTTCGCCTTGGGCGCCGGTGCAGCGCTCGCAGCAGTACCCTCAACCGATTCGCCCTCCGCCGACGCAGCACCTTCCTTGGCCGCGGTCGCTTCCTCTTCGGCCCCCTCGTCTTGCCGGGATTCCAGCGGGAAAGCCCCGGGATACTCCGCCAGGGCGTTGTACCACTGCACCAGCTTCTTCAGGTCCGAGTTGTACACCCGCTCGTGGTCCAGTTCCGGCACGATGGCGTCGATGAACGCCCGGATCTCGCCCGGTTCCGCCTTGTGGCTCACCCCCTGCGCGCCGCCGGTATGCGTGTGCATCCGGTTGAGCACGTCCCGCAGGAGAATGTCCTCTCCCGTGGTGTACATGGTGATGTCTCCGAGGCTGCTCACCCGGCTGGTGGCGGGGATGCCCATCTTTTTGCCGTCCCCGAGGGACTCGACGATGAGGTTGCTCCTACCGTTGTTGATGACGCGGTACAGTCCCGGTTTGCCGGCGATGGCGATAATTTCCTGGATGATCATGTAGGCCAAATTGGAGTCCAAAAATACCACTTTCCCCGACAAGGCCGTGCCGTCATTCGACAAAGGCCGGAATTCCCGCCAGCACGGTCGCCATGCCCCCGCTGGGATCTTCGGCGGGAACCGAATAGGCGTGGTGTTGAATTCCATTGGAAATCAATACGATGGGGGCGCGGAGGGTGAGGTTGTAGGTCAGGGTTTGGTCTACGACCGCTTGATTCAAACGGACATCGGGCGCCTTGAATTCCGCCAGCAGCCGGGGCCGCCCCTGCCGGTCGTGGCACACGAGGTCCGCCCGCAAGCTCTGCCCGTGGAGGGACAGCACGTGCTCGACGGACATGCCCCCGCGCGGGTAGCCGAGCGCGCCCAGGTACGCGAGCCAGTGCTGCCGCACCCACTCCTCGGGCTCGAGCCGAACGTAGCGGCGCCGGGCCCAGCACAGGACCTCCTCGCCCCGGCGGACCAGGGGGGCCGGGGGCAGATTGAGGGGCGGGAAGGACCCGGCAGCGGATTTTTGGGCGGAATCGTCCATGCGCCCTGCGAAGTTAGCGGCTATCTTCGCCTTCCATGCCGCACCGTCAGATTCTGCGGGAAATCCGCGCCGGCCAATTCTCCCCCGTCTACCTCCTGCACGGAGAGGAACCGTACTTCATCGACGCGATCAGCCGCGCCCTGGAGGAGGTCGTGGTGGATCCCGGGCTGCGCGACTTCAACCAGACCATCTTCTACGGCC
>JBEEPJ010000003.1:0-29257 GCA_041191165.1 Bacteroidota bacterium | reverse complement strand
ATTGAGGAGGGGCAGTCAGGGGTCATCGAGCTGGGGTTTGACTTCAACCCCTACTGGACGGTTTGCGTGGCTTACGAGACGCCGGATTGCGCTGCGGAGACGTGCGCTCAGAATCTGCCCGTGTCCTGTGGCTTTGAAGTGGCCACCGAGGAAGTGGCCCCCGGGGTGTGGGTCTTGACCGCGCTCGGCCCCAACGGCGGGGTGTGGGACGGGCCGGTGGAATGGAGCTTGGGCAACGGGGAGGAGGCGTCGGGCAATCCCGTGGCCTGGACGTGGGAGACGCCCGGGGTTTATGTGGTCTGCGCGCAGGCTCCTGCTTCGCCGGCCTGTCCGGATGGGCCATTCGATTGTGTCGAGGTGGAGACGTCGGGCTCGGAATGCGAGGAGGTGCAGTTGGTGCTGTCTCCGACGGGGGCGGTGGTGACGGGGTTTGGGCTGACCGTGACGCTGGCGCCCGATTGGCTGGGGCTGCCCATCGGCGGGTGGGAGTGGGCCGAGAATTGGGAGTGTCCGGCGGGTTGGTCGGGCGATACGATCGAGATTTGCCTGCCGTCGGTGTGCTACGGGGTGGACCTTTCCGTTCCGGGCTGGGTGTGGGAAAGTTTGGGCGGTTTGACGGCTCAGTTGGGGGAGGCGGGTCCGATGTTGTGGAATGCCGTTCAGGGGGCAGGCCAAACCTATTCCCAAAACCCCGCCTGTGCCACCTCAACTCCCTCCGCTGCTGCCCCGCGCCCGGGTCTCCACGCGGCCCCCGTTCCCGCCCGCGACGAGGTCACCGTGTCCTATGACTTCGATGGCGTGGCGGACTGGCAGGTGCGCACTTCCACCGGGGCCTTGCAGGCCGCGGGCCGCTCATCTGCCCCGTTCACCCTGGACGTGCGCACCTGGTCCCCCGGCTGGTATATCCTGCACCTGCAAACGCCCCAGGGCCCATCCACAAAGAAGTTGTTGGTTTTGCGGGATTGAAGATGCGATGCCAGCCCTGAGCGTGCGGCAACGCAGCGAGTTGGGTTAACTTAGCCCCTTCATTTGCGAAGGATGCAGTATCGAACTTTGAACAACGGAGTGGGTTGGTTGGTTTGGGCCGTGGCCACGGTGGTGTACACGTTAACCTTGGAGCCCACGGCCAGTTTCTGGGATTGCGGCGAATTTATCGCATCCGCCTACAAGCTGGAGGTGGGACACCCTCCCGGGGCGCCTTTCTTCATGCTGCTCGCACGCTTCCTGATGATCTTCGCCTCTCCGGCTTCTGCGGCGATGGCGGCGAATATGCTCTCGGCTTTGAGCAGTTCGTTCACGATTCTCTTCCTCTTCTGGTCCATCACCCACCTCGCTCGGCGGATGACGGCCTCCCCAGGGGCGGAGCCGAGTGCAGCGGAAAAGTGGGCAGTGCTCGGAGCAGGGGCGGTGGGCGCGCTGGCCTACACCTTCAGCGACACCTTTTGGTTCAGTGCAGTAGAGGGCGAGGTTTACGCCCTTTCCTCCTTGTTTACGGCCCTGGTTTTCTGGGCGATTCTCAAGTGGGAAAACGTCGCCGAGCAGCCGGGTTCGAGCAAATGGATCATCTTGATCGCCTACCTCATGGGCCTGTCCATCGGGGTTCACTTGCTCAACCTGTTGGCCATTCCCGCCATCGGCATGGTCTTCTTCTTCCGGCGCTATCCCTTCTCCTGGCGGGGCCTGTTTCTCACCTTGTTGGTATCGGGGGCCTTGTTGATGGCGGTGCAGGAAGGGGTCATCAAAGGCGTGGTTCAGCTCGCAGGTAGCGTGGAGCTCTTCGCGGTCAACACCATGGGCTGGGGCTTCCACACAGGCGTATTGCTCTATTTGATCGCATTGATTGCCGCCTTGGTTGGCGCGTTGATTTGGGCCCAGCGCAAGGGCTGGGTGGTGTTCCACACAGCGGTCTTGGGCTTTGTGATGCTCTTGCTGGGGTATTCCACGTTTGCGGTGGTCTTGGTGCGGTCCTCTGCCAATCCCCCGATGGACGAAAACAATCCCGAGGAGATTTTTACGTTTCTTTCCTACCTCAGCCGGGAGCAATACGGCGATCGGCCGCTCCTCACCGGACAGTATTGGAACTCACCCCAAGACGCGGACGAGCCCTATCAGCCCGGAAAGCCAGCTTGGGTGAGGAGCTTCAGCGTCAAGGAGAAGAAGGGGGCGAGCCTGGAATTCGTGGACAGCTTCCGGAGCCAATCGGATGCGGAACGATTCGTGGCCGCACAGGACAATTCGGGTCGCTTGATGATTGAGGAGGAATACATCGACAGCGGTGAGAAGCGCAATCAGAAAGTGAACTACAACCCCCGGTTCACCATGTTGTTCCCGCGCATGTACTCCTCTACGGGATACCACATCGAGGAATACAAAAGTTGGTCCAACTACAAGAACTACAACCAACCCACGCAGTACAAGAGCCCGCGCGCAGAAGGCACCGTTTCCGGCAACGATTTGGTAAGCCATATCGAGAACGAATACCTCCGGAAGGACCTGGACCCCAAGGCACTGTCGGACTTTTTCCGCGCGAACGGCGTCAAGTTCGATGACCGATTTGCCTTTGAGTCTGAGGAGACGATGCTGGTGCGCAACCTGGAATCAGGCCAAATGCAGCGCGCGAACCTCAAGGACGACCGCATTCTTTCGACGTTGGCGCGCATCATGGCCGAGGAGATTCAGGCGGGCGCGCAATCGGGCCGGGATTTCATCAACCGCCGAGAAGCGGAACTGCAGGACTTGGAGGGTTACCGCAATCAACTGATTCAGCTGATGAACCGGGACGGTCGCAATGCGGAGATGGAAAAGGAGCTCAATCAGGTGGAGGGCATGATTGAGCGGTTGCACAATCAGTTGATGCCCACCCAGGCGGAGAACATGCGCTTCTTCTGGGACTACCAGATCAATTGGATGTACTTCCGCTACTTCATGTGGAACTTTGCCGGCCGTCAGAATGACACCCAAGGCCATGGCGATTTCCTAAGCGGCAACTGGCTCTCGGGAATCGATGCCATCGACGCCAAACGATTGGGGAACAGGGACGAGCTCTCTACGGAGATGCGGGAGGACAAGGCGTTCAACCGCTTTTACTACCTGCCCTTGTTGTTGGGTCTGCTGGGCATGATTTTCCATGCCCTCCGGGATGTGCGCCAATTCGGTGTGGTGGGTATGCTGTTCTTATTGACGGGCATCGCCATCGTGATTTATTTGAACCAGTCTCCTTTGCAACCCCGCGAGCGTGACTATGCCTACGCAGGATCGTTTTATGCCTTTGCCATATGGATCGGGTTGGGGGCATTCGCATTGTTTGATGCTTCGAGAAAGCTGGTTTGGAAGGGTTGGTTGCAAGGGGTGGGGATGGCCGTGGCCTTGGGGGTTTTGTTGGTGCTTCTCGGCGGGGGCTCGGGTTCGGGCGATGCCATGGGGATGACCCTGCTTTTCCTGGCCTTGGCGGGTGGTTTGTTGTTGGCCTTGGCGGTGCTCACCCGCATGGTTCGCCTGCCGGAGACGGTCAGGGCTGCTCTGTTCGTGTTGCTCGCGCTGGGGGTTCCTGCTTGGATGGGTGCGGAGGGATGGGACGATCACAACCGGGCGCGCCGCCGGACGGGCTCGGATTTTGCCCGCAACTTCCTCTATTCCTTGGAGCCCAACGCCATCCTCTTTACCAATGGCGACAATGACACGTTCCCATTGTGGTATGCCCAAGAGGTAGAAGGAGTGCGAACGGATGTGCGGGTCTGCAACCTGAGCTTGCTCAATACGGACTGGTACATCGACCAGATGAAGCGTCGGGCGTATGACAGTGCCCCGTTGCCCCTGTCCATGAGCGGAACGCAATACATGCAGGGAACCCGGGATGTGGTGCTCATCGGAGCGGGCAGCCAGGATGAGGTGGACCCTACGGCCTTCCTCCCGCTCCCGCAGGCCATGGAGGTGGCGCTGAGCAAGGAGCAGCGCAAGTACGGTAGCGTGGGATACCACTATCTGCCTTCCGATCGGTTGTCCATCCCTGTGGATTCCGCTCAGGCTGTGACTTGGGACTGGCTGTCGGAGGAGGAGAAGCTGGCCGTGTCGGGACCGGTGGCCTGGACCCTGCAAGATGGGCAGGGCAACCCCCTTTCGTATGTGACGAAGAGCCAGTTGGCAGTCCTGGACATGTTGGCCACCAACAACTGGGAGCGCCCGATTTACTTCGCGGTGACGACTGGACCGGACGTGTACATGGGGTTGCAGGATCACTTTAGGTTGGAGGGTTTGGCCTATCGCCTCACGCCGGTGAAGTACCAGCCCGCCAATGCCCAAACCCTGGGAGGGGTGGACGCGGAACGCATGCACAAGCGGGTCATGGAGGAATGGGCCTTCGGCAACATGGATGACCTGGAGCACGGCATTTACATGGACGAAAACAACCGCCGCATGACGATGAACATGCGGGTTCAAATGAGTCACCTCGCCGAAGAGTGGATGGCCCGTGGGGATGGCGACAAGGCTTTGGCGGTCTTGGAGAAAATCGTCCGCAGCATGCCGCACCAGAACTCCCCGTTCAACCGCTCCATGCTTCCTGTGCAGGCGCAGTTGACGGAGCTGGCTTCCACGGATACGACGGCCCGCGAGGCGTCTCGCACCTTGCCGGAGGAGCGCAAATTGCTCGCGAATGCGTTGGCCGAGGAGGTGACGGATGTGCTGTTCAAGCAGCAGGAGGAGTTCCTGCGCTATTATGCGTCGCTGGAGCCCAAGTTTGCCGCTTCCATCTCGCGGGAGCGAGACATGGCGGTGTATGTCATGGAGCGCATTGTGGAGCAGCGCATCCTGTATCTGCCGGAGCATCCCAAGACCCGGGAACTGGCCGGGCGGCTCAAGGAGCTGAGCCCCGATAGCAGGGTTCTCGAGAGCTTGGGGAAGGTGGAGTTTTGATGGGAAACGCGACCAAGCGGCGGTTGGCGATTTTGGCCTCTGGCACCGGCTCGAATGCCGAGGCGATTTGGGGCCGCTTTCAGGGTCACCCCGCCATCGAGGTGAGCTGGGTGGGGAGCAACCGCAGGGATGCGGGCGTGCTCGGGCGTGCCGCGGAGGCAGGCATCGCCCAGGGTCACTTCAGCCGGGAGGATTGGACGCTGGGAGCGGAGGGGAAGGTGGGGGAAACGCTGCGCGAGCGCGGCATCGACTGGTTGATCCTGGCCGGGTTCCTGCTGCACGTGCCCTCCTCGATCCTCGCCGCTTTCGGAGATCGGGTGCTGAACATCCACCCTTCGTTGTTGCCCGATTTTGGGGGGGCAGGGATGTATGGTCACCACGTGCATGCAGCGGTGTATTCGGCCTATCGCGCAGGCCAAACCCGCCACACCGGCATCACCATCCATCGGGTCAATGAACGCTATGACGAGGGCCCCATCTTGTTCCAGGCGAAATTGGAAATCGCCCCGGAAGACACACCGGCCTCCATCGCTTCTCGGGTGTTGGCGTTAGAGCACCGGTATTACCCTCAGGTCATCGAGGCCCTCGTGATGACGGAGTTGCGGGAATCCCAGACGGCTCAGGCCATTTCCGATCGTTCAACAGAACATTGATATGTCGTTCCACTGGCAGGAGTTTTTGAAGTGCACGATGGTCATGTTCGCGGTCATCGACATCGTGGGCAGCATCCCCGTGATTTTGGACATCAAGCGCAAGGTGGGCAACATCCGGGCCGGCCGGGCCTCTTTGATCGCATTCTTCCTGATGATGCTCTTCCTTTTTGCCGGGGAAAAGCTCATCAATTTCCTGGGCATTGATGTCAACAGCTTCGCGGTGGCGGGTTCGTTCATCATCTTCTTCATTTCCCTGGAAATGATCCTGGGGGTGAAGTTGTTCAAGCAGGACGCGAACAGCCTCAAGACGGCGACGGTGGTGCCCATCGCTTTCCCCCTGATTGCCGGGGCGGGGAGCATGACCTCCATTATCTCCTTGCGGGCGGAGTATGCACCGCTGGACATCGCACTGGCCATTGCGGTGAACATCCTTTTCGTGTTCATCGTGTTGCGCTTGACGGACCGCATCGAGCGCTTGCTTGGGGAGGGTGGCATCGCGGTGTTGCAAAAGGTCTTCGGAATCATCCTGCTCGCCATTGCGGTCAAGTTGTTCACGTCCAACCTCAAGCACCTGATTTGAGATGCGGGTCATCGTCTACACGGATGGTGGAGCGAGTGGCAACCCGGGGCCGGGTGGACTGGGTGCCGTCCTGATCGCCGGTCCGCATCGCAGGGAGATCAGCCGGGGATTTCGGTTGACCACCAACAACCGCATGGAACTGTTGGCGGTCATTCTCGCCTTGGAGGCCCTCAAGCACGAAGGCACGGAGGTGGAAATCCACTCGGACTCGAAGTATGTGGTGGATGCGGTAGAGAAGCGTTGGGTGTTTGGTTGGGAGAAAAAACACTACAAGGACAAGAAGAATCCGGACCTCTGGCAACGGTTTCTCAGGGTTTACCGGCGGCATAAGGTGCGGCTGGTCTGGGTGAAGGGTCACGCGGGCAACCCGTTGAACGAATACGTGGATCGGCTGGCGGTAGGGGCCTATCAGCACGGGAAATTGGAGGTCGACGAGGGATACGAGGCCGGCATTTGAATCCCCGTGCCCTTGTTGGGAAATCCTGAGCCGGGGTTCCGGCGCACCCGGGAAGCGGGCTTATCTTTGCATAAACATTGAAGCGATGCGCACAGACCTCTACCAAGGGCACGATTACTACCTGATGGATGAGTGGCTCACCGAAGAGCAGAAGTTGATTCGTGAAACGGCTCGGGCTTGGGTCAAGCGGGAGGTAAGCCCCATTATCGAAGAGGCGGCGGAGTCGTGCAAGTTCCCGCAGCATCTGCTCAAGGGTTTGGGGGAGATTGGCGCATTTGGGCCCTACATCCCGGAGGCGTATGGGGGGGCGGGTTTGGACCAAATCAGCTACGGCATCATCATGCAGGAACTGGAGCGGTGCGACAGCGGCCTGCGCTCTACCGCCTCGGTGCAGAGTTCGCTCGTCATGTACCCGATCTGGAAGTACGGCAACGAGGAGCAGCGCCAGAAGTACCTGCCTAAGCTCGCGACGGGGGAGTGGATGGGCTGCTTCGGTTTGACGGAACCCGATTACGGTTCCAACCCCGGAGGCATGGTGACGAACATCCAGGACGACGGCGACCATGTGATCTTGAACGGGGCGAAGATGTGGATCTCCAATGCCCCTTTTGCTCAGATTGCGGTGGTTTGGGCGAAAGATGAAACCGGTCGCATCAAGGGGGTGATCGTGGAGCGGGGCATGGAGGGATTCAGCACCCCGACCATGAAGGGCAAGTGGAGTTTGCGCGCCTCGGATACGGGAGAATTGATTTTTCAGAATGTCCGGGTCCCCAAGGCGAACATCTTGCCCAACAAGGACGGGCTCGGCGCTCCGCTGGGATGCCTGGATTCTGCGCGTTATGGCATCGCATGGGGGGCCATTGGGGCCGCCTTGGATTGCTATGACGTGGCCCTGCGATATGCCCAACAGCGCATTCAGTTTGACCGTCCTATCGGCGCTTTCCAGCTCCAGCAGAAGAAGCTCGCCGAGATGATTACGGAAATCACGAAAGCGCAATTGCTCACCTTCCGATTGGGCCAATTGCGCAATGAAGGCCGCGCCACCACGGCCCAGATCTCCATGGCGAAGCGCAACAACGTCCAGCTGGCCCTGGAAGTCGCGCGGGAGGCCCGCCAAATTCTCGGAGGCATGGGCATCACCAATGAGTACCCCATCATGCGCCACATGATGAATTTGGAATCCGTCGTCACCTACGAAGGCACGCACGACATTCACTTGTTGATCACAGGAAAGGACATCACGGGATTGAATGCCTTTGTTTGATGGGGAAATTGAAAAATGGGTTTCGCCGGGGGGTGAGCAGGATGGGAGGGGTGTTGATGCTGTGCGGAATGCTGAGTGCGACATCCTTCGCCCAATCCCAATCTTGGTTGAAGCATTGGGGTGTGGGATTGGGAACCAGCCACTATTTGGGTGACATAGGGGGAAGTGAGGGCTGGGGCAGGAACAGCCCTTTCGATGCCCAGTTCAGAGGTACGCGCATCTCGGTTGCGGGATGGTCCGACCGGATGTTGGGATCGGGTTTTCGGTGGAGAACGTCGTTCCAAGTCGCCCAACTTCGCGGGGATGACGCATGGACCTCGAACCCGGCCCGCCGGGCGAGAAACTTGCATTTTCGCAACACCACCGCTGAGGTGGCCTCGAGATTGGTTCTGCAAGTTTACACGGGGAAGCGAACGGACACCCGGGGACCCCAATGGGGCCTCTTCGTTTCGACGGGGGTCGGGGTGTTTTATCACAGCCCGCATTCACGCATTCGGACCGGTGGAGGAGATGAGAATTTGCCCGTTTGGTATGCCCTGCGACCGTTGCGGACGGAGGGTCAGGAGCGAGCGTACGCTCCGGTTGCCCTCTCTTGGCCCATTGGGGTAGGGGCCCATTGGCCGTTGGAGGGGGGGTACCGGGTGGGCGTGGAGCTGGTTTGGCGTTTTACCAGCACGGATTATTTGGATGATGTCTCGGGCTTGTACGCGAATCCCGCGACGATGGATCCGCTGGGGGCGGTCCTGGCGAGCCAGGCGAATGAGGTGAGTGTGGCGGAGGCTGGTCCGGCGGGTGGCAGTGTGGCGAACCACCAATACTCCGTAGCAGGCACCGCGCGTGGGAATCCCGACCGGAAGGATGGGTTTGCCACCCTGCAGATTACGCTGAGCCGGGATGCTTATCGCGGGGGATTTCGGTCCCGGAGTTGGGGAGGTCGGGGTTTGCGGACCGGTTTGCGCCTGCGCTGAAGGGGGGCCAAGAAAAGGCATCGCCATCCTGCAAGAAGGGAAGTTTCATGCGGAATGCTTGTTGTCTCTCTGCGTCGAAACGCGCAGCAATCCAGCCCGCTGCGTGCGGGTCCAGTTGGGAAATCACTTCGCCTTGGGCATCGAAGCAGGCACTGAGCCCATCATGGGGATGGCCAGACGAATCGGCCCCTACCCGGTTGACGCCCAACACAGCACATTGATTTTCGATGGCTCTTGCCCGGAGCAAAGCGGCCCATGCCGCACTGCGCACGGCGGGCCAGTTGGCAACCGCGACCAATGCATCGTAGGGGTACGCTGGGGTCCACCGGCAAAATACGGGGAATCGGAGGTCGTAGCAGATGACGAGCCGGATTCGCCAGCCCCGCCAGCGAAGGATCACAAGCGCCTCCTCGGGGGAAGCGGGACGGGTGTAATGAAGATGCTCACCGGCGGGCGCAAAGAGATGCCACTTGTCATACCAACTGGGCTCGCCTGAATCGGATGGAGGAACGAAGTAGAGCCGGTTGCGAAATCCGTCGGGGGTAGATACGGCAATGCTTCCGACCACGGCCGCCCCTGTGGCGTCTGCCCATCTGCGCATGGCGTGTTGAGCCGGAGCCAAGGCAGCTGGGCCACCATGGGGTTCAGCGCACTGCGCCGGGTTCATGGTGAACCCGGTGCTCCACAATTCCGGCAGGACCAGCAGGTCGGGTGGGGCGGAGCTGGGCGGCTGCCTGAGGAAGGCATCAACCCGCGCTACATTTTCGAGCGGATTTTCCCAGGCGATGTCCAGCTGGAGCCCCCAGACCACCAAGTCCTGACGCGGCCCGTCCCCAGTGCCCTTCGCGAATTCACTCATCGCATGATGGCAACGCGGGCGGTTCCCGCTGTATCCCCCTCCCGGTCGACCGCCATGAGCACATAGACCCCCTGTGGCACGGGCTGGCCATCGGGCCCGAGACCATCCCAGGTGGCCCGACCGCCTTCAGAGCGCAGCGTGGCCACCCATCTGCCTTGCGCCGTCGTCACATGGACGGTGGAGTTGTAGGCCAAACCATCCACCACCACCGGCCCCGCATGATCTGGCCGGACGGGATTGGGGAACACCCGAAGCCCGTCAATTTCAGAAACGAAATTGGTGGCGTCCCCCTGGAAACTGAACAGTCCCCGGTCGGTTCCGAAGTACACCGCCCCGGTGCTGTGATCGATGGCGATGTCGGAGATGTCGTTCGTGGGGAGGGGAGAATTGGAGCGGTTGAAGGAATGGATTTGGCCTATTCCATTGGGCGCGAAGAGGTAAGCGCCCGAATTCGCGGTGCCTATCCACTTGCGGTTGCCGCCGTCAATGCAGATGGTGCGGATGACCTCGGTTTCCAGCAGGAGCTGATTGTTCCCGTCTTGCTGGATGAGAATGGTGTTGGCCAAATCCCCCCCTCCCTCCTCCGAGAAGGCCGCTTCCGGGAGAAAAATGACCGCGGGCCCTGCGCCGGTTCCGATCCAGATTTCGCCGTCGAGATCCTCTTCCAGGCAGTAGATGTCATTGCTGGGGAGGCCGCTGTTTTCCTTGGTCAGGACGCGCCAGTCGTCGTCCTGGGTTTCGGCGGGCGTGCCGGCGGGGTCGTATACGAGCAGCCCCTGGCCCCGCGGCATGATGGCCCAGATGTAGCCGTTGCGTGCGGCGAGCACGTCGCCGAGCCAGCCGTCACTTCCCAAGGCGCTGCCGAGGTCCATGGCGACGAAGGTGCCGTCTGCCAGCCGCACTTGCAGGGCGTCGGGAACGAAGGCGTTGGTGAACCAGAGGTTTCCCTCGGCATCGAAATCCACCCCGCCGACGCCGGTCCGCGGGGACCCGCCGAAGTCCCCGGCGGCCAGCGGGCTGTTGCCCGGATGGTAGGTGGCCACCCAGGCCCCGTCCCGGACCTCGATCAGCCCCTCCTCCCACGACCCGAAGTAGGCGTGGTCCGGGTCGGTGGGGTCGATGCTCACGCAGAGGATGTCGTTGACCCCCTGGATTTCATTGACCCCCCCGTCCAGCCCCACCTGGACCCATCGGTCCCCGTCCCGCCCATAGATGCCATGCTTCCGGTACGCATTCGTCCACGTCTCGTCCACCGCACCCGAAGCCACCCAGAGCTGATCGTTCCAGCAGTCCAACGCCCGCACGGCGGCGTGTGGCGGCCCCACCGGCGCCCACGCCCGATCCCGGCCCGGGGTGTCCTCCAGGTCCATCCGAATCATCCCCCGCAAATCGTTGCCGACGTACAGATCCCGGAACGCCAACCCCCCCTCACCGACCTGGGCATGGTGAAAGACGAGGTCGTTCGCCCGGAGCGGAACATCGGCGGCGTTGTAGTCGAGCTTGACCAGCCCCAGCTGGGCGTCGAAGACCCGCACCTGGTTCCAGCCGGCTACGGCGAGGCGCCAGTCGGCGGGATCCGGCGAGAGAGCGGCGGTGGTCCAGCAGCGGATTTGGCCTTCCTCCCAACCCGGAAGCGGCTGCCAAACCCCCGCCTGGCGCAGCCAGAGCTGATCGTCCGGCCCCTCCGAATCCGGCGCATGCCAGTGGACGAGCGGCTCCCCGGACGGCAGGAACGCCAGTCCGCGGTAATCCCCGTCCTCCTGCGGCACATCCGTCCACCGCGTCCAGGCGTCCGGCGACGACAGAAACGGATGGTTCTCCGGGGCCTCAAAAATCCCGGCGTCGGTGCAGGCGAGAATCTTGCCCTCCCGCACCTCGGCACGCCACACGACGCGCAGGGACTGCTGCCCCTCCAAGTACCACGTGTCCCGGACGTCCCATTCGGTGGGATGGAGGACCACCACGCCGAGTCCGCAGGCCGCCAGCACCCGCTCGCGCGGTCCTTCCGATGTGGGCTGTAGGAACCGCGAAAAGGACCGTATGCCCTTGTCCCCGGACAACCCGCTGTCGCGGATGTCCGTGAGGGTGGTCAGCCGCTCGCCCGCCCCGTCGAGCACGTCGATGGTGCCGTCGCTGTACCCCACCCAAACCCAGCGCTGCACGGGATCGAAGTACACCGCCGTGGGGGTGGACCGGCTCAGCGACCGCACCGGACTCCAGCGCTCCAAGGAACCGTCCTCCGGATGCATGACGAAGAGGGCGTACTCCGTCCGCGCCACCCAGTACCCCGCTTCACCGGCCGTGGGCGACTCCGCATCGCAGTAGATCAGCTCGAGCACCCGGCCGTAGGGAAGGTGGTCCTCCCACTGCCCATCCGGCAGCAGGGACTGCCCGTAACCAGCGGCGATTCCCGCCCCCACTACCCCCCACAGCAACGCGATTCGAAGGAGATTCATGAGCGATTTCTGTTGCATCTGATGGGCGCCGCGGACCGCACGCGCAGCCTCAACGCACCAAAGTTCGGAAAATTGCCCCACCTCCGGGCGCACGCTCAGGATCGCGGCGGCTTGAGGGCGCGGACCGTTCCGAGTTGGGCCAACCGGGCGAGGTCACCCCCCGGCGCATCCCAACCCACCTGACCCTGCTCGAGCCGGTCGAGTGCCGCCTCGTCCCGGAGCCGGTATTGAAAGCCGCGCGGGGAAGGCACCATCTCGATGATGTTCCATACCATCAGCAAGCACAGCAGATCCTCCGCCTCTGCAAAGTCGATGCGCGCGATGCGGGCGACCTGACCGAAGGCCAGCACGCGCCCATCCCGCCAGGCCTTGAACAGCTTGCCCACGAAGCGGTCGTACCTAAAAGCGTAGCGATCCGCGCGCATCTCGTACTGCCAAACCTTGACCAATACGGCGTTTGCTTTGAGGTTTTGGTCTCCCTGGCGGAGGTAGGCGCGGAGTTCGCCCTCCTCGGATTCGCAGAAATGCGGGCGCTGGGCGGAGCGGGGGATTTGGACTTCCAAAACGGTCTTGAAATCCGCCTTCCAGACCTGGACTTCGAAGGGCACCGGGGGCTTGCAGTGCGCTTGCGCCGCCTCTTGGATCATGTGCCATTCCTCCTCTTCGCGCACGCCCGCGATGCTGCCGTCATCCCGCACCCCGATGAGCAGGCGTCCGCCGTCGGAGTTCGCAAAGGCGACCAACGTCCGGGCGATCTTGCGCGCGTCATCCACCCGGGTCTTGAAGTCCTGCCGCTGGTGCTCGCCTTCTTCGATCATCTTCAGGACATAGGACATGGGCTGGGATGGATTGGGAGGAAACAAAAGCAGCGGCGGGGCCTTCCCCGCGACACAAAGTTACGGAAGCCCGAGCCTGCGCTTGGAATATTGCCCATGACGATGTACTTTTGCATCGAATTTTCCGTGAGAACAGCAAAGAGGGGTACTCCACCCCTCTTTTTTTTCCCCGTTCCCCCGGAGATTTCCCAAGCGCAATGATTCAAGCAGACACCATCCGACAATGGGCCCAGGCGTTCCTCGCCGATGGACCGGGTTTTGTCGTGGATGTCCGTTGCAAGGAGGGGAACATGATCAAAGTCTTTCTGGACAATGACAAGTCCACCTCCATCGAGGATTGCATCGCGCTGAGCCGGCATTTGGAGAGCCAGCTCGACCGGGAGGTAGAGGACTTTCAACTCGACGTCTCCTCTCCGGGCTTGGACCAACCCCTGCAGATGTTGCGGCAGTACATCAAGAACATCGGCCGTCAAGTCGACGTCCGTTGCCACGATGGCCGCAAGTTGCAGGGTGCCCTCGTGGCGGCAGACGAAAAAGGCATCCAGGTGCGCACCCGCGAAAAGCAGCGCATCGAAGGCCGGCGGGCCAAGGCCTGGGTCGAGACCCTTCACGAACTGCCCTTCTCAGACATTCATTCCACCTACGTGGTCATCTCGTTTCAATGATCTATCCAGCAACAACTGTACAGCCATGTCGCAGCTCAATCTGATCGATTCCTTCAAGGAGTTCAAGGAGTTCAAGAACATCGACCGCGAGGCGATGATGGGCATCCTGGAGGAGGTTTTCCGGGCGATGATCGTCAAGAATTATGGCGATGCTGACAACTTTGACATCATCATCAACCCCGAGAAAGGGGACTTGGAAATCTGGCGGAACCGCGAGATTGTCGAGGATGGAGAGGTGGAAAACGAGAACACCCAGATCGCGCTGTCAGAGGCGTTGAAGATCGAGAGTGACTTCGAAGTGGGGGAGGAAGTATCGGAGGAGATCAAGTTGGAGAGCTTCGGACGGCGGAATGTTTTGGCCTTGCGCCAGAACCTCGCCGGTCGCATCATGGAACTGGAGAAGGATGTCATCTACCGCAAGTACAAGGAGCGGGTGGGTGAGATTATTTCTGCGGAGGTATACCAAATCTGGAAGCGTGAAATCCTCCTCGTGGACGACGAGGACAACGAGCTCGTGCTCCCCCGCGAGAACCAGATCAAGAGCGACTTCTTCAAGAAGGGCGAGTCGGTGAAGGCGGTGGTCGCGGCGGTGGAAATGCGCAACAACCACCCGCGCATCATCCTGTCCCGCACGGCGCCGGAGTTCCTCGAGCGCCTGTTCGAACAGGAGGTTCCGGAGATTTTCGACGGTCTCATCACCATCAAGCGGGTGGTCCGGATGCCGGGTGAGCGCGCGAAGGTGGCCGTGGAGTCTTACGACGAGCGGGTGGATCCGGTGGGCGCCTGCGTGGGCATGAAGGGTTCGCGCATCCACGGCATCGTCCGGGAGTTGCAGAACGAAAACATCGACGTGATCAACTGGACGGAAAACGAGCAGTTGCTCATGAGCCGCGCCCTGAGCCCGGCCAAGGTCAGCACCATCGAATTGGATTCGGTCAACCGCACCGCGAAGGTGTACCTCAAGCCCGACCAGGTCTCCCTGGCCATCGGAAAGGGAGGCAACAACATCAAGCTCGCCGGCCTGCTCACCCGTTACGAAATCGACGTGTACCGCGAGGATGAGGATGCCTTCGATGACGTGGATTTGAAGGAATTCGCCGACGAAATCGAGCCTTGGATCTTGGAGGAGTTCGTCAAGATCGGGTTGGACACGGCCCGTTCGGTATTGGCGATTGAAGAAAATGAACTGGCCTCGCGTACCGACTTGGAGGTGGAAACCATCCGGGAAGTACTCAAAATCCTGAAGGAAGAGATGGCCTAACTCCCTCCCCTCCCGGTTTTTGCCCCCACGTAACCCCCCCATCGCACCTCCTTATTAGCAGCATGTCAGACGAAACCAAACAAATGAGACTGGGCAAGGTGTCCCGAGAGTTCAACCTCGGGGTCAACACCATCGTGGAATTTTTGGCCAGCAAGGGAATTGAGGTGGAGAGCTCGCCCAACGCGAAAATCGACCACGACAGTTATGTCCTCATCCGGTCGAATTTCCAGCAGGAGAAGGAGGCCAAGGAGAAGGCGCAGAGCTCCACGCGGGCGATGTCGGAGCGGGAGAGTGTGACGCTGGCGTCGGCCCGCAAAAAGGCCCAGGAGGAGGAGGACATCCAGATTGACCTCTCGGCATTCCAGCGGTCGGAGCCTGCGGCGGCAAAGCCCGCTGCCCCGGCCCCGGCGAAGCCCGCTGCAGCTGCTCCGGCGAAGCCCGCCGCGAAGGCGGTCGAGAAAGAGGCGAAGCCCGCCGTTGAGAAGGCGGTCAAGCCGGCGAAGCCGGTGGAGCAGGCGGCAGCACCGTTGGAGCCGAAGGCGGCAGCACCGGTCGCTGAGCCGGTGGCGCAACCCGCACCGGAGGTTACGCCGTCGCCTGAGGTCATGCCGTCGCCCGCAGTGGAGGCCAAGGCCCGCGAGGAGGTGGCGCCCGCGCCCGCAGAGCCAAGCCCAACGGTTCCGGTGGCGGAAGGGGCTCCTGAGACGCCAGCAGAGGTGGCGGCGCCGACAGCGGCCACGGGCGGCGTGAAGGTGGTGGGGAAAGTGGATTTGGCCTCCGTCAGTGGCAAGAAAAAAGCCAAGGGCGCAGCGGGAATCGACCCTGCACTGCAGAATCCCACACCCACGGTGAAGCCGGTGATTTTGCCGCCGCCGACCCCCGAGCCGGCTCCGGCCCCCGCGGCAGAAAAGGACGCTCCGAGGGAGGTGGAGTTCGTGGAGACGAAGTTTGAGAAATTGTCGGGCCCCACAGTGCTCGGGAAAATCGATTTGCCGGTCGAGAAGAAGCGGACGCCGGGGGTGGGTGCGGAGGAGGCCAAGCGCAAGCGCAAGCGCATCACCAAGGTGGATGTCGAGCGCACGGCAGCGCGAACCACGACGCCCGGTTCAACCCCGGGAGCTCGCCCTGGCGGTGATCGTCCCGGTGGCGGGGCAGGGGCCAACCGCGGTCCTGCGACCCGCCGGCCGGAACCCCGCCGCGAAGTCAGCCCGGCGGACATCCAGAAGGAGATCAAGGACACCCTCGCCCGGTTGAGCGGCGGCGGTTCCAAGTCGAAGGCTTCCAAGCTCAGGAAGGCCAAGCGGAGTGCCGTTCAGGAGCGTCACGAGCGGGAAATGGCCCGCCAACAGGAGGCGGAAAGCGTATTGAAGCTGACCGAGTTTGTGACGGTGGCGGAACTCGCCTCGATGATGCAGGTGAGCGTCAACGAAGTCATCTCCGCTTGCATGACCTTGGGCATTATGGTGTCCATCAACCAGCGATTGGACTCGGAGACCATCTCGATCATTGTGGAGGAGTTTGGCTTTGAAGCCAACTTCGTGAGTGCAGATGTACAGGAGTCGATTCCGGTGGAGGAAGACCGAGAAGAGGACTTGTTGCCCCGTCCGCCAATTGTGACGGTCATGGGCCACGTCGACCACGGAAAGACCTCGCTGCTCGACTTCATCCGCAAAGCGAACGTGATTTCGGGTGAGGCGGGTGGCATTACCCAGCACATCGGAGCCTACAGTGTCACCCTGCCGACGGGGGGCAAAATGACCTTCCTGGACACCCCGGGTCACGAGGCCTTTACGGCGATGCGGGCGCGGGGGGCGCAGGTGACGGATTTGGCCATCATTGTGGTAGCGGCAGACGACGCGGTGATGCCGCAGACGAAGGAGGCCATCAACCACGCCCAGGCGGCGGGCATTCCGATGGTGTTTGCCATCAACAAAATCGACCGTCCCGGGGCGAACCCCGAGAAGATCAAGCAGGAACTCGCGGAGCTCAACATCCTCGTCGAGGATTGGGGCGGCAAGTTCCAGAGCCAGGAAATCTCCGCCAAGATGGGGGTGAATGTGGAAGAGCTGTTGGAGAAGGTGCTGCTGGAAGCCGAGTTGCTCAACCTGCGTGCGAATCCCAAGAAACGAGCGCTGGGAACCGTCATCGAGAGCTCGCTGGACAAGGGCCGGGGTTATGTCACCACGCTGCTCGTGGAGACCGGAACCCTGGAGGTGGGCGACGCAGTGCTCGCGGGCCAGTACTCCGGCAAGGTGAAGGCCATGTTCAACGAACGGGGCCAGCGCATCGACGCTGCGGGGCCCTCGATTCCGGTGTCGGTGCTGGGCTTTGACGGCGCTCCCAACGCCGGGGACAAGTTCTACGTACTCGAGGACGAAAAGGAAGCGCGGAACATCGCCACCAAGCGCCAGCAGCTGCAGCGCGAGCAAGGCGTTCGGACGCAGCGGACCGTGACCTTGGAGGAGCTGGGCCGCCGGATTGCGGTGGGCGAGTTCAAGGAGCTCAACCTCATCGTCAAGGGCGACGTGGACGGCTCCATCGAGGCCTTGAGCGATTCGCTGCAGAAGCAATCGACCGAGAAGGTCCAGGTGAACATCATCCACAAAGCGGTAGGCCAAATCTCCGAATCCGACGTCCTCCTCGCCAGTGCCTCCGATGCCATCATCATCGGTTTCCAGGTGCGTCCTTCCGGTGCGGCGCGCAAGCTCGCCGAGCGCGAAGAGGTTCAGATCAAGTTGTACTCGGTCATCTACAAGGCCATCGAAGAGATGAAAGAGGCCATGGAGGGCTTGTTGTCAGCGAAGATCGAGGAGCAAATCACGGGCTCTGCCGAGATCCGCGAGACGTTCAAGATCTCCAAGGTGGGAACGATTGCGGGCTGTTTCGTGACCGACGGAACCATCAAGCGGACGAACAAGGTCCGTCTGATTCGGGATGGCGTGGTCATCTACACCGGCCACTTGGGCTCCCTCAAGCGATTCAAGGACGACGTCAAGGAGGTCAACCGCGGCTTCGAATGCGGCCTCAACATCGACCGATTCAACGACATCAAAGTCGGAGACATCGTCGAAGCGTTCGAAGAAGTATCGGTCAAGCAGACGTTGGAGGACTGACGGGTCGGGGTTACTCCCCCGGCGCGACAGCCTCCTCGGGCGTGACGGGCTTGGGACCGTGGGGCAACTCCACGGCCGACGGCAGCACGAGGGCGGACGGGAAGGTCACGACCCAGTTCTCCCGTTCCTTCTCCGCAGACCAGCGATCCCGAAAGTCGCCCACGAGGATTTGGTAGTTGGGGGGGAGAGAAGTCAAGTACACGGGAAGGTGGGTCTGGTTGCGCAGTTGACTGCGCAGCAGCCGGGCATCCTGCAGGGACCCCATGAAAACCTGAATCCGAAATCCCTGCATCTCGCTGGGACTCTCCCGCCAGGCGCGTGTGAGGGCTTCGATGCGCGGGTCGCGCACGTGGATCAAATGCTCCGGTGTCGGCTGCCCCCCGGGAACCGTGGGCTCCCCTTGCCCCCACAGCTGAGCGGCGGGAATGAACAGGCAGACAGCACACTGCGCCAGGCGCAACCGGAAATCCGGAGATGAGGGCGGGAGGAGAGCCAGCATGGTCAACAGCGCGCGGGAATGAGGAGCGCGGCGGAAACGAAGGTACGCATGCAACCATTCTTCGCAGAGGGAGTTATCTTTCCGGACTTTTGCTGCGCTGTAACCCTAATCCGTCATGCGAACCATGCACCCCTTTCATGCACCCAAGGGCTTTTTTCTGCCCGCAATTCTGGCGTTTGTGAGCTTTTTGGTTGGTGAATTTCGGGCGGTAGCCCAAACCGACCCCCCCTGCACCGACTTTACCATTCAGTTGGAGACCCAGATGTGGGGCAACGAGGTCAGTTGGAACCTCGTCTCCACCGATGGCGCGGTGGTGGCCAGTGGATCGGCTACGACGAATTATGAGACGGTGGTGGAATCGGTTTGTTTGGCCTACGGCTGCTACCAGCTGGAGATGGTGGACAGCTTCGGAGACGGCTGGAATGGCGCCACCTGGTCCATCTCGGGCCCGGCTCCGGACGGCACGGGCACCACGGGCGTCGACGGGCTCACCTTTTCCGTGGGCCACAGCGCCACCCAGACCGTGGCGCTCGGGGATGCGGCGGCCTGTGCGGGTCTCGTATGGGGCTGCACCCAGCCCGATGCCCCCAATTTCGACTCCGCGGCGAACGTGGACGACGGCTCCTGCCTCCTGCCCTGCAACTGCGAGGAAGAAGATGCGCCGGTTTGTGCATATGACTACTTCACAGGTACTTACGTTACCTACCCCAACGCCTGTGAAGCCCTCTGTGTGGGCGCGATGATCGCCTGGTACGGCGATTGCGGGGAGACGCCGGTCTACGGCTGCATGGATGCTGAAGCCTTGAATTACAATTCCGCTGCGAACGTGGACGATGGCCAGTGCGTGTACATGCCCACCTGTGGCGAAGGGGAGGTCTTGACCCAGTTCACTTCGTATGCCACGGATCCGTCGGGTTATGGTTCGCTCAGTTGGGTATTGTACAGCCCCATGGGCAACTCGGTGCCGTTGGCCGGATGGCAAAACGAGGAGCTGCAATATGTGGAGTTGCATTGTTTGGCCTCCGCCTGCCACACGGTTGTAGCCTACGGCGGCTGGGATTTCCCGGTGGCCCTTGAGGTCACGCAGGGGGGAGGGGCGCCGGAATTGTTCATCCTCGCCCCGGGCGAATCGGTGGGGCAGTGGGCCTTGGGCATCGGTGGAGCGACCGACTGTGTAGTGTATTTCCCGGGATGTACGGATGCAACCGCCCTGAATTACGATCCCTCGGCGACCTGGGACGACGGCTCTTGTCAATACCCGATCGATTGCGGCGGCGGCCTGCTCACCACGTTCTACCTCTGCACGTTCAGCAACGGGGACGACGTGGCCTTGAGCATCGTGGGGGAAGATGGGCAAGAGGTCTATGGCCAAACCGGCTTCAACAACGTGGCCATCGTTTACGAAGATCTATGCCTGGCTCCCGGTTGCTACACGGCGACGATGAGCAACGTGGGGGGAGGAACGGGCTGGTACGGGGGCTATTGGTGGCTCAACCTGAGTGGGGTACAGATTGTCCACACCTCGCTGGCGGCCGATTCTGTGACCCAGACGGTGACCTTCAGCATCGGGGAGGGAGGATGTGACGAAGCACCGGTCGGAGGGGGCCAACCCTTCGAATTCCCGGAGCCCATCGACTTCGTCGCTTGGCCCAACCCCACTGGGGGAGAATGGGTGGAGTTCACGGGAAGTGGTTGGGATGCGAACTTGCCGGTGGTGGTGGAAATCCGAGACCTCACGGGACGGGTACAAGCGCGCCGCGAGATTCCCGCTGGGGCGGAGGCATCGCAGTGGCGCTTCGATGTAAGTGACTGGTCGGCAGGAATGTACGTGGCAAATGTCGTCCAGGGGGACCTGCAGGGCTTCACGCGCTTCCTGCGTTCGCACTGATTTTAAGCTGGCTTTTGGTCGGCTGAGGATGGCCGGAGCCCCGCGGGGTTCCGGCCTTTTTTGTGGCGCACGAGACGATCCGGATAACGAGGACTTCAGGCCAGACAGGGCTTATTCAGAATCGTTCTGAATAAGTTTGGGGCATGAGTTTGGCCTGACAAAGCGTTCATAAATCAGGCCTCCGTGTTTACTTTTGCACGCGAAATAGAGGGTCAACACCGCTATGCAATACACCAAACACCAACGCACGCGGGCTGTCCGATGGGCTGTCCAAGGGTTCATCGCCGTGTGTTTCTCCGCCTTTCTCTGGGCTCCCGCGCATGCCGGAGTTTGGGATGAGGGAGATGCCACCAAAGGGGAGGCACTTTTCAAGGCAAACTGCGCCTCCTGCCACAAGGTGACCAATGAGGTCTTGGCCGCGCCGGGTTTGGCGGGCATCAAAGACCGATGGGGAGCCAGCGAAGAACTGCTCATCAAATGGATTCAGAATCCACAAGCGGCGGTCGACACGAAGGATCCGTACATCAAATCCCTGGTGGAGCGCTATGTTCCCACCTTCGGATTGATGGCGGCCCAAGCGGTTTCTGAGCAGGACATCAAGGACATCATGGCCTATGTCCAGGCGCCTCCAGGTGCAGCTCCAGCAGCCGCGGGGGGGGCGACATCGGACTGTGTGACCATCGATGAAGTCCCGGTGGTCGACGAGGGATCGGGTTCCACGCTTTGGTTTGTGGTGCTGCTGGTCCTGTTCCTCATCATCGCCCTGAGCGCGGCGGGGGTGAACCGTACGCTGACCAGTGCCATCCGCGAAAACAAGGGAGAAGCGCCCTTGGCCGATGCCACGTACCTTCAGCGTGCCCTGGCCTGGATGTGGGAGAATCGGGTGTTTGTCTCCATCATCGGATTGTTCCTGGTGGCCTATGGCGCGGTGTTGGGCTACCAAGCCCTCATGGGCATCGGGGTGGTCAGTGGCTACAAACCCAATCAGCCCATCCAGTTCATCCACAGTGTCCACGTGTGTGAGAACGAGGTGGATTGCAAGTACTGTCACCACAGCGCCTACGAGTCCAAGCACGCCGGAATCCCCTCGACCAACGTCTGCATGAATTGCCACAAAGCCGTCAAGCAGGGCAAGCGTTATGGCGAGCGGGAAATCGGGAAAATTTACGCAGCCATCGGATTTGACCCGGCAACGGGAACGTATATCGACGGGGAGGGCAAGAGCGGTTATCCCGCGCCTCAGCCGGACTTCAAAGGAGAACCCATCCGCTGGAACAAGGTGCATAACCTGCCCGATCACGTCTACTTCAACCACGAACAGCACGTGGTGGTCGGCGGTCTGCTCTGCCAGAACTGCCACGGCGATGTGGAAACTTACACGGTCGGACGCGTGGCCCAGGTGGAGGATATCAACGCACTCAAGGAGAAGTATCCGGAGCTGATTGAGTTGTCCAAGCCCACCCTGACGATGGGATGGTGCATCGAATGTCATAACAAGGCGGAAGTGGATTTGGCCTCCAGCGGTTACTACGAAGAAGTGCATGCCCGCTTGAAGGATCACCTCCGCGGCAACGAGGAGTTGCGGAACTACCTCGAGGACGAACAAATCACAGTCAAAGAACTTGGCGGCTGGGAGTGTGCCAAGTGCCACTACTAAGCCCCATATCCACAAGCCCAATGGCCCAAAACAAACGCTACTGGTCCGGTCTCGACGAACTGCACGAGACGGAGTCGTTTCAGGCGATCCGGGAACAGGAGTTTCCGGCTGCGCAGACGGTGGACGAGTTCCTTTCCGATGAACGGATTGATGCGACCCATACCGGACGCCGGGACTTTCTCAAGTTCATGGGTTTCAGTTTGACGGCGGCAACGCTCGCTGCCTGTGAGACGCCGGTCATCAAGTCGATTCCCTACACGGTCAAGCCCGAGGAGGTGACGCCGGGCGTGGCAAACCATTACGCTTCCACGTTCTACAACGGCCAGGATTATGGCCAGGTTCTGGTCAAGACGCGGGAGGGTCGCCCCATCTTCATCAAGTCGAATGGGGTGACGGGCCGCGGAAAGGTGGGGGCGCGGGTCAATGCTTCCGTTTTGGGATTGTATGACAGCGCCCGGTTGCAGGGCCCCACTTCCGGTGGGGAGGCTGCGGAGTGGTCCAAGGTGGACGATGCGGTACGATCCGCTTTTGCACCGACTGTTGCGGGGCGCAAAGTAGTCCTTACGAACACGGTGGCCAGCCCCAGCTTGCGTCGGGCCATTGCCGCATTTTGCTCGGCAACGGGCGCGGAACACATTCAGTGGGATGCCATCAGCTATGCGGGTTTGCGCGCAGCGCACCGCTCTGAGTTCGGGGTCGATGCCGTTCCGCGGTTCGATTTTGCCGCTGCACAGGCAGTAGTCACCCTCGGAGCAGATTTCTTGGGCACGTGGGGAGATACCACACGCCAAGTGCCAGACTGGGCTGCCAACCGCAAGCCCGAGGCTGGGGCCATGTCCTACCTGCACGCTTTCGAATCGGTAATGAGCCTCACAGGCTCCAATGCGGATGTCCGCACGCCGGTGAAGCCTTCGGAGTTGGGCAAGGTGGCCGCTGGGCTGTATGGCCATATCGTCAATGGAAACGCAGGTTCCGGTCTGGATGAGGCGACCTCGAAGGCGGTGAAGGCCGCTTCGGATAAGCTGAAGGCGGCGGGTGCCAAGGCATTGGTCGTATCAGGCTCCAATGACGCCGATGTCCAGGTCATTGTCGCAGCCATCAACCAAGCGCTGGGGGCCTATGGTACAACCGTTCGGTTGGATCAGCCCTGGTTGTTGGGCCGGGGGGATGAGGAAGCCATGTCTCGCCTCATCGAGGACATGAACGGGGGCAAGGTGGCCGGCTTGATTGTGCACGGTGTCAACCCATCCTACGCACACCCGCGGGCTGCAGCCTTTAATGCGGGATTGTCGAAAACGGCATTCTCGGTGAGTACGGCCGGCTGGGCGGATGAAACAGCGTCCCGCTGCAAGGTCGTGGCTCCCGACCACCATTGGTTGGAGTCTTGGGGAGACCTCCAGGCTTACGGCGACCGCGTCGATTTCGTACAACCGACCATCTCTCCGCTCTTCAAAACCCGTGCTGCTGGCGAGAGCTTCCTCCATTGGATGTCTGCCCCGAGCACCGATTGGTATACTTTCCTGCGCCAAACCTGGAATGCAGCCTACCTGCCCGGTGGCATGTTCACGGATTCCGCTTGGAACAGTGCCCTTCATGACGGATTCATGGCCACCCCTGATTCCGGTCAGGCGCAGTTCATGGACGGCGTAGCGCCCGGTCAGAATGTGTCGCGCTTGGGTGCGGCATTGCAGGCGGTGGCAAAAGTTGCGGGGGGCAAGTTTGAACTGGATCTCTATCAAAAGACGACCCTCGGACAGGGCGATCAGGCAGCCAACCCCATGCTGCAGGAGACTCCGGATCCACTGACCAAGGTCACCTGGGACAACTACGTGACCATGGCCCGCGTGGACATGGAGGCGTTGGGTCTCAACCTCTACATCGGTCAGGAGAAACCCGCCTCAGTCGTGAACGTGAAGGTCGGCGATCAGTCCATCGAGCTCCCCGCGTTCCTGCTCCCCGGTCAGAAACCGGGTACGGTGGGCATCGCGGTGGGATATGGACGCGGGGCAGCAGGCGAAGCCATCGGCCGCGCCGCTTTCCACACGAATGAAGACGGTTCCTACGCTATCGACGCAAATAGCGGATTGGTGCCCATCGGAAAAAATGCTTTCCCATTGGCTCAATGGGTCAACGGCCTGCCAGTCTTCTCGCAGTACAACGTAGAGGTAACCGCCACCGGCGCCACCTTCCCTCTCGCCACGACCCAGATTCAGAACACCTACATGGGCCGGGAGTCCATCGTACGTGAGACCACGTTCGATGCCTACTTCCAAGAGAAGGACGCAGAGAAAGGCAAGGCCTCATGGAACAAACTCATCACCTTGGCCGTCCATGAGGATGTCAATGGAGATGGCAAGATCAACGCCCAGGACGGCAAGCCTACGGCAGCTTTCGATCTGTGGCATGAGCACCCTGTCGAAAATGTAGGCCACCGCTGGGGCATGACCATCGATTTGACGACGTGCACGGGCTGCAGTGCTTGTGTGACGGCCTGCCATATCGAAAACAACGTCCCGGTAGTCGGCAAGGATGAGGTGCGTCGCCACCGCGATATGCACTGGATGCGGATCGACCGGTTCTTCGCATCGGATTACAGCTTGGAGCGGGGGGAGGAAGAAGGCGTAGGCAAAATCGCCTCCTACCGCAAGATGGAGGATCCGGCCGAGAATCCTCAGACGGTGCACATGCCCATGATGTGCCAGCACTGCAACCACGCTCCCTGTGAGACGGTTTGTCCCGTCGCGGCTACGACCCACAGCAACGAGGGCCTCAATCAGATGACCTACAACCGGTGCATCGGCACGCGTTACTGCGCGAACAACTGCCCCTACAAGGTGCGCCGATTCAACTGGTTCAACTACCCGGGCTACAAGAAATTCGCGCACGCAAACCCGGCCCAGGACGCCTTGACCCGTATGGTGCTCAACCCCGACGTCACGGTTCGCAGCCGTGGGGTTATGGAGAAGTGCAGCATGTGCGTCCAGCGGATCCAGGCGGGCAAGTTGGAGGCGAAGAAAGCGGGAACGCCTGTTCCAGACGGTTCGGTCGTGACTGCCTGCGCCGAGGCTTGTCCGACCCACGCCATCCAGTTCGGTGACCTCAACGACACGCGTTCCACGGTTCGCGCTGTTTCGGAGAACAACCGGGCTTACCACGCGCTGGAGGAGATTGGGGTGAAGCCCAACATCTTCTACATGACGAAGGTGCGCAACACGACCACACAACCCACCCAAGCTTAAGCGAGAGCCATGCAAAGAGAAGCAGCCATTCGCGAACCACTGATCCTGGGGAACAAGACCTACAAGGACATCACCGATGACGTGGTCGGGCCCATCGAGGGGCCAGCCCCCATGGGTTGGAAAATCATGATCACCATCGCGGCCCTCATCGCCGTGTATGGCGTGGGGAGCATCCTGTACCTGTTGGGAACGGGAATCGGGGTTTGGGGATTGAACAAGACGGTGGGTTGGTCGTGGGACATCACCAACTTCGTTTGGTGGGTGGGAATCGGACACGCCGGCACGCTGATTTCGGCGGTGTTGTTGCTCTTCCGCCAGAAGTGGCGGATGGCCATCAACCGGTCGGCAGAAGCCATGACCATCTTCGCGGTCATCATGGCGGCCATCTTCCCCGGCATTCACATGGGTCGGATTTGGGTGAGTTACTGGGTGTTGCCCTTGCCCAACCAGTTCGGCTCCCTCTGGGTGAATTTCAACTCGCCGCTGTTGTGGGACGTGTTCGCCATTTCGACGTATTTCTCGGTCTCGCTCGTCTTCTGGTACATCGGGTTGATCCCCGACTTCGCCACGATTCGCGATCGGATGAAGAAGCCACTGGCGAAGAAGATTTACGGGTTTTTGAGTTTCGGTTGGAGTGGACGGGCCAAACACTGGACCCGCTTCGAGGAGGTCAGCCTGGTGCTGGCGGGCATCGCCACGCCGCTGGTATTCTCGGTTCACTCGATCGTTTCGATGGACTTTGCTACCTCCGTGATCCCCGGTTGGCACACGACCATCTTCCCGCCGTACTTCGTGTCGGGGGCGGTTTTCTCTGGCTTCGCCATGGTGCAGACCCTGTTGCTCATCATGCGCAAGGGAATGAAACTCGAGAACTACATCCACGTCAAGCACGTGGAGTACATGAACATCGTCATCATCGTGACGGGGTCGATTGTCGGGGTGGCCTACCTGACCGAGCTATTCATCTCTTGGTACTCCGGTGTCGAGTATGAGAGCTACGCGTTCATCAATCGCTTCAGCGGTCCCTACAGCTGGTCCTACTGGATCATGATGACCTGCAACGTGATCAGCCCGCAGCTGTTTTGGTTCAAAAAGATTCGCCGGAGTTTGATCGCCACGTTCATCCTCTCCATTGTGGTCAACATCGGTATGTGGTTCGAGCGCTACGTGATTATCGTAACCTCCATCCACCGGGATTACAATCCTTCCAGCTGGGGAGAGTTTCACCCCACCTCGGTCGACGTGGGCATCTTCATCGGCACCTTGGGCATCTTCTTCACGCTGTTCCTGGGGTTTGCCCGGTTCTTCCCTGTTTTGGCCTTGAACGAGCTCAAGACCATCCTCAAGTCGAGCGGAGAGAATTACAAAAAGTCGCACGAATCACACTGAACGCGCCATGGGAAAGGTATTTCACGTCATGTATGACGACGACGATACGCTGAAGCAAGCAGCGACGCAGTTGGTCTCCAAGGGCATCCACATCCGCGAGGTGTACTCCCCCTTCCCGATTCACGGGATCGATCCCATCATCGGGGTGAAGCGCACGCGACTGGCCATTGCGGCTTTCATGTATGCGACCACCGGCACCACCCTGGCCCTGTTGGGGATGTGGTACTTCATGATCCATGATTGGCCCATGAACATCGGAGGAAAACCCAGTTTCTCGCTCATCGAGAACCTGCCCGCTTTCATTCCAGTCACCTTCGAATTCAGTGTATTGTGTGGTGCACATGGCATGGCGCTCACCTACTTGTTGCGCAATGGAACCCTTCCAGGTATGCCTGCCACCAACCCGGATCCCAGAACCACGGATAACATGTTCGTGATGGAAATCGCGGCTGACGGCCAGGCGATGAGCGTCGATGAATTGGAGGCAGCGGTGAAGGCGACCGCTCTGGTTGAACTGAGTGTCAAAGAATCTCACTGATGGAATTGCGCTGGAACTCACTCTCTCTGATGCTCGCCATTGTAGGCGCGGCATTGGGGACCGGATGTGTATCAGATCCGGACAGCCCGGGATTGGAGTACATGCCCGACATGTACCGCTCACCGGCCATTGAAGCCTACGTGGACTACGGTCAAGACCCCTACGATGTGGGATTTGAAACGGCTGAGCAACAGCGGATGACGCCTTCCGCTCGGCGGCCGGTTGTGGGAACCATTCCGTTCAATCCCGCTGAAAAGGCATTTTTGATGCCCTACCCCTATCCCAATACGCTGGAGGGATATGAACAGGCGGGATTGGCGCTCAAGAGCCCGCTCGTTACGAGTCTCGCCCACGCAGAGGCGGGCAAGGTGATCTACGACCAGATGTGCTCACAGTGCCATGGAGAGAAGGGTGCCGGCGATGGTGCGCTTTCCCGGAATGGCCACATCGAGGGCATTCCCAGTTATTCCGATAAGCTCAAGGATTTGCCGGAAGGAAAGATGTTCCATACGTTGACCTATGGCAAGGGCCTCATGGGCTCGCATGCCTCCCAGTTGTCACAGCGTGATCGTTGGTTGGTCATCGAGTACATCAAGGTCCTGCAAAACGGCGGCACCATGCCCACCGACGCTACTCCCGCGGATACACTTCAACCGGCACCAGCAGCAGCCAGTGCCACGGCCATGATGAACTGATGAAACAATTTCAATTCGAAGGTCGCGCCAAGCAATTTTCCATCGTGCTGATGGCCATTGGCGCAGTGGCTCTGATCGGGGGCTACTTGACGGATCACTCGGATCACCACCAGCGCTGGTGGTCGAATCTATTGGTCAATGGATTTTTCTGGTTTGGCATTTCCTTATCTGCGTTGTTCTTCTACGCCCTCAATTACGCGGTAGAGGCCGCGTGGTCCGCACAGCTGAAGCGCCTGTGGGAGGCGATCTGGCATTTCCTGCCCATCGGTGCGGGGGTCATCGTCCTGGTTTTGTTAGCGGGTCAACTGCACTGGAATCACATCTACCACTGGATGGATGAGAGCCTGTACCATCCTTACGTCATCGGTGAAGGGGAAAACGTCACGTATGCAAACGAGGCTGTGGAGGGAGCCGTGCCCAATCCCAACTACGATCACATCATCGACAAGAAGGGAGCCTATTTTGCGCCGGCCTTCTTCTGGTTCCGGACCATCGCCTACATTGCGACGTTCCTGATTTTTGCGCGACTGTTCCGCAGATGGTCATTGCAAGAGGACAGTCAGCCGTCTCTCGAATTGCACTACAAGCAATTCCGGCGGAGCGCGCTGTTCCTGGTGTTTTTCGCGGTATTTAGCTCCACGTTGGCTTGGGACTGGCTGATGTCCATTGACACGCACTGGTTCTCTACCCTCTATGGTTGGTATGTATTCTCAGGCATGTGGGTCAGCTTTATCATCTTCGCGAATGTGACCCTGATTTGGTTGCGCTCGAAGGGCTACTTCCAAGAGGTGAATGAGAGCCACATGCACGACCTTTCGAAGTGGATGTTTGCCATTTCGATGTTGTGGAGCTACCTCTGGGTCAGCCAATACCTGCTCATCTGGTACTCGAATATCCCTGAAGAGGTCACCTATTACACGAATCGATTCTTCACTTCTTATCGCATTCCTTACGTGGCGATGTTCTTCGTCAACTTCGCGGTTCCGTTTTACATGCTCATCGCTCGAGATGCCAAGCGGAATGTGAAATTCGTCATCCCTGTGGCCTTCCTGATCTTCGTTGGTCACTTCGTGGATGTGTATTTGATGGTCATTCCCGGAACGATGTTTGACCACAATCAATTTGGCATCTTTGAGGTGGGATTGTTCCTGGGATTCTTAGGGCTGTTCATCCACCGCTCTCTAAGTGCGTTGTCGAAAGCTCCGCTGATTCCGGTGAACCACCCGATGCTGCAGGAGTCAAAAGACCTTCACCACTGATTAAGCACAGAAGACCCCATTCATTATGAAACTGCTCATTCTTTTGGTCATCGTGGTGGGCTTGGTGGCC
>JBEEPJ010000002.1:0-39559 GCA_041191165.1 Bacteroidota bacterium | reverse complement strand
ATCGGCAACCTCGAGAAAAATGTGCTCTGGTCGGTAAAAGAGAAGCAGGGCTACAACGCCTTCGGTCTCAACTTGGTCACGGGTGCAGACTTCTACTTCACCGATGCGATGTACCTCGGATTTGAAGCTGGGTTCGGATTCGGAAAGACAAACATCACCGACTACACTTTAGAAATCAGTGACTTGGTGGCCTTCAACCTCGCTACCGGTCAAGCCTCTACGGCTGACGCTCCGGTGGCCATCGTCGGGGATGTGGACACGGGTCACTTGGGCATGCGCGAAATCGGAAACAACTACCAGGCTTCTTTGCGGGTGGGTTTCTTGATCCGCTAATCGCTTCGAAAGACTTTGAGAAAAGGGGCGGCCGGTGGGTCGCTCCTTTTTTTATGCCCGAGGGTGTTCGGGGAAGGGGGGGGCTTAACTTCGCCCCGCATGACGATGGAGTGGACTTTTAATTGGGCCGGGACAGCTTGGAAGGTGCGGTGGAAAGAGCCGGTGGACGCTTCCTGTGCAGTGGGGCCTGGCGGACCCCGGGCTTGGTACGTGGATGCCCCGCGTTTCGAACCCGTTCGGGCGAATGGGTTCGTGGGGGCGGTGGCGGAAGGGGGTTCGGTGAACTTTCGCGATTTGGCCTTCAACCCCCATGGTCACGGAACGCATACCGAATGTCGTGGGCACATCACGCCGGACGTCTATCCCATGACTGCGGTGCAGATTCCCGCTTGGATGCCGTGTCTGTTGATTTCTGTGGTACCCGAAGGTCTCGCGAATGGCGACCGTTGGCTCGCGCCTGATCGCGTGGCGGTTGCGGTGGCCGAGACATGGCAATCCTTGGGCCTTCCCGTCGACAGTCCACTTCCTCCGGCGCTGGCGGTCCGCACTTTGCCCAACGACCCCGCCAAGCCTCAGAAGAACTGGTCCAACACGAATCCTCCGTATTTCGCGAGTGAAACGCTCGGCCACTGGGCTTCCGTCGGGGTGGATCATCTGCTGACCGACCTGCCCAGCGTGGATCGCGAGGTGGATGGCGGAATTCTGGCAGGCCACCACGCTTTTTGGGGGATTCCGGATGCACCGCGCAACCAAGCGACCATTACAGAGTTTCTGTTTGTGCCCAACGATGTGCCGGATGGGCTTTATTTGCTCAATCTCCAAACCGCCGCATTTGAAAACGATGCGGTTCCGAGCCGACCCATTTTCTTTCCCTGCGACAAATGCTGAGATTCATGAAACGCTTTCTCCTCCATACCCTCGCCTGGGGCGGGCTGATTTTGATGATGACAGGTTGCACCCATACCTACCGGAGCGCCAAGCTCGCGGAGGGCCGTGTGATTCTGGACATCGCGCCGGTGCAGGTCGATGTGCAGGTGGACACCACCCAGACCCTCATGGGCGTCGCGCGAACCACTGTCATCCTGGGTGTATTTAAGCGCGCAGAACGGGTCACAGCCGTCTATCCCTCCATGGACTTCGGGCGGGGGCCGGGACGGGCGGAGAAAACTGCTGCGGTGGCCAAGGCCCTCCAAGGCACCGACTTCGATGTGCTTGTGAACCCCAAGTTCATCGTCCAAGAGCAGCGTCGCCCCTTCGTGGTGACCACCACCTGTCAAGTGGTGGGTTACGGCGGCAAATTCGAGTTCCAATGATTTCGCGTGTCCTTCGCTCCGCCTGCTGCGGACTGCTCTTGTGCGCAGCGTTCTTGAATGCAAATGCCCAGCGGCTGCAAGAGGGCATGTTTGCCGATTCCGGACCCGACGCTCCTCGGAAGTCCATTTGGACGCTGTATTCCGCCTTGCAAGATTCTGTTTTGGCCTACAAGCCTGAACAACAAGGCTTTGCCGTTACAATCCACACGGCTTGGAGCACCCTGGGGGCTTTCAACGCCAGCACCAATTTTCAAGCCATTCGGGAAATCACAGAGAAAACCCATCCGGACTGGAACCTCAGCCAGATCGATGGGCATCTCTATGCGATGCAGTATGGACCCCTGCAGGGGGCTTTGCCAGACCTCGGAGAAGCTGGACGGCCTCGGGGCGCGCGAATCACCTGGCTGCAGGAAGATTTGCTGCCCGTCTCACTGACCCTGGGAACCGGCATGACCCCCGTGCTGGGTTACGTGGAAGGAACGCTGATCTCCGATGAGAGCAAGGTGGGTTTTCAAGCCGATGAACTTCGCTGGGTCTCGTATATGGACGATTACAATCGACTGAAGGCAATCTACGGGGGAAACTGGTATTGGCCCAGCAATGATTACCCCGTGATTCCCAAACGGACGGAAATGCCCTACTTGGAGTTGGGCGTGGGAAAGCAACTCAATTCCATCTGGGGCATTCACGCGTTGTATCGGCTTCCCTTCGGCATGCGCTCCCGCATCCTCGAAGCGCACAACGAGCGCAACTTGCGTTTCGACTCACCTTCCGTGAAAATCACACCCGACGCACAATTTCATGGCGGGCAACATTTTTCAGGGCTCCTCTCGTGCAGGGGAAAACACTTGGTTTGGACCTTGGAGGCCGCCTGGATTACCGCGCCGGAAGGCTCTTGGGCCACTTATCTCATCGAAAATGGGGCAACTCCCCTCGAAGCGATGACTTACTGGTCTTCTGGGGTCGGATTCGTTTTTTGAGGCGCCTGTGGGCTTCAGTGGGCCCTTCTCAAGGTCAACGTGAAACGCGCTCCATTCAAACCGTCGGATTCGACGTCAATCGAGCCTCCAAATTGCTCCATAATCGCCTTGACCATGGCCAAGCCCAATCCTGAGCCTTGCGCCTTGGTGGTGAACTGAGGGTCGAAGATTCGCTTCATGTTTTCTATCGAAATTCCGACGCCATTGTCCTGAAGAATAACCCTGCAGCTATCCTTCTCCGGCCGAATTACGATGGAAACTTCGCCCATTCGTCCGTCATGTGTTTCCCGGATAGCGTCCAATGCGTTGTTAATCAAGTTATTGAAGACGCGTGTCAAGTGGGTGGGTGAAGCCCAAACCCAAATCTCCTCTTCGGGAATTTCAAAACTCCATTGAATTCCCGGCTGCCCGAGCACAAACAAATCCGTGGCGCTGCGCAGGACGGCCAACAAATCCGTACGCTTCACGGGCAATTCATCCCATTGCGAAAGGTTGCGAAAGTCCTCTGCGATTTGAGAGAGGCTCTCAATCTGCGTCTGGGCCATCTGCGCAAACCGTCGAATTCGAACCGGAAAGTCCGGGTGATTATCGCGGTAAGCCTTCTCCAATTGCTGGACACCGAGCATCAAGGGGGTGAGCGGGTTTTTCACCTCGTGAGCCACCTGAACCGCCATCGTTCGCCAAGCCCCCTCCCTTTCCTTCCTCGTCAACTCCTCCAGCTTGGTCGACAGTTCCTGTTGCAAGCGGTTGTATTCTGACACCAGTTCTCCGATGGCATCATTCTGAGGATAACTCAACGGAACCGGTGATTTGAGGTCCAATTGGTTCATGCTATCCCGCAATGCCCGCAAGGGCCCTACAATCGCCCGTGTCAGCAACAAACCCAACGCGCTGGTCGCCAAAAACAACACCCCATATACCGGGGCCAGCTGGTTGAAGAAAGTCCAAAATCCACCTCCATCCAGCGGCCGTTTTTCATAACGGACGTTAACCACCATGGCCACATTTCCGTCAGAATCAAAGTGATTCCAATACGCCTGAACGTATTTGCCCAAGTCCAAATCCTCTCCCTCCTCGCGCGAGGATCCTGCCGCCAAACTCGATAAAACAACAGGGGGAACCTCCATCCTCGCGGTGGAATCCGAAGGCTTGCCGGGAACGGAGCTGATCCACAATAAACCCTCTGGACTGTAAAGGGAAATGTCCACGTCATGGACGTCGGAAAGTTCGCAGATTTTGTCCGAGAAGAGTTCGTTCACCGATTGGTCATTCAACTCCCCCTCCCGCTGCTGCAACACCCAATCCATGCTCCGCTCCACAGCGCCCTCCTTGCGTTCTAGTCGCTGGAGGTTATAAATTTCTTCTTGGCTCTGGGTATATCGAAAGGCCACGTAGCCCGTCCCCAACAGAGAACAAGCCAACAACACCAACATGGACAGATAGATGCGCAGTCTCAGGCTCACGGCTGAAATCTACGCTGGTTTTCGATTAACCCTCCAAGGCTTCTGAACCTGCGACGATCTCCAGAATCTCCGTTGTAATCGCCGCTTGTCGCGCCTTGTTGTAGCTGATTCTCAAATCCCGCAACAAATCCCCCGCGTTCTCCGTGGCCTGATGCATAGCGGTCATCCTCGATCCATGCTCTGATGCATGGCTGTCCAATACGGCTTTGTAGAATTGGACCATCAATGCATTGGGGATAATGCGCTCCACAATCTCCTCCCGCGACGGTTCAAAAATGTACTCTACCCCGGTAGGGCTTGCCGTTTGTTTGCCCTCTCCCTCTTGCTTGGGTTCCATCGGGAGCAACTGCTCGTTCGTGGGGATCTGCACCGCCGCATTGACGAACCGATTGTAAATCAATCGCACCTCGTCCAACTCTCCAGCGGCAAAGCGCCGCAGAATTACTTCCCCCAAATCCTGGATGGCCCCGAAAGACAAGTGGTCAAAAATCTGCCAAGCATCCGCTGCAAAACCCTGCGGTTTTAACTCCTCTCTTCTGCGAAAGGCATCATGTGCCTTCTTTCCAAGAGGAAGAACTTCAAAGATTACACCTTCACGACGCATCGCAAGGTTTGCCTCTTTGATGGCGTTGTTATTGAAGCCGCCGCATAGACCCCGATTGGAGGTAACCACGACGAGCAATACCCGCTTGACTGAACGACGCGTCGCATACACGCTGCCTCCCTCCTCCATCGACGCACTCGCATTGGACAGAATGGCCTGCAACTTCTCAGCATAAGGCCGCATCCGGGTGATGGCCTCTTGGGCACGGCGCAACTTTGCCACAGATACCATTTTCATCGCAGAGGTAATCTGCATGGTATTCTGCACGGAGCCAATCCGTTCGCGTACTTCCTTGAGTCCTCCTGCCATGACCGGTTATGCGTATTGTGCAGCTACCTCCTTCGCGACGGAAGTCAAAACGTCGGTCTGGGCATCCCCATACTTGCCCGCCTTGAGGTCAGACAACACCTGGCTGTGCTTCGATCGCAACAAATCGAGGAAAGCCTGCTCAAACTCCCGTACCCGGTTCACCGGCACGTTCCGAAGCAGGTTATTCGTTCCGCAGTAGATGATCGCAATTTGCTCCTCCACCGTCATGGGCGAATTCTGATCCTGCTTGAGGATTTCTACGTTGCGCTCCCCCTTGCCCAATACCGCCTTCGTAGCCTCATCCAAGTCCGAACCAAACTTCGCAAAAGCCTCCAGCTCGCGATACTGTGCCTGGTCCAACTTCAGCGTACCCGCCACTTTTTTCATCGACTTGATCTGTGCGGAACCCCCTACCCGGCTGACCGAGATGCCTACGTTGATGGCAGGTCGGACGCCGCTCAAGAACAGGTTGCTCTCCAAGAAAATCTGTCCGTCCGTAATCGAAATGACATTGGTGGGGATGTAAGCAGATACGTCACCCGCCTGGGTCTCAATGATCGGCAAAGCCGTCAAAGACCCCCCACCCTTCACCACGCCCTTTAGGGACTCCGGAAGGTCATTCATCTCGCGGGCAATGGAGTCTTCCCCGATCACCTTGGCTGCACGCTCCAAAAGGCGGCTATGCAGATAGAAAACGTCTCCGGGATAAGCCTCACGTCCTGGAGGGCGGCGCAACAACAGGGAGACCTCGCGATAGGCAACTGCTTGCTTGGACAAGTCATCGTACACGACCAAGGCAGGACGGCCAGTGTCCCGGAAATACTCACCAATCGCAGCGCCGGTGAACGGGGCGTAGAACTGAAGTGGCGCCGGATCCGAGGCCGTAGCTGCAACGATCACCGTGTAAGGCAACGCTCCATTGTCCTCCAGCGTTTTCAGAATACCTGCAACCGTAGAGCCCTTCTGTCCAATCGCGACATAGATGCAAAAAACCGGTTCCCCTGCCTCATAGAATTCCTTCTGATTCAGGATGGTATCAATAGCCACCGTGGTCTTTCCCGTCTGACGATCTCCGATGATCAATTCCCGCTGACCACGGCCAATCGGAATCATCGCATCGATGGACTTGATGCCCGTTTGGAGGGGTTCTGCAACCGGCTGGCGATAAATTACCCCAGGTGCCTTGCGCTCCAGCGGCATCTCATACAGCGTTCCTCCGATGGGCCCCTTTCCATCGATCGGCTCACCCAGGGTGTTCACGACACGACCCAACATGCCTTCGCCCGCCTTGACGGAGGCGATACGACCCGTACGGCGTACGGTAGCGCCTTCGCGCAAGTCCCCCGAAGGCTGCAACAACACGGCACCCACATTGTCCTCTTCCAGGTTCAATGCGATGCCGCGGATGCCATTCTCGAATTCGATCAACTCACCGGATTGCACATGACTCAGGCCATAGATGCGGGCAATTCCGTCCCCTACCTGAAGCACTGTACCTACCTCTTCAAGTTCTTGGGCCGTCTTGATTCCGGAAAGCTGTTCGCGAAGAATCGACGTGACTTCTGCTGGATTGATGTCTGCCATGACTGCGTTTTTCTAACTGCCGGAATCAGAATCCGGCCTCATATTGATGTTCTACCAACTCTCGGCGCATGGCCGCGAGCTGCCTTTTGATGGAAACGTCCATCATCTTGTCCTCCAGCCGGAGGACAAACCCCCCGATCAGGGAAGGGTCAACCACTTCATTCAACTCAATCGTTCCCTTGTGCACCTTGGAGATGTGGGAGAGAATCCCCTCTCGAGATGCCGGGCTCAATGCCACCGCAGAACGGACTTCTGCGGATAGAATGTTCCGCTTTTTGCGCAACAATTCACTCCAAGCTTTGAGGATGTAAATCAACATGGGCTCTCGACCCTTCTCGACGAGAATGTCGACAAACCCCTGAGACAGCGAGCTCATTTCACTCGAGAAAATCGCACGCAACACGCGCAATTTCTGATCTGCCTTGATCACCGGAGAGGCGAGCAAGGACATGAGGTCCGCGCTACCAAGCAGGGTCTTTTCGAGCAACGCCATGTCCGAAGCGACTCGGTCCAGTTCGTTTCGCTCGATGGCCAGGTCCATCAAGGACTTGGCATACCGGCTCGCTACACGTGGCTGTGCCATGGCGCTCTCAGTTCAGAGGAGATTCGTCCATCAACTTTTTCACGAGCGCCTGCTGCGCATCATCCTGTCCCAACTCGCGGCGAACCAATTGCTCTGCGATGGAAACGGACAGCGCCGCAACTTCCGATTTCAGCTCGGCAATGGCCGCTTTTCGCTCAATGGCGATGGCGTCTTTTGCCAAGGCCAAATCCCTTTCGGCCTCTTCCTTGGCGCGCAACCGTGCGTCTGAGACCAGCTTTTCGGCAGCTTCCCGCGCATCTTTCAAAATGACCTCACGCTCTGCGCGTGCCTCCCGCAACAATCGCTCGTTGTCGGAGTTGAGCTGTGCCATTTCCTGCCGGGCCCGCTCAGCCGATCCCAGCGCATCCGTGATGCGCTGCTCCCGCTCCTGGAGCGCCGAAAGAATCGGGCCCCAGGCAAAGCGCTTGAGCAGGAACAGCACCACCAAGAAGGCGATGCTCGACCAGACCAGCGTACCCAGGGCGGGTGTCAGCAAAGCTCCCATGCAATCAGAGCGCTACCAGCAAGCAAACGATTACTGCGAACAGCGAAACGCCTTCGACCAGAGCCGCAGCAACGATCATGTTGGAACGGATGTCGCCGGCCACCTCAGGTTGACGCGCCATAGACTCCAAAGCAGCAGCACCGATGCGGCCTACGCCGATACCTGCTGCGATCGCTGCTACACCTGCACCGAGGGCGGCAAGGCCCTTTTGCAATTCTACTTCCAGAAGGATGTTCAACAGTTCCATAAGATAAGGTTTGGATGGATTTTAAATTCAGTGATGGGCCTCTTGCTTGGCGTCCCCGAAGTAGAGTGCTGCAAGCAGGGTGAAGACATACGCCTGCAAAAAGGCAACCAGAAGTTCCAGGCAGTACATGAATACCATGAAGAGGGTGGAGAAAACCCCTACCCCCATTCCCACGGCCGGAGCTTCTCCGTGCTTGCCCAAGATGAAGATCAAACTCGTGAATGCGAGAATGATGATGTGGCCAGCAGTGATATTCGCCGTGAGACGAATCATCAATACGGCGGGTTTTAAGAAAATTCCGATGATTTCAATCGGTGTGAGGATGAGCGCCTTGATGGGCCACAACACACCGGGCATCCACAACACGTGACCCCAGTAGTGCTTGTTCCCGCTGAACGAAGTGATGAGGAAGACCATGGTGGCCATCACCAATGTGACGCCCAAGGTGCCCGTGATGTTGAATCCGCCAATAAATGGGATCAGGCCCAGCAAGTTAGAGAAGAAAATAAAGAAGAAAACCGAGAGCAAGAAAGGCATGAACCGGTTGGTGTTGTGGCCCAGGGCAGGGTGTGCCACCTCATCGCGGATGAAAAGAATGAGCGGTTCGAGCGCGTTCGAAAGCCCCTTGGGCGCCTCGTCGGGATTCCGGGCGTATCCCCGTGCCATGGTCACGAAGATGTACAACATCAACGCCATCATCAACAACATTCCGAAGACCGACTTCGTGATGCTGAAGTCCAGGACCTTGGCGCCGTTGTCCGCCGTGATGGTACCCGCCAAAACCGGGGTGGGAACGCCATCCACCATCACCTCCTTCTCCGCACCGTGTAGCGTATAATGGACACCCAGCGCGCCCACGCCGTGCTTATCCCCATGGCCATGACCCTCCAAGGCGCTGCTCATAAAGACGTCCCAACCGTGACCCGCTACATGCAAAATGACGGGAAGTGGAATGTGCACATCCCCGAAGAGGTGAATGTCGTGCGCGTCAGAAATGTGATTTACAATGAATTCACCCGCCTCAAACGCCTCTCCATGATGACCCTCGTGACCCTCGTGGTTCCCAAGGTCCGTGGAATCCAAGCCCTCCACATGCGCCGTGGATTGCCCATGCACGCTATCCACAGCCACGGCTCCCGGCTGAGACGCACGGGACGCCGTGAACGAGAACAGCATGGCACCCAAAGAGCAGACCCCGAAAGACCTTTGCAATACACGGCGGATCATCACAAAATTTTTCAACTGGGCTGGATGAAATTCGGCGCAAAAATAGGAAATATCTCCCGTCCACACCCAGATTGTGTGAACTTCGGATTTGGACTGCTAAATAATTGATTTGCTATTGCTTGCGTTTATTCAAGCGCTGAATGTGCAGGACGAAGAGCGCTGTATTCGCGACGTACACCGCAAAGAATCCCAAGGCGAATGGGGCGCGGTATGGGCCACCTGACAAGATGTAGGCGACGATGCAAGACAAGGTGACCAACAACTTTATGCCGGTGGAGCCCTGCACGGCGTTGACGAAGCGCAGACCGCTGACCGCGGAGGCGCGCTCCACCCAGTTCATCAATGCCCCGCTCATCACGGCATAACCGGCCACCATCGCGGGCCAGAGTCCACCCCGAGCGAAGTCCTCAAACCCGGGAATCCCCCAGCCCAAACCGTAAACCGCTCCCGCCAACAGCGCAAGCTGACCCCAAAAACGCCACTTCATTTTCGTTTCCATGCCAGTTGAATCATCACATACATCGCCACCAAAGTTCCGACGATTGCCCCGACAAGCGTTCCCCAAGGCGTCTCAGATTCCGATTGGGCGTCCCACTTTCTTCCCACCCAGACAAAGCCCAATATGGTGATGGCCATGGTCGTCGCCATGCCCGAGAAACGCAAAATGGACTGTCCCGCTGAGGGAGAGGCGGGAATTGGGGGTTTTACCGGCTGGGGATCCCCTTTCAAATGGCGTCAGATGTCGCGCGCTCTGTCACCGGCGCAGAGGCGGATTTGCGCCCGAGTCGCTCCCCCCCCATCTCCTTCACCTTGGACATCAACTGCATGACGCCCGAGACCTGAGAGCCGGCCTCCACGCTCAACTGCCCATACTTCAGCTCCCCTTGCACGCGGCTCGTGGACTTCAAGGCCAGCAGTTCCTGGATGGTCACGTCGCCCTCCAACCGTCCCTCGACCTCACACTGTCCGCAGCGCACGACCCCCATAACAGACCCCTGCGCCCCGATCACCAAGCGACCTTGAATGTGAAGATCGCCTTCGAAGGAACCATCCACCCGAAAGCTTCCTTCGCTCTCGATGGTTCCGCGGAAAGTCGTTCCTTCGACGATGCGATTGATCGCCCGGTCCTGAACAGCGTCTGTTCTTTGGGATTTGTTTGGCATACGAATCATGCCGGCAAGGTAGAAAAACAACTGCGAGTTATCAACGACCCGCTGTTAAATAGTACTGAGCAAAGAAGGCCTTGTACTCTTCTAACTTCTTGGATTTGAACAACTCGACGTAATTCTCACTGGAGATGAGAAACATGTCATATCCCGAGGCGTTGAGTTCCGTGAGCGCCTCTCGGTTCGTCGTAAAGGCCTCGTAATAGGTCATCCCGTAGTCTTGGCGCCGGAAGCTCTTCACCAGGATGATCTGGTGGGAACGATCCAGCAAATTCGCCGTAATCCGCAGATTCGCAGCGAGGTGGTTCTTCGCATTGTAGTCTGAAATCTGGCCCTTTACCTGCTCCGGGTTTCCACGGCCCACAGGCACCACAATGGCAAAGTAGTGTTCCAAGTACGGCTTGTGCGCATAGATCTCCGGTGTCTTCTGCTCCGTCGTATCTGCCTGAACACCGCCCTCCGGCTCCCGCAATCCCCCCAAGGCGGTGAGCAACTCCAGCGCAAAGGTCGCCTCCTCCGTCTCGGGACACCCGTCCACGACAGCATACAGCGCCTCGAAGTAGGCCAATCTGTCCCGGGTCACCGCACTCAATCCCCCTACACATTGGGCCTTGAGCAACCGGTACTTGCAAAGGAAGTGATTCTCCGGCTCCGATTCGATGATGGCAGAAACCGCGAGCAGCGTGCTCTGGTACTGCTTGTCATAATAGCGCATCAGGTGGCCTTCGTACACCACGCGCTCTGCCTCGCGCCGGACCTCCTCTTCGTCGGCAAAATCCGGATTCTCGACCAAAACCGCCCATTCACTCCCCGGGTACCGGCGCAGAATCTCCGCCGCCCAATGCTCCGAATTGCACGTGCCGCAGAACGGGTTCTGATAGTTCTCTTCGATTTCGCGCTGCAAATACGTCCTAAAGAGTTGATAATGTGCGGTCGGATGGAAGTCGCTTTCCTCAAATCGCTCCAGCAACGTCTGCCAGCTCAGGATGGCGTTGGGGGGGTCGGATAGCTTCTCTTTGTAGTCCAAACCCGCATTGTAATACGCCTCCGCAATCTTCGCCAAGGCTTCCGCCCGCTGCTCCGGCTCGCAAGGCAACCCCGCCAACAATTCATCCCGCGTGGGAATCTTTCCGGCCTCCGTTGGCGCGCCCTCAGCGACAGCCCCCTCCTCCTCCGTTTCCTCTGCCGTTTCCGAGAAGCCACTCGCCATCTTGCGCGACCGGCGCCAATGGTCTTCCAACGGCCGATCTCCCCAGTAATCCTGGAAGTTGCGTCGTCCTGTTGCCTTCAACTGCGCATTGTAAGGCCAAAACATGCCCTCCCCCCCCGTGCCGATTCCCTCTGCTTCCCTGCGGGCCGCCTCCTCTGCCGCCAGTCGCTGACGCTCTGCCTCCGCCTCGAGGTCGGCGACGATTTGGTCTAAGCGCGCCAGCCGATCGCCTTCATCCAAATCGCACAACGCCAGCAAGCTGTCTTGCTCCTCGATGATCTGCAGGTTTCTCACCAGGTCCGTCAAGTTCTTCGCAAGCGCATTCACCTCCGCATGGCGCGGGTGGTCCGACGGCAGATAGGTCACGGCGCTGTCATAGTACGCTTGCGCATTGACGTAGTCCAAATCGCCCATGTAAAGATCCCCGAGCTTGAGGTAGCCCTTCATGCGTTGGCGATCGTTGCCGGTCTCTTCCCGAAGCGATAGCTTCAACAATGCGAATCCATCGTCCACCCGCCGCTCTTCCAAGGCCAATTCCGCCAGCGCATAATAAATCTGGTCCCGGTATTGCTCATTCTTCTTGGACTCGAGCATTTCCTCGAGCAGGGCCACAATGGGTTCGCTCGACCCGCCGCGGCGATCGAAGGCCATGGCCTGCCGAATCTTCGCGTAAAATTCAAGCTCGTAAGGCGTCCGCATATCCACCACCTCCTTGTACCGCTCTATGGCCTCCGCAGAACGGCCAGCCGCTTCGAGACACTGCGCGAGGATGAACGTGGGCCGGGCGCGCTCCATGCCCTTGGGGAGGTACTTCACCGCATCCTCGAGCCGCAAAATCGCCTGGTCCAACTGCTCGTACTTCAAGTAATACGCCGTCTGAACCAGGCCGACGAAGGACCGGACCTCATCCTTCGTCGCCCGGAATGAGGCCGCTTTCATCAGGGCGTTGTTCGCCCGGACCTGATCCCCTTGCGCCATGTAGGCCCGGGCGAGCCAGGCATTGCTCCAGGCCTGCGCATCGTCGTAATCCAAGGTGCGCACGAGGTACTGAAACACCTCTTCTGCCTTCTCCAGGTCGCCCAACATCAAGTGCGCACGGCCGATGACGTCGTAGTTGTCATCGATGAACCGGTTGAGCTCTGGCCATTTGATGTTCTTCTGCTGGCTTCGGGCCGGTTGCAAGGTGTGCTTGCCCACGACGCGGGTGCACTTTTCGATGGCCCGTTCCAAGAGGGGTTCCACGGTCTTCGCGGTGGACGAGTCCACCTCGATGAAGATGGGCAGGATTTCGTCGTAGTTCTCAACATACGTTGAATCCAGTCGCTCCTGCGCCTCCCGCATCGCCTCCGTGGCGTAGAAAAACCCGTTGTACCGGGCGTTCACGTTATGGTACAAACGATAAACCCTGCCATCCCGGGTATTGGAGCAGCCCCAGAGCAAAAGCCCCGAGCATAAAAACAACCCAATACGGTGGCGGGCAAATCGAAGCATAAGCGGGGGTCTAACGCAGAGCGCGCTAAATTATTCTTTTCTGGAACGAAAAATTACGGAACGGGTTTCAGGGACGGAGGAAATTCTCGAAACGCCGATATTTGCCCCGTGCTGAAGTCAAAACGCTCGTGGAAGGTTTGGTGGCTCAAGCCCTTTAGGCTCACGCTCCAGGAAGAGAAGACCTTCTCCGAGCGGTGGCAGGCGGGGTTTTCGCGGCTGAGTTTGGCCTTGACCCTCAGCGGTGTGGTCCTGCTGATCGCCGGTCTCACCTACGTGCTCGTGGCGCTGACCGGGCTCCGGGAGCTGATTGTTCCGGGATATGCGACCGATGAGATGCGCGCGCTGGCCCGCGATGCCCGACGGGACGCCGACAGTGCCCTGACCATGCTCGAGCAGCAGTCGCAGTACCTCGAGGCGCTGGGGGCAATTCTGCGGGGCGACATTCCCGAGGACGGGCCCATGCCCACGCGGGAGATGCTCGACAGCATCATCCAGCAGGAGGCCATGAAACTCAATTTCCCGCTCTCCGAGGCGGATTCGCTGCTCCGATTGCGCATCGGGGAGGAGGATCGGTTTGCTTTGCGTCGGGATGGCGTGGCCTTGCCACACGTGGGGATTCCTTTTGCGCCCGTGGAAGGCCAAATCTCCATGCGCTACCAGCCCAGCGAGGGCCACCGTGGAATCGACTTCGTCGCCCCCGCCGGCTCCTTCGTCTACGCCGTGGACGATGGCACAGTGCTCTTCTCGTCCTACACGGTCGACGGAGGCTACGTCTGCATGATTCAGCACCCCCGCAACCGGATTTCGGTGTACATGCACAACCAGTCCCTGCTGCACGAAGCGGGAGACGCCGTGCGGGCAGGTGACCCCATCGCCGTCATCGGCGCGACCGGAAAAACCGCGAAGGGGCCCCATTGCCACTTCGAGTGGTGGGTGGACGGCCAAGCCATCGACCCCGAACCCTGGCTCCCCTACCAACCGGGCAACACGACGCCCTAAGGCCCCTTTCCGACCCCGGCCCCAATCACCAGGTGGTCCCGACCAATGCCTTGAAACGCTGCAACCGCGCCTGAATCTCCTCCCAGGTCACCTCGAGCAACCGCTCGGTCCCAAATGCCTCGCACGCGAAGGAAGCCATGACCGAACCGTACAATACGGCACGCTTCATGTTTTCGGTGGTAAAGTCTTGGGTTTGGCTTAAATAACCCACGAACCCCCCGGCAAACGTATCGCCCGCGCCGGTGGGATCCACCACATCTTCCAGCGGCAGCGCCGGCGCGAAGAATACCTCCTGCCCGCTGAACAACAGCGCGCCGTGCTCGCCTTTTTTGATGATCAGCACCTTGGGACCCATGCCCAAAATGGCCCGAGCCGCCTTCGACAAACTGTGCTCCCCGCTCAACTGCCGCGCCTCCTCATCGTTAATGGTCAGCACATCTACGCGGGCGAGCACCTCACGCAGGCTGTCCCAAGCGATGTCCATCCAAAAGTTCATCGTATCCAACACCACCCAGGCCGGCTTGGGGTCCAGCTGGTCGAGCACCGAAGCCTGCACCGCCGGATCCAAGTTGCCCAGCATAACCACCTTCGCCCCCTGCGCCGCTGCCGGAACCACCGGCTTAAAATCCGCCAACACATTCAAGTCCGTCACCAGGGTGTCACGCGAATTCATGTCATAGTGGTACTTCCCGGACCAGAAAAAGCTCTTTTCCCCCGTCCGCCGCTCCAGCCCGTCCAGGTTCACCCCTCTCCCACTCAGTTCCTGCAAAAATCCCTCCGGAAAATCGTCGCCAATGACGGAGATGAGGTGCTGGGATTTCACGAAGTGACTGGCGCTCAATCCGATGTAGGACGCCGCACCTCCCACCATCTTCCCCGAAGTTCCGAAGGGCGTTTCCACTTCGTCGAAAGCCACCGTTCCCACAATGATCAAGCCCATTTTTCGTATTTTTTCTTTCAGGCCAAATTTAGCCTCCACCCGAGTGAAACCTTCCTCCCCCGATGCCCGTATTCCCGAAAAAAAGCGGAACAGCAGCGGTCGGAGAAGCCGTTCTTTGTATCTTTGCCGCCGCTAAACATTCCTCCTTAGCTCAGCCGGTTAGAGCATCTGACTGTTAATCAGAGGGTCGCTGGTTCAAGTCCAGCAGGGGGAGCAAAGCCTCACAGCAATGTGGGGCTTTTTTATTTTCGCGATGCGCACGAAAGGAAACGCCTGCGTTGGGCCCATGACACATTCCATTGGCGACGGCTCCCTGGAGCGGATTAAGAACTTCGGACCGTACATGGTGAAGACCCTGCAGTCCATCGGCATCTCCTCCCGGGAGGACCTCCTCGCCACGGATTACAAACAAATCGCCACGGCCCTTGAAGCAGCCGGAATCCGACCCCACCTCAATTTCTTCTACTCCATTGAAATGGGGCTTCAAGGCCGCCCCTGGATGGCGATTACACCCCAGGAAAAACGCGATATTCAGCGCATCCTTCAGGACCCCTGATCGCCCCGCAGAGGAAGGCTCACAACAAGTTGATGCGCTGGGCCAGAATTTCCTTGTACGATCCGCCGACCGGAATCTCCTTCTCCATGCCCTCCATGGTGATCATGGCGTACTTGATGCTCTCCACCGCGTCGATGTTCACGATAAAACTCCGGTGCACCCGGACAAACAGGCGCGGATTGAGCTTCTGCTCCACCTCCTTCATCGTGCTGTGAATCGTGTAGCTCTCCTGCCGGGTGTGCACCACCACGTAATCCTTGAGCGCCTCCACGAAGAGGAGGTCCTCATTCTTCACCCGAACCAGCCGGCTGCGGTTCTTTACGAAGATGACATCCGCATCCGCCTTGTGCTCTGCCAAGCTCCGCAGGAAGTCGCTCTCCAACTTCAGCTCTTGCTCCTTGCTGTGCTTGTGCAGCGCCATCTCGATGGCCGTCTGGATATCCACATCCTTAAACGGCTTGAGGATGTATCCGTGGGGCTCAGCCATCTTCGCCTCGTTGAGGGTGTTCTCGTCGGCGTAGGCGGTGAGAAAAACGACCGGAATGTCGATGTTGCGCTTGATTTCCTCTGCCGCGGCGATTCCATTCATGTCCCCCTTGATCATGATGTCCATGAGCGCGAGGTCCGGCTTGTGCTTCAAGGCCAATTCAATCGCATCCTCCCCGTTGTCCGCTGTTGCCACCACATTGTACCCGAGGTTGGTGAGGCAACGCTCGATGTCTTTGCGGACGATGATTTCGTCCTCCGTAACCAGGATGTTAATGGGCATATTTATTCGTTTTCAGCAAGTTTCAGCGCTTGGGTACAAAACTAATCAAAAAGGAACTCCCCTTCTCTTGGTGGTGAGGTGCCTCGAGGGTGGCACTCCGAATGGTCAGCTGGGCGTTGAGCTGTTCCGAGAGGGCTTGCACCAGGTACATCCCCAGCGAATCGTTCTTGGTGGAGGCCCAATCGACCTGCAACCCGACCCCGTCATCCCGCACCTCGATTTCGACCACACCCTCCTTTTCCGAAACGCGCAACATCAAGTTGCCCTCCTTCCGGCCCTGAAACGCGTGCTTCATCGCATTGGAAACCAACTCATTTACCAGCAATCCACAAGGAATGGCCTGTTCGATGTTCAGGTGAATCTCCTCCAGCTGCGGGTCGAAGGTGAGATCGCAATCCTTGGGAGCATAGCTATGCAACAGGTTGCTGGACAACCGCTTGAGATATTCCGAGAACCGAATCGAGCTAAAATCCGTGTTCTTGTAAAGCGATTCATGGATGTAACTCATCGTGGAGATGCGGTTGATGCTGTCCTCCAGCACCTGGGCCAAACTCGGATCGGGAACAAACCGCCGTTGCAGGCTCAGCATGCTGCTGATGACCTGGAGGTTATTCTTGACCCGGTGATGCACCTCCTGCAGCAGCACCTCCTTTTCCTTCAGCGCTTTGCGTATCTGATGATCCGCTTCTTTTCTGTCCGTGATGTCATAGACGATGACACTCACCTCCTCCTGACCCACATCCACCGCATCCTGAACGGGGTTGATGAACACCTGCACCCAGATCAAATCGTCTTCCAAATCCCGAAAAGCCAGCTCAAACTGCTGCGGTTTTCCCTCAAAAACCCGCTCGAGATAATTGTTGGGTCCGGAGTGCTGCGTGGTGTCCACCCGCTCTAAGATGGCCGGAATCACCTCCATGCCCAGCTCCGCTTCTATCCCGAAGGTGGAGAGCAACTCATCCCTGAAATTGTCATTGAGGGAGGTGATTTTTCGCTCACGGTCTAAAGTGAAAATCAACAAGTTACGGGTCGAGTTGAACAAACTCTGAAGCCGTGCGGATTGCATTCGGGCAGCGCGCTCATGCCGTCGCATGTCCGTGACATCGAGGAAAATGCCGCGCAAGCCCACCCGATCGCCTTCCTCATCAAACTGCGCAGAAGCGCTGCCGATCATCCAAACGGGATTTCCCGAAGAATCCCTGAAGGTCCAATCCCGGCGGGAACCCTCCAGCGCATCCATCCACAAGGCGTCTCCGTCCTCAGGCAAATCCGTGATAACCTGCTGAATCGGTATGGACTCCAAATCTTCCTCCTGGAAACCCAGGGTCCGAAAAAACGCCGGATTTGCATACGTGAAATAACCGTCCGCATTGACCAAGAAAATCAAGTCCGTCGCGTGCTCCAGGATGTCCCGGTACCGCTCCTCACTCTCCCGCAACTCCAACTGCGCCAGCTTGATATCCGTGATATCCCGGCCCACCACCACCGCGCCCAAACTCACCCCCTCCAGATCCCGCAACACCGCTACCGACATCAGCAGCGTAAAAGTCTCCCCCGTAGAGCGGATGCCCTGCACCTCCCCCGCAAAGTAATTCTGGCTCTGGAGCTCTTGAAAGATGCGCTCAGCATCCGCCTCATCCGCCAAGAATCCCCGGAAAGTCAGTTGCCTCGCTTCCTCAAAAGTCCAGCCAAACTCCACCGAGGCAGCCTGATTCCACTGCATCAAATTGCCCTGTACATCGAAGGCCACAATCATGTCGATGGAACTCTCGACGATGCTTCGATTCAGGCGTTCCGCCTCATTGAGCCTGCGTTGGGTGGCCCGGTGGCGCTCGATTTCCTCCAGCAGCTTTTCGTTCGCCTCCTCCGCCACCGTCGCCCGCAACTGCTCTCGATACAATTGGGCACGCGTGGTCAAATCCGTCATGGTGACCTGAACCGCTGGATTGCGGTCGAAGAAGGAAAGTGTCATCCTAACCCCTACCTCGCGCACTTTTCCATCGGGTAGCTCCGCCCGGTATTCCTGGTACGCAATCTTTTTCCCCTGACGGGTTTCGTGCAGCGCCTCCTCGAGGGTTTTGTGGTCTTCTTTCTGAAAGTAGACGACCAATGGGGTGTCGAAAAGATCCTCTTCGGATGAAACGCCCAGCAGGTCGGCCGCCATGGCATTGGCGTACTTGATTTGGCCTTCAGAAACCAAAAACAACCCGATAGGACTGGTCTCTACCAGCAGGCGAAATCGCTCCTTGGTCCGCAGCAGGTCAAGCTCGGTGCGCTTGCGCTCGGTGATGTCATAAACCAGCAGCACCTGCAGAGATTCGTCCTGTTGCGAGCGATTCAAGGTAGCCTCCAAATGCACCCGATTGCCGTTGGGTTGCAAGACCTCCGCCTCCACCCGATTGCCATGATGCGGCCGAGCGGTAATCCGCTTCCAAGTCCGGGCATCGAAAAAGGGTTCGGCCTTGCGCTTCATCAACTTGTTGGGATGATCGTAGCCCATGATCTCCGCGAACTTGTCGTTGCAATCGACAATCCACTCCGATTCGATGAGGGCAATACCTTCGAGGGCTGAGCTGCTCAAGGCCTGAAAACGGGCCTCGTTTTGTCGGATGGCTTGTTCAAAAAAATGGCGTTCCGAAATGTCCCGGATTTGGGCAATGACAAATTCCTCCTCCGGAAAAATCCAATGCAACTCCCCGTAAAATGTGGTTCCTTCCCGCGTCTGCACCCGTGTAAACCAGACCGGACTCATCTCCGACCCGCCCTCCCGGACGCGGGATTTTTTCAAATCCGACCACTGCTCCGGCTCCACCTCGAGCAGGTTTACCGCCCAATCTGCCCATCGGCGCCCCCCCCACTCCTCCAGCGGGCCAAACATCCACTCCGCCCTCCGATTGCACCCCACAACCTCATCTCCGTGCAACAAAATCGCCGCATCCGGGAGTTTTTGGAACCAACTCCAGGGCAAATCCCGACCCGAATCCATCGGAGTGTTCATTCTGTTTCTTCCGTTTCTTGTTCCTCCCCGGAGGCGGTCACCCGAACCCCGTCCACCTTAAAAAGCACACCGTTCCGATACTCGCGCGTGTGTTGAACCGTGGGATCTTCTCCGTAAAAAGTCCAAGTGCCATCCGGTTGGCCCACGGAAAACACTTCGATTACAGAACGCGTGCCATCTGGACGCCAATACCGATGCACGCCATCCGGCTCACCCTGGATAAAGGAACCCTCAAACCGCTTCTGCCCCGATTCGTAAAAATGCTCCCACAGTCCGTCGGGTTCGCCATCCACGTAGGATCCCATCTCCTTGTGATCGTTCACGTGATACACCCATTCGCCCTGTCGCAATCCATCCACATAACTTCCCTGGAGCAACAATCCGCCCGCCTCATCCCACTCCTCGAAGGTCCCATCTTCCTTTCCCTTTCGGTAATGTTCGCGCCTGTGGAGGTTTTGGGAGGGATAATACCAAACCCATTCCCCATGAAAAAGGTCGTCCCGAAAAGAACCCCGCTGAATGCACACCCCCTGCTCGTTGAAGTATTTCCACTCGCCCTGCCGCAATCCCCGCTCGTAGTTGCCTTCTGCGATGCATCGATCCTCGGCATCGAAAAATCGCCAGAGGCCCGTTCGCAATCCATCGCGATCGGTAATGCCTTCCGCCACGCGTTTTCCCCTCTCAAACAGAGCGCCTGAAACCAAATTTCCCTGCGCATCATACGTCCTGAAAATGCCATGCGCTTCCCCTTCGAAATAAGATCCAGTCCGCCGGCTTCCATCCTCCAGCAGGGTCGTTCGGATATCCAAGACCATGGTGGTCTCATCCGGAGCCTCCAACTGACCATACGAATACCGCTCGAGCCGCATCAACTCACCCTTCGCGTCGTAGAACTTGAAAACGCCATGGCGCAAATCCCTGACATAAGGCCCTTCTTCCTGAACTCCACCCTGGGCATTGAACAGCACCCACATGCCCGTCTTCAAACCCATTTCATCATATCGATTGATCCGTTCGATGCCGCGCAGGTAACCCCGGTAGTAATCCAATCGCGCGATCATTCTCCCATCGGGCGCAAATTCAAAACCCATTCCATGTTCCTGGTCTTTGTCGAACGGGATGCGCTTGTGAATCGCACCTGAGCGGTCGTAAAACAACGCTTCCCCCTGCCTCACATTCGCGGTGTATGGAATTTTCTCCAGCAACTGTCCTTCGGTACCGAAACGCATTTCCCAACCCGACTTTTCGTTTCGCTCGTAAGTGACCTCTTGCAATAAGACCCCCTGCTCGTTGAAAAATGTCCAAGTTCCGTCCAACAGGTGATTTTTTCGGCTTCCCCGGCTTTTCAGCGCTCCGTTTTCATGGTAAGTCTCCCAAACTCCCTCTGGCTGACCAGAAACGAGACACCCCTGACTTGCGAGTTGCCCTTGGGGATAGCGAAATTGCGTCCAAACACAACCCGGCAAATCCGGTTGCGCCGCGACCGACAGCCCTCCGATCGCCATGGCAACCAGAGAAATCCATTGCACCGGAAGGGGATATGTCTGCGGCGAACCCATGCTTCAAATATCCGCCGATTCGCGGCTGCACAGTGGGGGAAACTCCAGTTTTCACAAACAGTATGGAAATGGTTTTTTAAAGAAAGAAGGATGTACAGTACATAGGAGCTGTGGAAATGGTGAATAAAGGGAGATCGGATTTTTAGGAATTCAGAATGTCCCCAGTTTTTCCTGATTTCAGGATGGAGATTGTGAATTGAAAAGCCTTGATTTTCTGGAAGACCCAAGGGTTTCAAACAATCGGAACGAGATTGTGGAAAAGGTGGATTGTGGGAAGAAAATTCCATCAGGTGGAGTGGAAAAACAGCCGGGGAGTTGCGCAAAAAAGCAGGGAAAAAAAGGGCCAAAGGATTTGGAATTGAGGCGCTGTAGCTGGCTTACAAAAGTGGGTGCTGAATCCCAAAACATTTTTTCAAACCTTGTTCTCAGGATGTCCACGATGGGTAGGGTCATTGTGTGAATTACCTTTCGGACGTCATTCAAGGGAAGCCATCATGCGTATTTCTATCGGTTGTGATCATGCGGGCACTGCACTGAAGAAGGTGCTTATGGAGCGGTTTGGACAGAATAACGCTTTCATCAACCGGGGAACGGATGGAACAGAATCGGTGGATTACCCGGATCATGCGCATCAGGTGGCGGAGGATGTGGCCTCGGGCGATGTGGTGATGGGGATTTTGATCTGTGGTTCTGCGAATGGCGTTGCGATGACGGCAAACAAGCATCCTGGGGTGCGCGCGGCCATCGCCTGGAATGTGGAGGTGGCTCGGCTGGCCCGGGCGCACAATGACGCCAATGTGCTGTGTATTCCAGCTCGCTTTGTAGCGGTGGAAACGGCCATTGAGATGGTTGAGACTTTTATGCTCACTGAGTTTGAGGGAGGTCGACATCAAAACCGAGTCGCCAAGATCATGCGTACCCTCTACGCGGTGCTGTTGTTCGGAGGGAGTTTGACGGCGGGTGCCCAAGTTCCTGCCTATCCGTATCCCGATGCGGCACGCCATTTTTCGCAAGGCGTTGATTCCGTGGACATGCGGCAGCACTTGGAAGTGTTGGCTTCGGACGGCTTTCAGGGCCGGGAGACGGGAAAGGAAGGGGCGAAGATGGCGGCGGACTATTTGGCCTCGGCATTTGAGTCGCAGGGTTTAAAACCCATGTCGGATGGCGGCTATTTTCAGGAAGTCCTCATGCGTTCCAGTCAGGTTTTGGGTGGAACGGCTCGGATGGCAGACCAAACCCTCACCTACATGGAGGAGTTCATCTTCTACCCGGGACTGACGGATTTGGCCTTGGAAAATGAAGGGGTTGTGTTTGCGGGCTATGGCATCGATGACAAAAATTGGGATGATTACGCGGGCTTGGATGTCAAGGGAAAAGTGGTGGTCATCCTCTCAGGTGAACCTGAAAATGAAAAAGGTGAAGGCCGCTTGGAAGGGGCCTGGAGGGATGCCCTGGATGCGAAAAGGAGCATTGCTGCCGACCACGGCGCACGTGCATTGGTGGTGGTGACTGACCAATTCCCCAAGGTCCGTAGCCGCTTGAAGCCCTGGTTGGAAAGCACCGGATTGCGGTTGGAGCGTGCCGCAGAACCCGGAGATTCGGAACCGGCGAAGATTCCCACCTTCTTCGTGGATGAGAAGGTTGCAGGTGCCTGGTGGACCTCCGTGGGCGCAAAGTCTTGGGACAAGATGCTGGAGGATGTCCGGAAAAAAGGGATTCTCCCTCGGGGCGAAATGAAGGGTCTCCTGTGGTCATCCCGGGTGGAGAAAGCAGGTGACTTGGTGCGGGGAGTCAATGTGGTAGGGGCCGTCGAGGGCACCGATCCGGTTTTGTCGAAGGAGTGGGTGATCATCACGGCCCATTACGATCACGTGGGTGTGATGAACGGCGAGATCCACAATGGTGCGGACGATGATGGTTCGGGAACCGTGACCTTGCTGGAATTGGCACAGGCCTTTGCTGAGGCGAAGCGCTCGGGCTTTGGGCCGCGCAGGTCGGTGATGTTTTTAGCGGTGGTGGGCGAGGAAAAAGGGCTGTTGGGTTCGGAATGGTATACGTTGAACCCGTTGGTACCATTGGGGAACACCGTAGCGAACTTGAACATCGACATGATCGGCCGGGTGGATGAGGCCCATGCGTCGGATGAACGCTATGTGTATCTCATTGGAAGTGATAGAATTAGTATGGATTTACACCTGATCAATGAACAGGCGAACTCAAGCTTCACTTCCTTGGCATTGGATTACACTTTTAATGCGGAGTCGGACCCCAATCGGTACTACTATCGTTCCGACCATTACAACTTTGCCAAGAATGGAATTCCGGTGATTTTTTACTTCAGTGGAGTGCATGAAGACTACCACAGGCCGGGAGATGACGTCGAAAAAATCCGCTTTGGAAAAATGGAGACGATTGGCCGTCTTGTTTTTCATACGGCCTGGCAACTCGTCTTCCAGGACGAGCGAATCCGGTCTAATGGGACAGACGAGTGATAACCTCCTGAAAAATGGCCCGCTGCAATTGGTGAGCTTCACCTGTGGCAGGACCATGGAATCCAGAATAGACCTCAGGTAGCCCATTTCGGGGGATGAAAACCACTGTAGGAAAGCTCGTAATCGGGGGGAGGAAGGATAGGAGCTGAGAGGCTGAGGACTTGGAGGCATCTCCGCCCAATGCCCAAATGGCGTCGGGATGGATTTGACCACGGTATCTGTCAATCCGATCCCAGGCCCCGGCAGGATCCTTGGTAGCATTTCTTTCGAAGGCGAGGTTGATGCATCGTATCGTCTCCGCTTTACCTTCGGTGAGTTCCTGCAGAAGTCGGCTGGCATCCAAGCAATTGGGGCACCAGGTGGCGGTGATGTCGAGGATGGTGAGCGCATGGGTCGATGCACCCAAATCGAGTGGCACGGGCTCCCCATCCCGCCCAAGGGTCATAAGGAGGGCAGGGGGCAGTTGTTCCCCAATGATAACGGGAATATGGGCACCGAAGAGGTCTTCCACGGGCTGTGCGGTCCATTGGGATTGGAAATGGTTCCCGCTATAGAACGTGCCGGACAGGGCACCCTCAGGAGTCAAGCGCCCGTCAAAGTGATACAGGTGGGCACCGTCGAAGGTGCTCAACTTTAAGCTTTGTTGAGCAAAGGAACCGGATAAGTATCTGTAATCCCCGGATGCCGTAAGGATGGATGCCTGGACGGGCTTGGCGAGAAGGGGTTGAGGTTGGGTGAAGATGAGGGTGCCCGTATGTGCGTCCGGTCCCATAGCGAAATCCCAGTGCTGGGCTGGAAGGACGTCATTTGCGGGGTAGGTCATCCCCTTTCGCAGGATGGACAGCGGAATCCGGTATGCGGTGGAACGCAGCAAGTCGATCCAGTGCCCCTTGAAGAGGGTGTCACCAGACGGTGTCACCCATTCCCCTTCGATGCGTCCATCAAAGATGGGATAGACCCAAGCGTGATCGTCGGCTTTCAGGAACGATAGGGTCTCTGATCCATTGATGATGTTCAGATTGCCGGCTTCTGTAAGCAGGCATGGGAAGGACGCCTCGACTCCGGTGTCAATTTGAAAAACAATGCTTCCCACCTCGACAAGAACGGGTTGGGCAGATGAGATTTTCACGCCAACGAGGAGCAGGAAGGAGAGGAAGCAGAGTCTCACAAGTTGAATTGGATTCCCTGCGCCAATGGAAGGGTGTTGCCGTAGTTGATGGTGTTGGTCTGGCGTCTCATATAGGCCTTCCACGCGTCAGAGCCCGACTCCCGACCCCCTCCGGTCTCTTTTTCTCCACCGAATGCACCTCCGATTTCAGCACCGGATGTGCCAATGTTGACGTTTGCAATGCCGCAATCTGAGCCCTCTGCGGAAAGAAAACGCTCGGATTCTTGGATGTGCTGGGTCATGATGGCTGAAGATAAGCCTTGCACTACGCCATTTTGGAGCGAAATGGCCTCCTCGAGGGTATCGTAAGGCATGACATAGAGGATGGGTGCAAAGGTCTCGTGTTGAACAATATCCATGTCATTGCTGGCCTCTGCGATGCTCGGTGAAACGTAGCATCCGCTTTCGTATCCCGTGCCGCTTAGTTTTTCACCACGCAGGAGGAACTTTCCCCCTTGTTTTTCTACTTGATCGAGTGCATCGAGGTACATGTGAACAGCGTCGTTGTCAGTCAACGGACCCATGTGGTTGGACGCATCCAGCGGGTTTCCAATCCGCAATTGTCCGTAAGCTTTCACCAGGGTGTCGCACACCGTCGCATAGACGGAGCGATGAATGATGAGCCTGCGCGTGCTGGTGCATCGCTGTCCGCAGGTACCGATTGCACCGAAGACCAGGGCGGGGAGAACCGTCTGAAGGTCAGCGCTCGGCGTGATGATGACGGCATTGTTACCGCCCAATTCGAGCAGGGATTTCCCGAGGCGTTGTGCAACGCTCACCGCCACAGCCTTGCCCATGCGGGTGCTTCCTGTGGCAGAAACAAGTGGAATGCGCACGTCATGGGCAAGGGATTGACCGATGTCGGCACGGCCGTTGACGATGACCGAAAGACCTTCAGGAAGGTTGTTGGCGGCAGCCACATCATTCCAAATGTGTTGACATGCGATGGAGCAGAGTGCACTTTTCTCGGACGGCTTCCAAACACAGGTGTTTCCGCAGATCCAGGCGAGCGCGCTGTTCCAAGACCAAACCGCCACAGGGAAGTTGAAGGCTGAGATGATTCCGACAACGCCCAGTGGATGATATTGCTCGTACATGCGGTGCTCAGGACGCTCAGAATGGGTGGTCATTCCGTAGAGTTGTCGGCTGAGTCCCACTGCAAAGTCGCAGATGTCGATCATCTCCTGGACCTCGCCAAGTCCTTCTTGCAAACTCTTGCCCATTTCGTAGGAGACGAGGGTTCCGAGGGCTTGTTTGTGGTTGCGCAGGGCGTCTCCAAATTGGCGAATGATCTCTCCCCTTTTGGGCGCTGGAATTTTGCGCCAATGCCGCTGAGCCTCCTCGGCTGCTGCAACAGCCTCGTTGTACTCTTCTGCTGTGGCGGTGCTAAAGGAGGCTATGGCCTGCCCATCCACTGGGGAATAGGACACGATGGTCTCTCCGCTGCCGAATCCGCGGTGTCCAATCCAGACTCCGGGGTTGTGGGACGCGATGCGAAGGCTTTGAAGAAGAGCGGAAATTTCCATGAAGCGTTGGGAATAAGAGGGTGCAAATTTACGGACGGGTGGGGCGGAGATGAGGCGAAGCAGAGGAAATAGGCGTTAAGTCCTTGATTTATAACGAAATGTAGAATTTGTACGATAAGAGGAAAGGAAGGGGTGGAGGTTGTCTGTAAGGGATGATGTCGTTTTTGGTGGTTTTATGGCCGTTTTTCGGAATGGGCAAACGATGTTCCACGTGGAACATCATGCTATCTGCCAAATTGGATGAGCAAAACAGCGAGATCGGACTGGGATACGCCGCTGATCTTGGATGCTTGTCCGAGGGTGGAGGGTTGTTGAAGGGTGAGTTTCTCGCGAGCCTCGGCGCTCAAGGATTGTAGCCTGTGGTATTCGAACCCGATGGGGATGGTAATTTCCTCTAGTCGCTGGAGCTTATCGGCCATCTCCTGTTCCTTCTCGATGTACCCGGCATATTTGATTTGTATCTCTGCGGCTTCCATGATTTCGGTTTCTTGGGATAAATGGGAGGAAGAAGATTGCAATGATGAGGAGTGTTGTAAGAGGAACGGGAGGGAGACGGTCGGCCGCAGGAGGAGGCTTTCTGCCTTGGTTTTTTGTCGGGGGACAGGTTCCTCAATGGTTGGGAAGGCCGCTCCTATTTCAACAGGGGCGACGCTGGTGGTTCGGAGGGTCTGGACCCATTGGCGAATATGGGACTGACGATGCTCGAATTGTATGATGCGTTCAGGCGAGGCCAATCCGATCGCCATGGCAAGGGGGGTCAGTCGTTCGTCGGCGTTGTCTTGTCGCAGGAGAATTCTGTACTCGGCTCTGGAGGTGAACATTCGATAGGGCTCTTTGGTCCCCTTGGAGACCAAGTCATCAATGAGTACACCGATGTAGGCTTGATTCCGCCCCAATACCACAGGTGGCTTGTTCCACGTGGAACGTGCGGCGTTGATGCCTGCCATGAGCCCTTGGGCTGCGGCCTCTTCGTATCCGGTGGTTCCGTTGATTTGGCCTGCAAAGAAAAGGCCGGAAATGAAACGGGTTTCTAAGCTGTGCTTGAGCTGAGTGGGGTGGAAGAAATCGTATTCTACTGCGTATCCCGGACGGAAGAATTTTGCTTTCTGGAAACCAGGTACGGAGCGAAGTGCCCGTACTTGGACGTCCTCAGGCAGGCTGGTGGAGAACCCATTGACGTAGACTTCTACTGTATCCCAGCCCTCTGGTTCTACGAAGATTTGATGAGCATCCTTGTCGGCGAATCGATCAATTTTATCTTCGATGCTGGGGCAGTAGCGAGGTCCAAGTCCTTGGATACGACCGTTGAACATGGGGGATCTATCGAATCCTTCTCGCAGCAGTTCGTGGACCTCCGTGTTGGTGTGGGTGATATGGCAGCTTCGCTGATGGGTGAGTCGTTGGCCAGGGAGGAATGAGAATCTTCTCGGGTCTTCATCGCCGGGTTGTTCTTCCATTTGCGCGTAATCCAAGGATCGACCGTCGATGCGTGGTGGCGTTCCGGTTTTCATTCGGTCGCTGGAGAACCCGAGATCGTTGAGTTGTTCGGTGATTCCGGTAGCTGCCCTCTCGCCTGCTCGGCCGCCTCCAAGCTGCTTCTCGCCGATGTGCATGACGCCGTTGAGAAAGGTCCCGTTGGTCAGGACGACTGCCCCGGCGTGAATGATGTTGCCCAAACCGGTAGTGACACCGACACAGCGTTCGCCCTCGATGATGAGCCCTGTGACCATGTCCTGGTAGAAATCCAATCGGGGCGTCTGTTCGAGGCGAAGGCGCCAGCGTTCTGCGAAACGCATGCGGTCGTTTTGGGTGCGGGGGCTCCACATTGCGGGGCCTTTGGAGCGATTGAGCATCCGGAATTGGATGGCGCTTTCGTCGCTAATGAGGCCGGAGTAACCGCCGAGGGCGTCGATTTCGCGAATGATTTGGCCTTTTGCGATGCCACCCATGGCTGGGTTGCAGGACATTTGGCCGATAACGCCCATGTTCATTGTGATGAGCAGGGTAGAGGCGCCGAGGTTGGCTGCAGCCGCGGCTGCTTCATTGCCGGCATGTCCGGCGCCGACGACGATGACGTCGTAACGGTCAGGTTTCATGGAAGATGGGAGGTTCGGAGAAGCAACATGGCGTTTTCTGCCGCGCGCATGGTTTTCGCTTGGGAAGGTGTTTTGTCTTTGTAGCCACAGAGGTGGAGGAGACCATGGACCATCACCCGATGCAATTCCTCAGAAAAGGAAGGGGAGAACTGTTGAGCGTTGTCACGGACCCGGGGAATGGAGATGTAAAGTTCTCCTTGCAATCCCTCTGGAGTGGAGTCATCGAAGGTGATGATGTCCGTGTAATAGTCGTGTTCGAGATGGGTCCTATTGAGTTGAAGCAAGTATTCGTCGCTGCAGAAGATGATGGCGACAGATTTTACTTTAAATCCTTGATTTTGAGCGACTTCAAGTAGCCAGGAACGCAAATTTTTCCGATGCGGACAACGAAAAGTCACATCGGCATTGTGGAAGGAAAGTTGCGCCAAAGGGAGGGAAATCAGTTCTGGAATACGCCCTCGAAAGTGAGCTCGACTACCCGTCCATGGTCCAGGAAATCGCACTTGGAGGCGAGTTGTCGCATCAGGAACACGCCGCGACCGTTGGGTTTTTCGAGGTTTTCGGGCGATGTCGGGTCCGGGACATTCTCAAAATCAAAGCCAGGACCTTCATCCGTCACCCGAAAAAAGAGGTCATTTCCCCGAATCTCGTGTTCCACAAGAACCTCTGTGCCAGGCTGAAGGCGATTGCCGTGCACAATTGCATTGTTGACGGCCTCGGTCATGGCGATCAGGATGTCGCCGTAGGCGAGCTCATCAAAACCCCGCATATCCCGAATGTCATCGATCAGGCGTTCCACATGGGTGATGTTCTCAGGGGTGGAGTCGAATCGGAGTTCCTGCATGGTGGAGATCATGGCAAACGGGGCTTAACGGTCGTCGCCGTCCAAATTATTGAAATATTCATTGACCCGGTCGCGGTAGAAAGGGACTAATTCAGGGGGAATTGTTCGCAAAAGTTCAGTTTCGCGCTCTTTCTGCCGGAGGTATTGCTCCATCATTCCGCCGGGCATGCGGAGGTTGGGGTCCCCAGAAGTGGATTTCCGTTTGTCGTCCTGGCCCTGCGTTCGCTCTGCATTTTCTGCCTCGAGCAGCCGGACCATGAGGTCTTGTTGGCGGCGAAGGGTTTGAGGATCAACCTTTTTGTTGACCAAATCGCGTTCAAGGGCTTCCATCTCCCGGGCGATTTCGCGCATCTGCTCCCCCATGCCCGAGCCGTCTTCGCTGAGTTCGGATGCTTTTTTCTCGGCGGCGCGGCGCAAGGCGCTTTGCTTGGCGGCGAGCTCGGCCCATTCCTTGCTCAGCTGGCGCTTCTGGTCGGGGCTGTTTCCCTGGTTGGCCCCTTGCCCCATCTGATTCTTCATCTTCTCGAGCTGGGCGCCGAGGGCCTGTTGCATCCGCTTGATTTCACCGGCGCTCGGGGAGGGGGAAGGGGAGCCATTTCCTCCGGGTTTCTGGCAGTTCCCAGATCCGGGCTGGGACTGGGCCATGGCCTGTTGCATCTGCTTCAGCGCCTCGTCGAGCATCAGCGCGAGGTTGTTGAAACTGGTCATGACGTACTGCTGGTCCACGGCGATGGCGTCGGATTGTCGGTCTGCGAATCCGGCCAGGGCCCGGTCCATATGGCGGTTGATGAGTCCGATTTCCCGATTGACGGCCGAGGAGAGTTGTGGAATGCGCTTGCTCAGGGCGAACAGGGAGTCCTCGACCATGCGGGCGTCGTCTTTGAGGCGGCGTTGGGTTTGGCCATGCTGGACGAAGCGCGGGTCGTTGGGCGCGGTGTTGCGCAGGGCCTCCATCACATTCTCCTCCTCGAAGGACAACGTCAGGAGGTTTTCCAGCAGGGCCCGCAATGCATCCAAGTCCTCTTCCATGGACTGGGATTGCATCTGCATTTGCATCTGCTGCATCTGCGCGGCCATCTGCTCCATCTTCTGACCGGCGCTGCGTTGCTTTTCCGCGGCCTTCTGATTCTTCTGCTTCTCGAGCTGTTCCGACCCCTGCTGCATGTCCTGTTGAATGGACTGTTGCTGGTCTTGGTTGTCCGGCATGGGATTGGGCTCCTCGAGTTCCTGGTTGCGCTCTTCCAGTTCTTCGAGGCGTTCCATGGCTTCCTCGAACTCTTTTTGCAGCGCATCTTGCTCGGCCTTGAGTTCTTCCGCTGGGCGCTCGCCCGCTTCGGTTTCTGCCGCGAGGTCTTTTTGCTTTTGGGCCAAATCGGCCAAATCCTCCGTGAGGGCTTCCATGTCCAGCTCCCACTCGAGTTGCCGGAATTGCTCCAGGGCGCGGTCGAGTTCTTTCTCCAGCGCGGACTGGTCAACTTCCATCTCGTCGAGCTGTTCCTGCAAGGGTTCAATGCCTTCTTGGTCAAGCTCCTCCATCAGTCGCTGCAGCTCTTCCATCATTTCCTTCCACTCGTCGGAGAGCATGGAGTCGAGCAGGTTCTGGAGCTGTTCTTGTTTCTGTTGAATGCGTTCCTCGGTCTTGTCGAAGGCTTCGGAGCGTTTGTTTTTCTGCTCGTTTGCTTGTCGAAGGGCTTCGATTTGTTGCTGCAGCTCAGCTTGGCGTTGCAAGAATTCCTGCAGGGCGCGCTCGTCCTTCCAGTCGACCTTTTGATCCTCGCGGAGGCGCCGCTTCAGGGCCTCCAGTTCCTCGGAGAGTTTCTGAGCGTCCTTGAGGGCTTGTTCCAAGTCGTTGTCGATGGCTTCGTTCGCGGCGGCGCGCTCTTCGCGGAGTTCATCTTCACTCGGCGGGCGGTAGGTACGGACTTGCGAGCGGGTGGATTTTGCGCCGTGAACACCGTCGTTGTCCCAAACCTCGAACCAGTATTCCACCACGTCGCCTTGCCGGATGCCGGATGCCCCCATGTCCCAGGCGTGCAGGAACGGCGCTTCACGCCCGCTGGGCACGGGGAGGGCCGTTCGGCGGACGGTTCCGGGTGCCGTGGGGTTGAGTCCGGCCACGAGCGCGGCCATGTCCAGCGGGTCGGCGGGGCCCGCGGGGGCCACCTCGAGCCACTTGACGACGAACTCGAGCCGGGAGAAGCCGTAGTCGTCGCGGGTTTGGCCTGTAAAATACCGGTACAAATGCGAAGTGCTGTCCTGCGCCTCATCCACGAAAATCGTTGGGTGGAGGTCGGGGATCACCTGGATTTGATAGCGGAGGGTGTCCGGTGCACCCAAGGCCAAGTTGCTGGGAATCAACTCATAGAAAGCAGATTGCGTCGCCGTCCACCGGGCGCGGTGCCGGGTCCCGGCAATGGCCTCCACGTCGAGCGTCTGATCCCCCAATCGCAGCGCAATGGCGTCGGTGTTGCGGCTTTCGATGTCCCACGTGATGCGGGTGCCCTCCGGCACGGAAAGGTCGCCGTTGTTCGCCCGCTCAAAGTCGGCGATGCCCGTGTAATCGGGAATCTGGGCGGACACTTTGAAGGTGGCCAGCCCAGGCACCGCAAGGCACTGAAGCTCAAACCACTCCGACTCAAATCCGCCGCCGCTGAACCGGAACCGGACGTCTTCCCGCACGAGCGGGATGCGGTGGGTGAAGCGACCTTGTGCCGCGTCCCCTTCCGGGTTCATCCGAAACCGTCCGCCCTCTTCCATCTCGACGTAAACGACTGACGGCCACTTGTTGCCCACGAGCTCCATCCGGACCTCAAAGTCTTGGTCCGCAGGGGTTTCGAGACGCTCGTTGAGCAGTTGAAACCGGAACGGAGCCGGGGCGACAAAGGCGCGGTCATGGGCCAGGATTCGCTCTGTGGGCGCTGCGACCCACTCGGGCTGGATGAGGTAGGCGAGGCCCAACAGCGCGAGCGGCGGCAGCGCGTAACGCAGGTACTTGACGTTGTCCCGGAGGCGAATGGCCGCCGTGAAGGCGATGGGTCGCAGTTCCTCGGTTCGCTGGGCGATGCTCGCGGCCAGCAATTCCTCCGAAGCGCCGTAGTCCCCGCCCCCCGCGCGCTGCAGCTGGAGCGTGTTGAGCAACCGGTCGCCCACTTCGGGGAAGTGCTGGCCGATGATTTGACTGGCCGCCTCATAGCTGATGCGCGGCCCGAGTCGCAGCCATTGCAGGGCGGGAACCACAACGCCCCATACGAGCGAAATCCCCACCGACACGAAAAAGGCGTAGAAGAGGAACGTCCGGCCGCCGGTGCCGAAGCGCCCCCAATATTCCAGGGCGGCGAGCAGTACCCAGCTGGATCCCACCAGCGCCAAGGTGATCAACCCGCCGCGGATCATGCGGTTCCGGTAATATTTCCGGATGAACGCATCGAGTTTGTCCAGCAAAGGGGATCGAAATTCCATCAATCGGTAAAGTTAAGCAGCCAGGCCAAATCCTTTGCACCGCCTTTGCGCGCCGGCGGCCAAGAAAACGTAATTTGGTCCCCCAAATCAGCCCGCATCGCTCCATGGCTCAACGTGCTTCCACCCTCTTTCGTTTCGCCGCCCGGATCCTGGCCTTGGTCGGCGGGTTGTTTACCGCGGCCCAAGGATATTCCCAGTCCCTGGTAATCAACGAGTTCGACTCTGAGCAGGCGGGCCAAGATGAGGCGGAATTCGTCGAGCTTTACGGGCTTCCCAACACCCCGCTCAATGGGTTTGTGCTGGTGTTCTACAACGGAGCTACCGATGCGGTCCAATCCGCTTACGATTTGACGGGCTACAGCTTGGACGCAAATGGCTATTTCGTGATCGGAGGTCCGGCGGTTCCCGGCGGCGTGGATTATCTCCTGCCCTCCAATTCCATCCAACCCGGTCCGGATGCCTTTGCGCTGTATGATGCTTCCATCACCCAGTTTGCTGTGGGCACACCGGTGACGAACGAGGATCTTTTCGATGCGGTGGTGTATGGCAACAATCACCCGACGGATCAGGGGTTGTTGCAGGTGCTCAATCCCGGGGGAATTCAGGTGAACGAGGCGGCGAATGGGCAGAGCAATTTCCAGGCCTGTGCCCGGATTCCCAACGGTGGCGATCCTTTCGCTCCCACGACCTTCGTCGCCCAGAACCCCACGCCCGGCGCCCCCAATGAGTTGCTGTGCTCAGGGGGTTCGTTGGCTTTGTCGGCCGGCGCGCCGACCACGGTCTGTTCCGATGCGGGTGTGGTGCAGGTGGCTTTCGTGCATACGACCGATGTGCCCGAGGCATCGCTTACGCTGGTGGTCACCGATTCTCAGGGGTTGATTTTGAGTCACTTCCCAGGATCCATCATCAATGCGGAGGGGCTCGGCGATGCGGTGGTGGCCGTTCATGCGGTCTCCCACAATCTGCCCCTCCTTCCGGCTTCCTTGTTGCCGGGCAGTCCGCTTTCCGGCGTGACGAGCGGCGTGGGCTGCGTATCGCTGAGTTACAATTCGGTTGCGCTTACCGCTGTGACTTGTGAAGTGCCCTCTTGTGATGGCGGCGTGGTGACCGATGCGGGAGGAACCCCCACGGCCCTGGGTTGTTTCGGGTATGAGAACGCGGAGATTGCGCTGGGCTACACCTCGGAAGCGGTGGAAGCGGAGTACTTGTTTGTGGTGACGGATTTGGCCCAGAACATCGTCGATACGGTTTCTTACCCGCTTTATGATTTCAACCTCTTGGGCGTGGGCACTTGGCAGGTCTGGGGCGTGAGTGCACTGGGCGGGTTCAATGCAGCGACGCTGGCTGCGGGTGGCGCGCTGGCCGACATCGCGGGGGTCGAATGCGACAGCTTGTCCTCTGCGCCCTTGACGGTGCAGATTTTGTCATGCGGAAGCGGCAGCCTGTGCACAGAGCTTTTCATCTCCGAGTACGTCGAGGGCACCAGCAACAACAAGGCGATTGAGATTTACAACCCGACGGCTTTTGAGGTGGACTTGACGGGATACCGGGTAGAGACTTGGAACAACGGGGCGTCGGCCCCCACGAATGTGCAGAACCTGTCGGGCACGCTGGCTTCCGAGGATGTCTTCGTGCTGGTCAATGCGCTGGCGGTTCCGGCCCTTTCGCAGGCGGGGGATGTCATCAGCCAGGCCACGTGGTTCAACGGAAATGACGTGATTCGTCTGATCCACGACGATGTGCTCATCGATGAGATGGGCGAGCTCGGAACCGATCCCGGCGGACCGTTCCCGGTGGACGGTGGTTCCGGGGCCATGGCGGAGTTTACGCTGGTCCGCAAGGCGAACGTGAGCATGGGCACCACCGACTGGTCGCTGGGTCAAGAGCAGTGGGAGGTGTATCCCCAAAACACGTTCGATTTCATCGGCTACCACAATGCGACATGCGACGTGACGCCACAGATGCAGGTGGGGTTCGCGGCACCGGATCTTTTCTGCAGTGAGGGTGGGGGTGTGGCGGTGGCCATAACTGTGGATTATCCGTTGCAAGATGCTGAGGTTCAATTGTCTGTCGTGGGGGGGACGGCTACTTACAGCGAGGATTATCCCGGCATCTACGACGGGCTGATGTTCTCTTTCCCGGTGGGACTGCTCAATGATCAGGTGTTTACGTTTGCGGCCATCGACGATGAGTTGCCGGAGCTGGAGGAGACGGTGGAACTGGAATTGACGGTGGTGCAGGGGGATGTGGCGGTGGTGTTGGGGTACTGTACGATTCACATTTTGCCGAGTGATTTGGCCTATCCCCTCTATGAGATCGCGGAGGTGCGCAACGTGCATCCGCAGACGGGTGTGGCGGATTCGCTCGGCGTGGCGTGTGAGTTGCGCGGCATTGTGCACGGCTGGAACGATTATCCTTCCGCGTTTCAGTTTACGTTGATGGATGCCACGAGCGGTATCAATGTCTTCAGCCCGGTGTACAACTTTGGGTATGCGCCGGTCACGGCAGGGGACAGCGTTCGGGTGCGCGGGGTCATCAACCAATTCGGGGGCCTCATCCAAATCATCGCGGACACGTTGATTTACGAGGGCAGCGGCTTCACGATGCAAGAGCCGGTGCTGGTGACGACGTTGGGGGAGCACACCGAGTCGCGTATGATTCGGCTGAAGTGCGCGGAGTTGGTGAATCCGGCGCAGTGGACGAACGCCATTCCCTCGTTCGTGGTGGACATCACGACAGGTTCTGTAACGTACCAAATGCGGGTGGACGCCAACACGGACCTCTGGGGGCAGCCGGCGCCCATCGGGGTTTTTGGGGTGACGGGCATCGGCGACCAGGTGGATTTCTCGTCGCCGTATTTCTCGGGCTACCGGATTTCACCGCGCTCGATGGATGACTTGACGGAGCCGGTGACGGCAGAGTTCACGGTGACTTCGCCGTGGTCGGTGGCGGAGGGCGCGCTGGAGTTGACCAATCTCAGCCAAGGGGCCGGGAGCTATTTCTGGTCTTTCGGCAGTGGCGCGAACAGCACGGAGTTCGAGCCTGACTTTGCCTACGCAGAGGGAGGAACCTATACGATTTATCTGACGGCGAATAGTTTAGATGGGTTGTGCTCAGATCAGTTTGGGGCGGAGGTGGAGGTGTTGTCGGTCGGGGTGGAGGAGTGGGCCTCGGAGGCGGGTTGGAGGCTCTTCCCCAATCCGGTGGCCGGGGGAGAGGCAGTGCTGGAATGGGAGGGCGGCGCCATCGTTCAGGTGACGATGGTGGATTTACAGGGCCGCGAGGTGGCGCGGTGGGACGTTGCCGACGCATCCCGCGTGACCCTTCCGACGGAAGGCTTGGGTACGGGGGTGTATCAGCTGCTGCTCGAGGGTCGGTCTTCCGTCGGGGAAGCGCACCGTTCGAGCCTGCGGCTGATGGTGGTGCAGTGAGTCCGATGCTGGATTAACAGGGTGTGCCGAAAAGTCCCAGCAGGGTGAGCAAATCCGCGATGGACACGACGCCGTCGATGTTGAGGTCTCCGGTGCAGGTGCTGCCTTCTGTGGCGGACAGGCACTCCAACGGGTCGGGAATGCCGTTGCCGTTGGTGTCGATGTTTCCGGGGTCGGTAAGGAAGAACTGAATTTCAAGCAAGTCACTCAATCCATCCCCATCGAGGTCGCTGCAGGCGTCACCGAGGCCGTCTGCGTTGAAGTCGGTTTGGCTTGCATTGGCGATGTTCTGGCAATTGTCGACAGCATCCAGAACGCCATCCCCGTCGCTGTCGAGGTCCCCGGTGCCTTCGCCGCCCGTTGGAGGGGCCAAATCCGCTACCACCAGCAAGTGGTCGGACGCCACCGATGCATCGTTCGCTTGCAGTTGGTATTGGAAGAGACGAGGCACCGACATGTTCTGGGTCTGCAGCACGAAGCTGTGGAGCACCTGTGCCGAGGCGTCTGAGGTGAGGATGTAATCGAGTTTTCCCGGAATCCAGGAGCCCGTGCCGTTGCCCCAGGTGAAGTCGACGGGGGCGTCGCTCTGGAGGGCGGGACACTCGGTCCACGGGGTGCCGTCGTTGTCCGGGGCGTGGTCTGTGCCGTAAACGGTCTCGTCTGAGATGTCCCCCGTGAGCAGGGTAAGGATGGGATTTGCCAGTCCCACCATGTTGAGGTCGCCGCCATAAACCCGAGGGGATTGCGGATGCCAGAGGGGGTGGTTCTCGTTCCAGGTGTCGCGAAGGAAGGCCACAAGTTCGTCTGCCTGCTGCTGACGAATGACTTCATTTTCGGCGCCACCGCAACATTTCAGGTGGCTGGAGACGAAGCACATCGGACCGGGCCAGGGCGCCGGGAGTGTGACGAGCGTGGGAAATTGACGGGTGACGCCCGGGAATTGGGCGGGAATGGGGTAGCGACTGGCCACCATGAGATCATAGTCGTCCTTGACCACGGTCCAGGAGGCGCCGTCCGGTAGGGGCATCCAGCTGTTGAGCAGGTTGCGAACGGTGGTTGCGCCCATGTTGTCCACTTCCGAAAGGCCCAAGATGTCGGGTTGAACTGCAGCCAAGATGCGCCCCATGGCCGCCTGGGCAGTGGGTTGATCCATTCGGCCGTTGACGTTCCAAAAAGCGACGCGGGTTGCCGTTCCAGAAGGTCGTTCCAGGGGTTGCGCAAAGGCCACAGCGACCGGAGCGGTGAGCGCGAGGGTGGCCCCCCCGGCCGGGAAAACGGTTCCTGTGCTGCTGTGGTACATCAGGGCCCGCAAAGTGTTGCCGGCTAACAGTCCGCAGGCTTCGCGGTCCAGCAAAATCTCAAACACCTGGGCGCTGTAGGTCGGAGCGGCGAGCATGCCGGTGCTGTTGAGGTTGCTCGACCCCGCATTGCCCGTGTAGCGCACCACGTTGCGCGCCCCGAAGTGGATGAGCAAGTCCACACCCAAGCCTTGATTCGCGTAATTGTTGCCAGTGGCCGGATTGTTGTCGGTGTCGAGCAACAGGATGTGGGCGTTGGGAAGAATGGTTTCATCGAGGGCCACCGGAGCGGACAGCGAGAGCCGCAGGAAGAGAGAAGCCGCGTCTTGGGTCAGCGCCAGACCTGTATAGGGGCCTGTTGTACCTGCGGGCGCTTCCCAATTCGCAGGAATGCCGCTCCAGTCCTCGAAAAGACCGTCCAGTTGGATTTGGCCTGAGAAAGAAACCGGAAAAGCACAAGCCAGTGTGAGCAAGCCCGGCGCGAGGCGGCGGCGGAAAAGTCGTTGCAACAGGTTCATGCGGCAATTTAGTCCACGAAACGCGGCTTCTCCGTTCTTTGCATCATGAACGAGCGTCAAAGCCTGGCCATGTTGCACTTCATCGTGCTCATCTTCGGGTTTACGGGAATCTTGGGGCGCGAAATCAGTCTGGATGCCATACCGTTGGTTTTTTGGCGGGTGGTAATCGGTGGGTTAGGGGTGATGGTTTGGTTGAGCTGGAAAGGCACAATCCGCCGCCTCTCCCCGCGGCTGACGCTGCAAGTGGCTGGCGTGGGGTGCATCGCCGCCGCGCATTGGGTGACGTTTTTCCATGCGATCAAGGTCAGCAACGTGTCTGTTGCGTTGGCGACGCTGGCGTCGGCTCCGGTTTTTGTGGGCCTGATCGAACCGCTGGTACACCGGCGTCCGTTTTCCCGTCGCGAATTGGGGATGGGGTTGTTGGTGATGGTCGGGTTGGCGATCTTGGTGGACTTGCCGCAGTTCTGGGCGGACAAGGACTTCGGGGGCATGCGGCCGGACCGGTTTCTGTTGGGGGTGGCATATGCCTTGGTTTCCGCGGCGCTGGCCGCCACTTTCAGCGTGCTGAATTCCGTGCTGCTGCGCAAGAGTGACTCCGCGAATCTCGCCCGGGTGGAATTGACGGCTGCCGCTGTGGCCCTGGGGTTGTTGTTGGGCGGGATGGGGTACTGGGCCTCGCCCGCGAGTTTTCAATTCTCGTTGCGGGATGTCGTGTTGTTGTTGCTCTTGGGCTGGGTGGCGACGTCTTTCGCGTTTCTCATGAGCATCGAGGTGATGCGGCAGGTGAAGCCCTTCACCGTGGCGGTGGCCATCAACATGGAGCCGGTGTATGCCATGGTCTTTGCGGCCTGGTTGTATCACGAACACGAGCAGATGTCCGTGAACTTCTACCTCGGGGCGGCGGTGTTGGTCGGTGTGGTGTTTTGGGATGCGGTCCGCCGGCGCTGAATTTCGCGATCCGATGTAGGCCCGATCCCCTCAATCGGTTTCGAAAAAGGTGGCGGCCAAGGAGTCGCCGATGAGCCAATGCGGCTCTGCGATCCGGTATCCGTCGGGCGTACCAGTGGGAATGATATGCCCGCTGTCACACAGGCGTTGCCAAGTTTCTCGTTCCGCTCGGTCGGGACGGATGCCCCACTGGGCGTCCAAACCCGCCAACGAAATACCCTGGGCCGTGCGGAAACCGGTCATCAGGGTCTCGTTGTATCGATCGGTGGGAGAGAGCAAATCGGCCTCGAGGGGAATGTCTTGCGCTGCTTGGGCATGGGCAAGGGACCGAATGTAACGCGGGTTATTCCCGGGATGGGCGTAGCGGTGGCGGCCGTCGAAGGTGTGGGCCCCCGGTCCGATGCCCAGGTAAGGGGTGCCGTTCCAATAGGAGCGGTTGTGTCGGGCGTGTCCGCCCGGCTTGGCGAAGTTGCTCACTTCGTAGTGGTCCCATCCGTTTTGTGCCATCGTCTCGCAGAGCAGGGCATACTGCTGGGCGGTCTGTTCATCCGGCAAGGGGAGGGCTTCGCCTTTCTTCACCCGATGTCCCAGCACGGTTCGGGGTTCGACGGTGAGGATGTACGCGGACAGGTGGTCGATGGGGAGTGCGAGAGTGGCCCGCAGGTCCTGTTCCCAATGCGCATCGAACGGCGCGGGCAGTCCGTAGATCAAGTCTGTACTGAGGTGCTTGAATCCCAGCCGATGGGCCCGTTCCAGTCCGTCGATGGCTTCGCGAGCGGAGTGTGCGCGGTTCATCCACTGCAGGGTGGGGTCTTGCAGCGATTGGGTGCCCACGGAGAGCCGGGTGATGCCCAGGTCCAACCAGGCCTGCAAGGCGGCCTCGGAGAGGTCTTCCGGATTCGCTTCCAAGGTGATTTCTTCCCAGGCGGTCGTTCCCCAAGTT
>JBEEPJ010000001.1:0-43955 GCA_041191165.1 Bacteroidota bacterium | reverse complement strand
GCCCCAGCTCAGCCCCTACAACTTGTCCTTCATGCCCATCTCCCCGGCGGCGGCCTTTCGCCCCAACCTCAACCAGCCCTCTCTTTTCATGGACGCAGCTCGACCCATGGCAGTGGAAGCGCTCTCTTCCCGGGGGATGGCCGATGAGGAAATGGACTACCGGGGAAATTTGGCCTACACGCCTGTGACCGTCTCGGAATCGCCGACCCAAACCCGCTTCGATGTCTCCGGCCGCCAGGACATCACGGCGGATGGCCTGCAACATTCCGTGCGCATCCTCAACCACTCCCTCAACGTCGAGTACCTCTACCAGTGCACGCCCAAGCTCGACCCCCAGGTGTACCTCACGGCGCTGCTTACCGATTGGGAAAAGCTGGACCTCATCAGCGGCCCCATGCACATCTATTTCGAGGACGACTACATGGGCGAGAGCATGCTCCAATTGGGATTTGAAACGGACACCATGGCCATTTCCCTCGGGGCAGACCCCAACATCCAGGTGCGCCGCAAGCGGACCCTGCGGGAAGACGACAGCAACCTCACGGGCAGCAAGAAGAAGTTCGTGCGCCAGTACGAGTTCACCGTGACCAACCGCAAAAAAGCCGAAATTCACATCCAACTCGACGACCAGGTGCCCATCGCCAACAACGAGGAAATCGAGATCACCCATCAGAAGCTGGACAACGGCAAACTCAACGCCGGCACGGGCATCGTGGTTTGGGACTTCCGCGTGGCGCCGGGCAAGGCCGAGCGACGCGAACTGAAGTACACCGTCGAGGCCCCACGGGAACTCAACCTGCAGGTCGAGTAACCCGGTCCGCTTAAGGCGGGGACGGGGACGGAGGCGGAGACGGAGACGGGGTCGCTCCCGCCGCCTGCGCCGTCACTCCACCACCGGGGCGTTGTACTTCGCCTGGTACTTGCGGTACAGCTCCAGCTGCCGGTTGTTGAGGTCGATGGCGCGGCCGTCGATGAACGCGTGGGTCACGTGGTTCGTCCGCATGTCCAGCGCGTCGCCCGTCGAGAGGAACAGGGTGGCGCTTTTGCCGGCCTCTAGCGAGCCATAGCGGTCGTCGATGCCCAGGATGCGCGCGGCGTTCAGGGAGACGCTGCGAACGGCTTGTTCGTAGGTCAAACCATAAGCACAAGCCGTCCCGGCGTAAAAGGGCAGGTTGCGGGTGCCCATGAATTCGTGCGGTCCTTCATTCTGCAGGCAGAAGAGGACGCCTTCGTCTTGCAGGAGTTTGGGGAGTTTGAAGGGCAAATCCACGTCATCGTCCTCGTGGTACGGCAGGCTGTGCACCCGCTGGAGCATCACTGCGATGTTGTTGTCCCGCAGCATGTCCGCCACGCGGTGGCTCTCCGCGCCGCCCACGATGACCACCCGGGGCAATTCGAGGGCCCGCTTGAAGTGAACGACCTCCGTTAGTGCCCGGGCGTCGTCGGCATGCACGTAAAGGGCCGTTTCGCCCTTCAAAACGCCGCGCATGGCCTCGAGCCGGATGTCGCGCGGGGTGGCGCTGGCCTCCGCCACCGGACGGGGGTGGGCCTTGATGTAGGCCGCGGCCTCCTCGAAGAAGGCGGTGATCTCGCGGCGCTGCTGGTCGTAATTCTTCGCCCGGCGCACCTCCAGGGTGCCGGCGTCGTAATGGCGGTGCATCACCGTGGGCCAGTTGAGGTGCACCCCGTCCACCATGCGAATGGCGGCGTCCTCCCAGTTCCAGGCGTCGAAGTGCACGACCCCGCTCGAGCCGCTGATGACGCCGCCGCGCGGGGTGGGCTGCCCCAGCAGGACGCCGTTGGTCCGCACGGTGGGGATGACTTCGCTCTCGGTGTTGTAGGCGATGACCGAGCGGACGTTGGGGCGAAAGGTACCCACCTCATAAGCGTCCACCGAGGCGCGCACCGCCTCGATTTCCTGCAGTCCCAGGGTCGTATTGGGGGCGATGAACCCGGGATAGGCGTGGCTCCCAGGCGCCTCAATGACCTGGGCATAGCGGCTTCGGTCCACCTCGGAGGCCCGGCCCACGAAGTCGATGCGGCCGTTGCGGAATCCGATGGCCGCCGGATCGATGACGTCGCCCGTGCCGAGGTGGGCCTTGACCCCGACGATCAAGGTGGGCACGGACTGGGCCGGAGCCGGCGTGGGCTGCGCCACCGCCACACCCCCTCCCCCCATCGCCAGGAGCCCTGCGACCGCGATTCCGGCAGCCCATTGCCGCCCGGCCCGCAGCCTGGATTGTACAAGCGCTTTCATCGGATTTCGTCGGTTAAGGTGTCACAGTGGTAATGCTGGCGCATGCGCTCGGACGGCTTTCGGCGCTCTTCCTTGGGGGTGTCGTCCGAAGCCATGCGCTGGATGATGCGGGCCCGCTCGCGGACCATCGAGGCGCGCAGGGCGGCGTCAGAAGCCAGGTCGAAGTAGAGGCGGCCATCGACGAACGTCGCCTCCGCCCGGGCGTAGATGCTCAAAGGATGGTCGCTCCAGATGACCACATCGGCGTCCTTGCCCGGGGCGAGTGAGCCCACGCGGTGGTCGATGTGCAGGAGCTTGGCGGGATTGAGGGTCACGAACTTCCAGGCCTCCTCCTCGCTGACCCCGCCGTACTTCACGGCCTTGGCGGCCTCCTGGTTGAGGCGGCGCGCCATCTCCGCGTCATCGGAGTTGAACGCCGTCACCACCCCTTGGCCGTGCAGCACCGCCCCGTTGTAGGGGATGGCGTCCTTGACCTCGTACTTGTAGGCCCACCAGTCGCTGAAACTCGACCCGCCCGCGCCGTGCGCCGCCATCTTGTCGGCCACTTTGTAGCCCTCGAGGATGTGGGTGAACGTGTTGATGCGGAAGCCCAGCGAATCCGCGACGTGCATGAGCATGTTGATCTCGTCTTGGCGGTAGCTGTGGCAGGTGATGAAGCGCTCTTCGCGCAGGATTTGGGCCAGCGCCTCCAGTTCCAAATCCCGACGCGGCGCCACCGGCGTCACCCCGGCCCGGCGGTCGCGGCGCGTGAGCCCCGCGGACTCCGCGGCATAGGCCTGCCACGCCGCATCGTACGCCGCCGCCCGCAGGAAGTGGTCGTAATAAACCTGCTCCACGCCCATGCGCGATTGCGGGAAACGGCTGCGGTATTCGTTGCCCCAGTTGCTCTGCTTCACATTCTCGCCCAGGGCAAACTTGATGAACGGCACCGAACCTTCGAAGTGCAGGCCGGCCGGAGACGCGCCCCAGCGGAGCTTGATGACGGCGCTTTGGCCGCCGATGGGGTTGGCGGAGCCGTGGAGGAGCTGCGCGGACGTGACGCCGCCGGCCAGCTGGCGGTAGATCTCGACGTCCTCGGAGTCCAGCACGTGGCCGATGCAGACCTCCGCGCTGGAGGCCTGGGTGCCCTCGTTCACCCCGCGGGCGATGGCGATGTGGCTGTGCTCGTCGATGATGCCCGAGGTGACGTGCTTGCCGGAAGCGTCGATGGTCTGCATGCCCGCGATGGCGTCGGGGCCGAGGATTTGGGCGGGCTGGAGCAAGTTGCCGACGGCGGCGATCTTGCCCTGGTGGATCAGGACCTCGGCGTACGGCAGGATGCCCTGGGATTCGTTGGTCCAAACCGTCGCATTCCGAATCCACACCGTGCCCTGCCTCGGGATTTCCGGCCGGCCGTAAGCCGTGAAGGGGAAGACGAGTTCGCCCAGCGGCGGCTCATCGCCGGCGGGACCGGAAGCCGACTTCGCCGACCGCGGGTCGCCCCGCTCGTCGGACTGGCGGACGCCACTCCAGGTGAAGGTGGAGCCGTCGGGCTTGATGCCCTCGCCTTCGAGGATGCGGCTGTCCATCCAGATTTGGCCTTGCAAACGCACCCAGCCGTCCATCCCGAGCGTGTCGGTGCGGAAGTCCCACTGCAGCTGGCGGCCCTGGCGGCGCATGCGCACGGGAATGCGCAGGGTGTCCGCCGCGCCGGGCAAGATCAACGCCGCCTCCGGGCTCTCGCGCTTGCCGGAGATTTCCAGCCGAACGAGCTGATTCTCCCAACCCACGTCGTACCAGCCGCGGATGTCCACTTCCTCCCGGTCCGCCAGCACCTCCGGCACGCCCTGCACCCAGTGCTCCAGCAGCCGCGAATCCGGCTCCCAAATCGGGCCGGACATCACGAGGAAGTTCGCCTCCGCCCCCACCCGAATGGACCCGACCCGGTCCGCCGCACCCACCAGGCGCGCCGGTACCTCGGTCCAAGCCGCCAGGGCCGCCTCCGGCGACAACCCGCGCGCAATGGCCTTGCGGGTCGCGGCCCAGGCGTCCGCCGGATCCTTCAAGCCCGCCGTGGTGAAGGCGAAGGGGACGCCCGCCGCGTGCAGCACGGCCGCATTCGAGGGCGCCCATTCCCAGTGCTGGAGCTCGCCCATCGCAATCAACCGCGCCGCCTCCGGATCCGCCACGTCGAAGGGCTTGGGAAAGTTCAGAGGCACCACGCAGGCGGCTCCGGTGGCCTTGAGCTCCTCGACCCGCTGGTATCCGTCCGCCACGCCGGTCATGACCCAGGGTCGCTCTGCGCCCACCCGGCGGCGCAGGGCGTCGGCGCGCAGGGCGTCGGCCCATCCCGCCACGGCGAAGAAGGTGGGCAACCGGCGCGAGGCGGCCAGGGCCGAGAGGGAGAGGTTGGGCTCGGGGCGCTCGCCCGCCGCCTCCGCAGCCGCGTACCAGGTGGCGTCGTGGTGCGACTGTTCGATGAGGGCGATGGCGCCCATCAGCGAGCGCGGGTAGTCCTGGCTCGAACTCCCCCGCTGGAAACTCCAGTGCGCCGAGGCCCGGGGCGCGAGCAGGGCGCGGCGCGGGTCGTTGCCCACCGTCGCCAGCACGCCCGTGCCGCGGGCGATGCCGTCCTGGACGTGGACCAGCACCGTGCCGATGCCGGCCTTGCGCAGCTGGGCCGCCGAGCCGGACTGGCCCTCGTCCCGCGGGTCGAAGTAATCCACCGCATCCACCTCGGGACGGATGGCCTCATTCCATCCGTACGCCCCCTTCTTGTCGGAGAGCTCCTGCGCCCCGCTGCCCGGCCGACCCTCTGCCGTCTTCGCCACCCCTCCCGACGGCCAGCCCCATTCCGGCGTCAAATCGACCCACGACGGGTACAAGTGCAGCCCCGTCAGGTCCACCCGCACCGCCGCACCCCGCACCGGCAGTCCCCCCGTGGGGCCCACCGCCTCTACCCGGCCGTGCTTCACCCAAACGGCGCCGTCGCGCAGCACTTCGCCACCCGGCAAATGCACCGTGGCATGTTCCAGCACCACGCTGACCACATCCGGGTCGGTGGTCCCGTTGGCGGGGAACGTGGTGGAGAGGGTTTGGGCTACCGAAGCCCAACCGGCCACGAGCAAGACCCCCAAAGTCGTCAGGCGCAGCCCGGGAAACCCCGACGCCATGCGGTGGCGGATGAGTTGCAAAACTTTCAAAACGGCGGTATTTGAGCGGCCAAGTTACGCGGCCCAATCTACCTTTGCACCATGCCCATTCCCACTTCTGTATATGCCGAGATGACCCCCAACCCGGAGGTCATGAAGTTCGTGGCGGACCGCGATTTGTTGCCCGGCGGCCACCAAGTTGAATTCCGCTCGGCCCAGGAAGCGGCGGTCTGTTCGCCCCTGGCCTCCGAACTTTTCCATTTCCCCTTCGTCACGTCCGTCTTCATCAGCGGTCCCTTTGTGTCCGTCACCAAGGAAAGCGCGCTGGGCTGGGAGATGATCGTCCAGCAGCTGCGCGAGTACATCCGCGAGTGGCTCATGGAGCATGCCGTGGCGGTCGATGTGGAGGCGTTGGAAGCCGCTCAGGCCAGCGGAATGTTGGTGCCGGGTGCTGGTTCTGAAGGGGCTGTTTCTTCAGGCCAAACCCCTTCCCCCAACTCCGCCTTCATCGCCGACGCCGACATCGTCCCCTCCCCCTTCGACGATGCCATTCGGCACCTACTGGACGAGTTTGTCCGGCCCGCGGTCGAGCAGGATGGCGGGGCCATCGACTTCAAGGCCTTCAAGGACGGCACGGTCTACGTCCACATGCGGGGCGCGTGCAGCGGATGCCCCTCCTCGATGCAGACCCTCAAGGGCGGCATCGAGCAGCTCCTCACGGCGAAGATTCCCGAAGTCCGCGAGGTCGTCGCGTCCTGAGCGCCCGGCGGGCGGAGCGGGCGCGGGTGCTTGGGCGGGCGGTTGCTTGGGCGGGCGCTGGCACAGGCGCGGCGCGCAGGGGCGGGCGCGGGCGCGATGCGCGGGTTATTGAGGGTTAGGGGGGAGCAGGTTTTGCCTCATCACTTGGACATCCTCGCGCACCTGATCCAGGGTCACCTGAATGCGCTCCATGCCCGAGAACGCCGGCGTGGGCCAGTGGAAAGCGATGTAACCCACTGCGCGCCAAACCTCTACCACCTCATCCGGCCCTGCCGTGAACGGCGCGAAGTCCGGGTTGTCCGACAGGAAAAGCCAGTCGCCATGGGTGTCCAGCCGGTTCTCCAGCCGCTTGAATACGATCCCGTGCGTGCGCGTGACCACGATGTAGGGCCGCATGCCCCCCGCGCGCGTCCAGTCCTCTTGGTAGGTGCTCAGGATGTAACTGCCAGAGGGAATGGGCAGCATGCTGTCGCCTTCGATTTGGAACAGGCGGTAGGTGGCTTCAGACGAAACCTCCTTGAGCGGCAGGGCGAAGGTGGGCAGGTTGCCCATGTACTCCGGATCACCGTAGCCCCGCAGGTACCCCGCTGCGGCGCGGACCGGCACGACCGCCACCCGCTCGCGGTCGTCGCTGGCCGTCGGCACCGTCAGCACCCGGAGGTGGGCGCCGGTGGCGTGCGCGGCGGGGTCGGCCTCCTGCGTGCCGAGGATGAGGGCGTCGAGGGAGGCGCCGAAGTATTGGGCGAGGGAGGCGAGGGTCGCGAGTTTGGGCTCGGCGCGGCCTTCTTCGTACGCGCCGATGGCCGAGCGGGTCAATTGCAGCGCATCCGCGAGGCCTTGCTGGGTGAGCCCGCGGGCTTTCCGCAGTCGGGTGAGCTGTTCCGCGAGGTGGATGCCGGGTGTTTTCATGCCAAATTCCAGTGCAATGCCCACAAATGTAGCGCGGGACAGGCCTGGAAATGAGTGGGAAACGGGTTTGGCCTGAAAAAAAGTGCATCCGTATGCTTGTTTTCTTCGCAATGCTACATAATTTAGCAGCGCAATTCAGCCCGATGTCAGCGCCGCACAAATCCATCCTGCACCTCGACCTCGATACGTTTTTCGTATCGGTGGAGCGGCTGCTCGATAGCCGGCTGGCGAACCGGCCCATCCTGATCGGAGGCACGGGGGACCGCGGCGTCGTGGCGTCGTGCAGTTATGAGACGCGGGCCTTCGGGGTGCACTCCGGGATGCCCATGCGGCAGGCGCGCCAGATGTGTCCGGAGGCCGTCGTCATCCGCGGCAATTCCGCGGCGTACATGAAGCACTCCGATGCCGTGACGGAGATTGTGCGGTCCTCGGTGCCGGTCTGTGAAAAGACGTCCATCGATGAGTTCTATGCCGATCTTACGGGCATGGACCGCTTCTTCGGATGCTGGAAGTTCGCCCGTGAACTGCGGGATCGGGTCATCCGCGAAACCGGATTGCCCATCTCCTTCGGGCTGAGCGCCAACAAGACGGTCAGCAAGGTGGCCACCGGCGAGGCGAAGCCCAACAACGCCCTGCGCATCGACGCCGGCACCGAGCAGCCGTTCCTCGCACCGCTGTCCATCCGCAAGATTCCGATGGTGGGCGACCATACTTACCAAACCCTGCGCAACCTGGGCCTGCGGCGCATCCACAACATCCAGCAGATGCAACCGGAGTGGATGGAACGGGCGCTGGGAAGGCCGGGGTTGCAGATTTGGAACAAGGCCCGGGGCATCGACCCCTCGCCGGTCATCCCGTTCAACGAACGGCAGTCCATCTCGACGGAGCGTACGTTTGGCCGGGATACCATGGATCTGGCCCAAATCCGAACGCTCCTGCTCGCCATGACGGAGAATCTCGCTTATCAACTTCGGCGCGGAAATCGGCGCACCGCTTGCGTGGCGGTCAAAATCCGCTACGCGGATTTCGACACGCGCACGGCCCAGGCCCACATCCCCTACACGGCTTCCGATCACCTGCTCGTGCCCAAGATCCTCGAGCTGTTCGACCGTCTTTACGGCCGGCGCGTGCTCGTGCGCCTGGTCGGAGTCCGGTTCAGCCACCTCGTCACCGGGGGCTGCCAGCTGGACTTGTTTCAGGACACGGAGGAACGGCTCCACCTCTACCAGGCGCTTGACCGCATCCGCTCCCGGTACGGCGACCGCAGCGTCGTCGCCGCTGCGGGGCTCGAAGCCCGGACCATCGGCCGCCCCAACCCCTTCAACGGCGACGCCCCCCTGCTCCTCGCCAACCGCCACCACTGACCCCCATTCCCGACTCCGACCCCCATGTGCGGACGATACGTCACCCTCTCAAAAATCCAAGCCGTCGAAAAGCGGTTCAACGTCCAAGTGGCCGAGGATGTGGCCCTCCAATGGAAGCCCAGCACCAATGTCTCCCACGGCGATGCCGCGCCCGTGGTCGCCCACGACGCCCCGGGGGAGGTGCAGATGTTTCAGTTTGGCCTCACCCCCCGCTGGGCCCAGAAGCAATTCTACATGGTCAACGCCCGCTCCGAGGGCGACCACAACCCCGACGATGACCCGCGCTACACCGGCGCCTTGGGCATCCTCAACAAGCCCATGTTCCGCCAGTCCATCCGCGAACGGCGCTGCTTGGTCATCGCCGATGGATTCATCGAGGGGCCCAAGCAAGAACGGCTTCAAAAGCCCTACCTGCTCTACCCCAAGAACGGCGCTACGCCCTTTGCCCTGGCCGGCATTTGGGACGAATGGGTGGATCCCGGCACCGGCGAAATCATCCGGTCCTTTGCCATCATCACCACGGTCGCCAATCGCATCCTCCAACGCATCGGCCACCACCGGTCGCCCGTGGTGCTGGACGCCGACCAGGAACGGGCATGGATCGACCCGGAAACACCCCTCGCCGAGGCCACGGCCATGCTCCGCCCCATCCCCGACCACTGGCTCAACGCCTACCCCATCGACCCAGCCATCCGGGACCCCCGGGCGAACGGCTCCCACCTCATCCAACCCCAAGGCGAGCGCCTCGTCCCGGAGTACACCTACTCGCTCCACGAGCACGTGGAGATGTTTGGGATGGGCGAAACCCGGGCGAAAAACCGGCGCACGCCTCCTCCCGCTGCACCGACCCTGTTCTAATCCCCGTTCCCGTGCTCCTCACTGCCCATTCGTGGTTCAGCCTGCGCTATGGCCTCATGTCGCCCGAAACGCTCCTGCAAACGGCGCGGGCCTGCGGCGTGAAAACCCTGGCCCTGACGGACGTGATGAACACCTCCGCGGCTTGGGAGTTTGTTCGTTTGGCCCGGGAGATGGACATCACCCCGGTGCTCGGAATCGATTTCCGGAAGGGGGATCGGCTGCTGTACACGGCGCTGGCCCAGGGGTTAGCGGGGTGGCGCGAGTTGTGTGAGTTTCTGAGCCGCGGCGCACCCGAAGGAGCCGCGTCAGGGCCGGAACGAGCGCCCGATTGGGAACACGTGCAGGTCATCTACCCCTGGGAAGCTTGGAAACGGTGGGGCATGGAAGACCTCGCGCCCCGGGAATGGGAATGGATCGGCGGGCGGTGGTGGGAACAGGATGCCATTCACTGGGCGTGTGCGGCGGCCGATTTCCCTGACGCCTGGAAGGAACGCCTCATCGCATGGCACGTCGGGACATTCCGGCACATGGGGGACTGGAATGCCCACCGGCTGCTGCGGGCCATCGACCACAACCTCCTGCTCAGCCGGCTGACGCCACAGCAGACGGGCGATCCCCGGGATGTTTTCCACTCCGACGCCCTTGAGGCCATCGCCGCCATTTTTCCGCTCGAACGGAAAAAAAGGGGGGAGGAAATCATGGGGAAGTGTGGGATGGTTTGGCCTACGCCGCCAGAAGGCCAAATCCACCACAACCAACACACCTACACCGGCTCAGAAGCCGAGGATGAACGGCTCGTGCGGCAGTTGTGTGAAGCGGGCATCGCCTACCGCTATCCCGCCGACCGGAGCCCCGCCCAAGGCGCCATGTTGCAACAGGTGCGCGAGCGCATGGAGCACGAGCTGCAGGTCATTCAGCAGCAGCGTTTTCTCTCGTACTTCCTCATCAACTGGGACATCACTTCCTTCGCTCGGCGACAGGGGTTCTTCTATGTCGGACGGGGCAGCGGAGCAAACAGCCTGGTGGCCTATCTCCTGCGCATCACCGATGTGGACCCCATCGAACTGGACCTCTATTTCGAGCGGTTCATCAACCTGTACCGAAGCCATCCGCCGGACTTCGACATCGACTTCTCGTGGACGGACCGGGAGGCCATCACGGCTTACATCTTCCGCCGCTTCGAACACGTGGCCCTGGTCGGCGCCTACAACACCTTCCAGTACCGGGCAGCGGTCCGCGAACTGGGAAAGGTGCTGGGTCTCCCCAAGCATGAAATCGATGCCCTCGCCCACGGAAAGAATACACAGCCCGGGGAACTCGAGCGGCTGGTGCTCAAGTACGCAGCCCGTCTCCAGGACTTCCCCAACAGCATCACCATCCACGCCTGCGGCATCCTGATTGCCGACAAGCCCATCCACCATTTCTGCGCCACCTTCGTGCCGCCGCGGGGCTTCCCCACCACGCAATTTGACATGATTGTGGCAGAAGACATAGGTCTTTACAAATTCGACATCCTGAGCCAACGGGGGCTGGCCAAGATCCACGATGCCCTGGCCCTGGTCCAAGCCCATGACCCCGAGACCGCCGGGGACATCGACATCCATGACCTCTACCGGTTCAAAAACGATCCCGTGGTGAAGGATTTGCTGCGGGAAGCCCGGGCCATCGGATGCTTCTACGTGGAATCGCCCGCCATGCGGATGCTGCTGCGCAAGTTGCAGGTGGATGACTACCTCGGGTTGGTGGCGGCGAGTTCGGTGATTCGGCCTGGGGTGGCGCGCAGCGGCATGATGCAGGCCTACATCGAGCGGCACCGCCATCCCGAAGCCCGCCACCAGGCCCATCCCGCCCTGCTGGCCCTGATGCCCGAGACCTACGGGGTCATGGTGTACCAAGAAGATGTCATCAAGGTGGCGCACCACTTCGCCGGGCTCGACCTCGGGGAGGCGGATGTCCTGCGCCGCGGCATGAGCGGGAAGTTCCGCTCACGCGAGGCCTTTGCCCGTGCGCAGGAGGGATTCATTCAAGGGGCCATCCGCCAGGGCCATTCCGCTGAGGTGGCTGCTGAGGTTTGGCGGCAAGTGGAGAGTTTTGCGGGATATGCTTTCGCGAAAGGACACTCTGCTTCCTATGCCGTGGAGAGTTACCAGAGTTTGTTCTTGAAAGCGCACTGGCCCGGCGCTTACCTGACGGCGTGCATCAACAACCTCGGGGGCTTTTACGACACCGAGTTCTATGTCCATGAAGCGCGCGTTTGCGGATGTGACATCGAGCCGCCGTGCGTCAACCGGGGTGCGAAAGCGGCTGTTTGGGATGCCCTGCACAACCGCATCTTTCTCGGTTTTCAACTGGTCCATGGGTTGGAGGAGCGCGACATGGATGCCTGGATGCACGCACGGGAGCAAGAGGGGGCCTTTTCCTCCCTCGCGGACTTTGTGCAAAGGGTTCCCATCGGACTGGATGGCCTTTCCCGCATGATCCGAATCGGTGGCTTCCGGTTCACCGGTTCCTCCCAACAAGCCCTGCTCTGGGAGGCCCACATGCTCATGGGGCCCGGAAAAAAGCCCCGGCGGGGGCACACGCTTTTCGCGGCGGAGCCGGTGGACCACGATTGGCCCGTGGAGGTCTCCGGCGCCCTGGAACAGGCCTACGACCAACTGGAACTCCTCGGATTCCCCCTCGTGCCGCCCTTTGCCCTGCTCGAACCCGAGGCCGCAGAAGCCGCTCGCCACGGCATACCGGCAGATCAACTGGCCGCCTGCATCGGAAAGCGGGTGGCCGTGGCGGGCTATCTCGTCACCGTGAAGGAAACGCGCACCGTCAACGGAGACCGCATGGCCTTCGGGTGCTTCCTCGACGCCCAGGGGAAATGGCTCGATACGGTCCACTTTCCACCCGCGCTCCGGGCCTTTCCATTTCGGGGAAGGGGCATCTACCGCATCGAAGGCGTGGTGGCAGAGAGCTACGGTTGCCTGCACGTGGAGGCATCTCACATGACCAAACTCGCCTACCGCCCCGACCCCCGCTACGCAGAAGATGCTTCCCCTCTGCTGCCCCTCCACCGACTCGGCCAGGCCAGCTGAACGGCAATCAATGGCCTTCCGAAGGGCCCTCGATGCGCCATCGGAGCCCGCCATACATCATCCGCCCAAAGATGGGCCCGTAGACCAAACTCGCATCAAAATGCCGGTCAAACAGCGCCGTATCTTCCACTCCCTGTCCCAAAATGGGGCGGTCCTGCCGCACATTCGTCAAGTTCTCCACCCCCAAGTACACATCGAATCGCTCCGAAAACTGGCGGGTAACCTGCGTGTTCACCTGCAAGAATCCCGGAACGTCGCCCGGGCGTTGGAACGCCTCTGGCAAGGACCCCGTATCCGGAATGCGTTGCGGACCCATCCACTGTACCGTCGCATCTGCACGCCATTGCTTGCCCGCTGAGGTGACTTTGCTCGCATAGCTCCACTGCGAAAAGGCCCGAAGCACCGGAACGAAGGGATCGCGACGGTCCGCCGTGCCCAACCGGTCTGTGGTGGCCTCCACATACCGCAAAGCCACCCGCAGGTCCCACCGGCGGTGGAACGACCAATCCCATTCCGCCTGCGCGGAAAATGCTTCAGAACGCCCTTCCAGATTGTACAGCCACACTTCCCCGGGGTCTCCATCCAAATCCACCACCAACCGATTCTGAAAACGGGTGTAAAAGGCATCCAAAGCCAGCCCAGACTCGCGGTGTCCCAGCCGGAACTTCGTCGTCAGGCTCAAGCCCGCGTTGTCCGCCACTTCCGGCTGGAAGCCCGCCCCTGGCAAGGCCATCCGCTCCACGGAGCCCGGAGCTGATGACCCCGGGGCGATGGCCCACCACACCCGGTTGCTGGCCCAAGCACCCCGCTGCTCCATGAGCGGATTGGGCACGCGCCATCCCCGACCTGCGGATGCCTTTAAGGCCACATGCTCCGTCACACTCCAACGCGCGTGAATCCGAGGCGTCCAACGGAGGCCATACAGGTTGTGATAATCCGCGCGGAGGCCCGCGATGACGTTCCAGCGAATGTCGTCGTTGTAGGTGTATTCCGCGAAAATTCCCGGGACACTCTCCACCCGCTTGAGGACATCCTTTCGCTGTTCCGCAACGGGGCTTCCCGCCTCCTCATTCCACTGTGCCGCTTCATCGAATCGATTCCAGAGCCAAGAAATGCCCGTGGTGATGCGGTGGGCGGAGTTTCCGAGCATATCGGCGAACAAGAGGTTTGCCCGGAACATCTCTTCCAGGCCCCGATAGCGCGCACCGCCAAAGTTCTGTTCCGTCTCAAATCGCACTCCGGAGAACTGCGTGCCGATGCTGCGACCGGGTTTGTCCGCAAATACGAAGCCGGTTTTTGCCGTGGCCTCCAGCCGACTGGTTTGGGAGGCCGCCGACCACCGGAGTCCAGAGGTGTCCGGCTGTTCGAGCAGGGTGCCCCAATCCCGAATGCCCTCCGTCCCACGAAAAGTGCCTACCGTGCCCGCGGCGAGCCCAGTGCGGATGGCCGAGAGGCTGTACTCCCCTTCCATGCCGCGATCGCCCATGAATTTCCACTCGTTCCGTACAATGCCATGCCGCTGCAGGGGGACATCCAAAAAGCCATCCTCATTTCGGTCGTTCACCGCTTGATTCTGCAAGCCGTGGGTGAGGAGCGTCATCTTCCAGCGCCGGCTGATATCATGGCGGCTGACGTGATTGAATTCCGTGCGACCTGACTCGTTCTGGTACAAGTTCACATGCAACTTGGGGGCATTCATGGGGTTCATCAAGCCCACATGAATCTCTCCGGTGATGCTCTCATAGCCCCCCACCACGGAGCCCGCACCTTTGGAGATCGCAATTCCGTTCACCCAGTCTCCAGGAATGAGCATCAAGCCCTCTACAACCGCCAGTCCTCGTGGCCCCGGTAGGTTGTCCACCTGCATGGAGGTGTATTTGCCATCCAAACCCAGCATCCGAATTTGTCGGGTTCCTGTGATGGCATCGGTGAACGCCGCATCCACTGAGGCATTGGTCTCAAAGGCCTCAGACAAGTTGCAGCACGCGGCCTTCACCAGCTCGCCACGGTTGAGTTGTTGAACGTGCCGGGGATCCAGGAGCGAATAGGATGCTGTCGGCCCATCTGATTTCACTTCTGCGGCTCCCAGCGCAATGCCCGAAATCAGCGGGATTTCGGTAAAATCCTCTCCTGTAAAGACCCACCGCACGGCCTGAAACCCCACCATTGAGGCCTCCAGCGTGTCACCCATCGGAATGTCCTCCAACTTGAAAAAGCCAAACCCATCGGTCACCGTCCCCTTGGAGGAGGAAATCGCCCTCACATGGGCGCCAGGCAACGCTTCATGGCGTGGGGTTTGCGGACGCTCGCCCGGAAGTTCAGCGTAGATTTTTCCCTTGGCAACCCCGGTCTTTGCGGGGACTTCTTGCGCTTCAGCCTTGACGAGAATCGCGAGAAGCAACACAGATGCCGCCCAGATCCGATGCATCGGAATCTTCAATTTTTGCGGTCATTCCCCTCGGAGCAACCTTCTGACTCACGGTACTTGCAGCAGCTGTGAATGCCCGCATACTCCTGGTCGCTCGCCTTGCGGCTCTGGGTGTCATGGCCCACGGAGTTGAGCAGCACATGCAGTTGTTCTTCTGAAATTTTCTTGGGCTTGTAAACCACCATGAGCTCCTTGGTGGCCAAATCCCAATCCGCCGCCACCACGCCTGCCACGTCCAGCACAGCCTCGATCCGATCTTCACACATGCCGCAAACTCCCTCTACCCGAAACCGGGTTTCGACCTTGCTTTGTGCTTGGCAGACCATAGCGGTTCCCAAGAAAAACAACCCAATGATGGTTTTCATGGACCTAAAAATAGCGCATCCGTATGAAATAGGGTTTTTCTTGCCCGCCAAAAAAACCTATCCAACCCACTCCGCCATGGAACCAAAAACCCCAGAACTTCCCGCGAGAAGCCTGGGGTAGTCGGGATAGCAGGATTCGAACCTGCGGCCTCTTCGTCCCGAACGAAGCGCGCTACCGGGCTGCGCTATATCCCGAAAATCGGAGGCCAAAAATAGTCAATGGCCGCTGAAAATTATCAGTCCGCCTTCAAACTGGCGGACAGATAGTCTCGATTCATGCGGGCGATGTTCGAAAGGCTGATGCCCTTGGGACATTCTACCTCGCAAGCCCCCGTATTGGTGCAGTTTCCGAAGCCCTCCTTGTCCATCTGCTCCACCATGCGGAGCACCCGTGTCTCGCGCTCTGGCTGTCCTTGGGGGAGCAACGCAAACTGCGACACCTTGGCCGAGACGAAGAGCATCGCAGATGCATTCTTGCATGTGGCCACGCAAGCGCCACATCCGATGCAAGTGGCCGCATTGAAAGCTTCATCCGCGTCATCCTTGGGCACCGGGATGGCATTCGCATCCAAGGTGTTTCCCGAGGTGTTCACCGAAATGTAGCCGCCCGCTTGAATGATGCGATCGAACGCGCTCCGGTCTACCACCAAGTCCTTGATGACCGGAAAGGCTGCAGCACGCCAAGGCTCGATGAAAATGGTGTCGCCGTCCTGGAAAGAACGCATGTGCAACTGGCAGGTGGTCACGCCTCTGCCGGGTCCATGGGCTTCCCCATTGATGAACATGGAGCACATGCCACAAATGCCTTCGCGGCAGTCGTGGTCGAAAGCAACAGGATCACCCCCCTGCCGAATGATCTGCTCGTTGAGCACATCCATCATTTCCAAAAACGACATGTGCTCGGAAATGCCCGTCACCTGATGGGTCTCCAGCTTTCCCGCATCATTGGGGCCGTTTTGGCGCCAAACCTTCAATGTCAGATTCATGATCGGTTACTTGTAGCTGCGTTGCTTCAACTCAATGTTCTCGTAAACCAAGGGCTCCTTGACCAGACGCGCCTCGCTGGGAACTCCCGTGTATTCCCACGAGGAGACGAAGGTGAAGTTCTCGTCGTCCCGGAGGGCTTCGCCTTCGGGGGTTTGGTACTCCTCACGGAAGTGGCCTCCGCAACTTTCATTGCGTTCCAGCGCGTCCTTGCACATCAATTCGCCCAGCTCCAAAAAGTCCGCTACACGGCCCGCTTTGTCCAACTCGGGATTGTATTGATCCGCACGACCTGGAACGCGCACCTTTTGCCAAAACTCCTCGCGCAAGGCTGCAATGTCGGCGATGGCCTTCTTCAAACCTTCTGCATTGCGGGCCATGCCGCACTCGTCCCACATGATGCGGCCCAGGCGACGGTGGAATTCATCCACGGGGGTATCACCGGGATTGGAGAGGAAGTGTGAAATGCGGTCGCGAACAGCCTGTTCCGCCGCCGCAAACTCCGGCCCGTCGGTAGAAATGCGGCCCGTTCGGATGTCGTCGGCCAGATAAGCCCCAACCGTGTAGGGCAGGACGAAGTAACCATCCGCAAGGCCTTGCATCAACGCGGAAGCCCCCAAGCGGTTGGCGCCGTGGTCCGAGAAATTCGCCTCGCCCGCAGCGTACAAGCCCGGGACGGTGGTCATCAAGTTGTAATCGACCCAAAGGCCCCCCATCGTGTAGTGGACCGCAGGGTAGATTTTCATCGGCGTCTCATAGGGATTGTCCGCAGCGATCTGCTGGTACATATCGAAGAGGTTGCCGTATTTCGCCTTCACGATATCCTTGCCCAGCTGGCGGATGGTTGCCATGTCCGGGGAGGAAATGCCCCGCACTTTGGCCTCGGTTCGGCCGTAACGCTCAATCGCTGAGGCATAGTCCAAGTAGACGGCCTCGCCGGTTTCGTTGACCCCAAATCCAGCATCACAACGCTCCTTGGCCGCTCGCGATGCGACATCGCGCGGGACGAGGTTGCCGAAGGCCGGATAGCGGCGCTCGAGGAAGTAATCGCGGTCCTCTTCTGCGATGTCCACGGGACGCAATTTGCCCTCCCGGACTGCGGCGGCATCCTCCTTCTTCTTGGGTACCCAAATGCGTCCGTCGTTCCGCAAGGACTCGGACATGAGGGTGAGTTTCGACTGGTAAGTGCCAGATACCGGAATGCACGTCGGGTGGATCTGGGTAAAGCAGGGATTCGCGAAGAATGCGCCCTTCTTGTGGGCCTTCCATGCCGCGGAGACGTTGGAGCCCATCGCATTGGTGCTCAAGAAGAACACATTGCCGTAACCGCCAGAAGCCAAGATCACCGCATGGGCACTGTGCCGCTCGATGGCCCCAGTCACCAAGTTCCGGGCGATGATGCCGCGGCACTTTCCATCCACAATCACCACGTCCATCATCTCGTGGCGGTTGAAGAGCTGCACCTTGCCTTTTGAAATTTGCCGGCTGAGGGCAGAGTAGGCGCCGAGGAGGAGCTGTTGGCCGGTTTGGCCTTTTGCATAAAACGTCCGCGAAACCTGCACCCCGCCGAAGGAGCGGTTGTCCAGCAAACCGCCGTATTCGCGCGCAAAGGGCACCCCTTGGGCCACACACTGGTCGATGATGCTCGTGCTCACCTCCGCCAAGCGGTAGACGTTCGCCTCGCGGCTCCGGTAGTCGCCCCCTTTGATGGTGTCATAGAAGAGCCGGAAGACGGAGTCGCCATCGTTCTGGTAGTTCTTGGCGGCATTGATGCCTCCCTGAGCTGCGATGGAGTGGGCCCGGCGTGGAGAGTCTTGGAAACAAAAAGCCTTGACATTGTATCCCATCTCGGCGAGGGATGCGGCAGCCGAACTACCGGCCAAACCCGTCCCTACCACAATCACATCGATGAGCCGCTTGTTGGCAGGGTTCACCAAGGGAACATGGTCCTTGTGATGCGTCCATTTGTCGGCCAGCGGGCCATGGGGAATCTTAGCGTCCAACATCTTGCCTGCAATCAATTAGTTCGATAACGTCTGGAGGTAGAGATACACCGGAATGACCGCGAACAGAAGTGGCACCAACACGCTGAAGGTGCGGCCCAATGCCTGAATCATCGGAGAATAGCGCGGATGCCGCACCCCCAAGGATTGAAACGCGCTCTCAAATCCGTGCCACAGGTGGAAACCGATGGCCACTTGGGCAAGGACATACAGCGCCACTGCACCCAAAGCCAGGGAATTGTAGGCGGGATCGAAGAATCGCATCACCACGGTATGCAAATCCTTGACCGAAGTTCCATCGGGAAGGAGGACGTAAGGCACGTCGCCAAAGTGCATCTGGAACCAGAAGTTCTGCATGTGAACGACGATAAAGGCGAGAATCACCGTTCCGAGGATTCCCATGTTTCGGCTGCTCCAGCCGGCGTTTCGGTCCCCCCGTTCCATGGCATAGCGCACGGGACGCGCCTTGCGGTTTGCGAGGGTCAATACAATCCCGTCCACCACGTGAAACAAAATCCCAAGGTACGTCAGGTAGCTGAGGAGCTTCACCAACGGAAAGGTGGTCATGAAACGGGCGTAGGCATTGAAGGCATGCTTCCCCTCTTCTCCGGCTTGAAAAAGCTGCAGGTTCCCCAAGAGGTGACCCACCAAGAACAGACAGAGAAACAGGCCGGTCAGGGCCATCACGTATTTCTTTGCCAGCGACGACTGCAGAATGCCTTGTTTGCTCATTGCACCATAGGTTATGGGTAGGCAAAGGTAACAACTGCACCCCCGAGGAACAATGAAACGCGCAACCGCGGCCACGAAGCGGGCGAGGTCCAGCACGGAAAGGACGGCAACAGGGGGGCAGGCTCGCGCCCGCCCCCTCCTTCGCCTCTACCTACCCGATCTCAACCGGCCGCGGTTGCCGTCTCTTTCCCTTCTCCTGTCCCATCGGGCAGGCGCCGGTCGAGGATCAGGAACTCGCTCGCCACGACCTCAGTGACGTAACGGGTGTGGCCCCCCGCATCCTCGTACGTGCGGTAGGCGATTCTGCCTTCGAGGGCGACTTCGGCGCCCTTGCGGAGGTTCTGCGCGAGGAGGTCGGCCAGGGGGCCCCAGGCGACCACATCGTGCCATTGGGTGCGCTCCACCCGCTCGCCCTCCGCGTTCCGGAAGATCTCGTGGGTGGCGAGCGGGAAATTGCACTTCGACTTTCCGCCGTCGAATTGCAGCATCTCGGGGTCCTTCCCGAGGCGTCCAATGAGTTGGACCTTGTTTCTCAATGCGTTCATGATTTATTGTTTTTGAACAGGTCAAATCTCCCGCCCCCATGCGCCGAGAGCCGTGCGCCGAACGCCATTCTTTGCGGACGGGGAGCGCGGATTCACCAGTGCAATTCGACGCGGCGTATCTTCGCGGACCCATTTCCCCAGCACCATGTCCACACCCCGCGTTCGCGTTCGATTTGCCCCGAGCCCCACGGGCCCCCTGCACATGGGAGGTGTCCGAACCGCCCTGTACAACTACCTCTTTGCACGGCACCACGGCGGCGATTTCTTGCTCCGCATCGAGGATACCGATCAGAACCGGTTTGTGCCGGGCGCGGAGGCCTACATCCTCGAGGCGTTGCGCTGGTGTGGCATCGAGCCCGACGAGGGCGGAGAGAAGGGCGGCCCTGTGGGTCCTTACAAACAATCGGAGCGGAGCGAAATCTACCAGGCGGCCATCGCGCAATTGCTGGCCTCAGGCCAAGCCTACCGCGCCTTCGACACCCCTGAGGAAATGGAGGCCCAGCGCCAGTCGGCGGAGGCCCGGGGCGAAGTTTGGCAGTACGACGCCGCTCGGCGGGGGGGGATGCGCAATGATTTGGCCTTGCCCCAAGACGAAGTGCAACGGTTGCTGGACGTGGGAACCCCTCACGTCATTCGCTTCCGGATGCCCGACGAACCTGAGGAAATCTTGGTGAACGACATCATTCGCGGAGAAGTGCGTGTTTCGACCGCAGTGCTGGACGACAAGGTCATGATGAAGGCAGATGGCCTGCCCACGTACCACTTTGCGAACATCGTGGACGACCACGCCATGGGCATCACCCACGTCATCCGCGGGGAGGAATGGTTGCCCAGCGCGCCGCTGCACACGATGCTCTACCGGGCCATGGGTTGGACGGCCCCGGCGTTTGCGCACCTGCCGCTGATTCTCAAGCCCACCGGCAACGGAAAGTTGAGCAAGCGGGACGGGGACGCGGGAGGGTTCCCCGTTTTCCCACTCGACTGGGTGGACACCGAGACCGGCAAGCGAAGCGGGGGGTATCGTGAAGCCGGCTACCTCCCCGAGGCCTTCCTCAACATGCTGCTGTTGCTGGGGTGGAGTCCCGGAGACGACACTGAGGTGATGTCCTTGGAGGAGGCTGTGGCGCGCTTCGACCTGGACCGGGTGGTCAAGTCCGGTGCGCGGTTCAACCCCGACAAGGCCCGATGGTTCAATGCCCAGCATCTGCGCATGCAGCCCCGCAAGGAACTCGTGGCCTCGCTGGCTCCGATGCTGCCCGACCCGGCCTTTTCTGCCCCAGAGCGCTGCGAACAACTGCTCGACATGATGTTAGAGCGGGTGGACTTTCTGCATGAAATCGCCCAAACCCCCTGGCTTTTCCAAGCGCCGGAAACCTTTGACCGCGATTTGATTCAGAAGCGCTGGAAGCCAGAGACCAGCGACATGCTCCATGCCCTGGAGGTGCGATTGGCGGACCTCAACCGATTCGATTCCAGCGATGTAGAGGCTGAATTCCAGGCTTTGCTCCAGGAAAAGGGCTGGTCGATGGGGAATCTCATGCTGCCCTTCCGCATCGTGTTGACGGGTGCCGCTGGCGGGCCTTCGATGTTCGATTTTGCGGCGTTTTTAGGCCAAACCTCCACCCTCAACCGCCTCCAATCGGGCCTCTCCCGAATTGAGTCCCTCCGCGCCACGCTTTGAGCATGTCACACCGAATTGAAATCCAAGGCCTTCGATTCTACGCCTATCACGGCTGCATGGAGGAAGAGGCGCGCATCGGGCAGAACTACCAAGTCGACGTCCGCATCGAAACGGACCTCGGTCCCAGCGCGGAGACGGACGATTTGGCCTTGACGGTGGATTACTGCGACGTCCACCGCATCGTGGCCCAACAGATGCAAGAGCGTTCCCGCCTCATCGAGCACGTCGCCGGCCGCATCGTCCGGGCGCTTCGCTCGGAACTCCCCCGCATCGAACGGGTCGAGGTCCGCGTCACCAAGTTCGCCCCGCCCATCGACGGCGACTGCGAGGCCGTCGCCGTCGTCCTGCACGGCTGACCGCCTCCTACCTCAAAGGACCATCTCCGGAACCTCGGCCGGCACCACCAACGGACCCGCCGTAGCTTGACGGATGTGGTCCACCGTCACCCCCGGCGCCCGCTCCACCAAGTGGAACGCCCCATCCCGGATGTCCAGCACCGCCAAGTCCGTCACCACCCGCTTCACACATCCCACCCCCGTCAACGGCAACGTACACGCAGGCAACAACTTCGACTCCCCCGCCTTGTTGGTGTGCATCATGGCGACGATGATCCGCTTCGCACTGCCCACCAAGTCCATCGCCCCCCCCATACCCTTCACCATCACGCCCGGAATCTTCCAGTTCGCGATATCCCCGTTTGCCGAAACCTCCATCGCCCCCAGCACCGTGAGATGCACGTGCTGCCCCCGAATCATCGCAAACGACGTCGCCGAGTCAAAAAACACGGCCCCTGGCAATGCCGTAATCGTCTGTTTCCCCGCATTGATGAGGTCGGCATCCTCCGTGCCCGCCAGCGGAAACGGCCCCATGCCCAATATGCCATTCTCCGATTGAAACTCCACCTCGATGCCCGGAGGAATGTGATTCGCCACCAAGGTCGGAATGCCGATGCCCAGGTTCACGTACATCCCATTCTCCACTTCTTGCGCGATGCGCCGGGCGATGCCATGCTTGTCTAACATGATGATTCAGTTGGGATTGCGGACCGTTCGTTGCTCAATTCGCTTTTCGTAGGCATTGCCCTGAAAAATGCGCTGAACGAAGATGCCCGGCGTGTGGATTTCGTTGGGATCCAGCGAACCGACAGGAACCAGTTCCTCCACCTCCGCGATGGTGATCTTTCCCGCCATGGCCATCATGGGATTGAAGTTTCGCGCGGTGGCTTTGTAGACCAAATTTCCCGTCTCATCCCCCTTCCACGCCTTCACGAAGGCGAAGTCCGCTTTGAGGGCCATCTCGAGAATGTGGGGTACTCCATCAAAAATCCTGACCTCCTTGCCCTGGGCCACTTCCGTCCCGTAACCCGCGGGGGTAAAAAAGGCCGGAATGCCCGCCCCGCCTGCCCGACACCGCTCCGCCAACGAACCCTGTGGAATCAAATCCACTTCCAGTTCCCCACTCAGCATCTGACGTTCAAACTCGGCATTCTCCCCGACGTAGGAGGAAATCATCTTGCGCACCTGGCGCTGCTGCAACAACAGCCCCAACCCGAAGTCATCCACACCGGCGTTGTTGGAGATGCAGGTCAAATCCCGTACCCCCAACCTGACCAGTTCCGCAATGCAATGTTCCGGGATGCCACACAACCCAAACCCCCCCAACATCAATGTCATTCCGTCTTCCACCCCCTTGCACGCCTCTCGTGCGTCCGCGACCACTTTGTTGATTGCCATAACTCTATCCTTGACGTATTCCCGACCTTAATCTCCGAACAACTCCTCCAACTCCTCCTCCCCCGGACCGGAAGCATCCCGGGGACGAAGTTCCCGAATCACCTTGCTACACTCCAGCGAATCCGGGCCCAAAACCCGAGGCCGGTCAAAGTCCCGCCTGCTCAATCCCACCTCCTCGTTCGCATACACGGCCTTCATGTAATAACCGTAAATCGGAAGTCCGGTGTTGGCCCCTTGGCCCAAGGTGGTGGTGCTGAACCGCACGGTGGGGTCCTGTGCCCCTACCCATACCCCCGTCACCAAGTCTGGGGTCAACCCGATGAACCATCCATCTGTGTTGTTCTGGGTGGTTCCCGTCTTCCCGGCCATGGGCGCCCGGATGCCGTCGTATTCCCGATCAGCCCGGTCCCCGCGAATCCGCATCGCCGTCCCTTTGCGGTTGCCCGTCTCGATGCTGTAGGCCCCATCGACCACGCCCTTCATCATCTGCAGCACCGTGTAGGCCGTTCGTTCGTCCAACCCCTGCCGGATGACGGTTTTGGGGGTGTAGATGACGTTGCCGAGTTTGTCCTCAATGCGCGCGATGAACGTCGGACTGACAAAGACCCCCCCATTCACAAACGAAGCATTCGCCACCGTCATTTCCCGAAGGGTCAATTGCGCTGCACCCAAGGCGATGGAGGGATAGTTGGGGATTTCATTCTCAATGCCCATGTCATGCGCCAGCTGAATCACCCGCTCCGTTCCGAAGTCCTTGATGAGCTTCGCCGTCACCGTGTTCATGGAGTTCGCCAGGGCGTATTCCAGGGTGACGATATCCCCGTAGGCAAAATCCGAGTTGTCAGGACACCAATCCGGGTATCCTTCCGGCATGTCCAAACAAATCTTCTGGTTGGGAATCTCCGAACACCGGCGCATGCCCAATTTCAGCGCCGTCGCGTAGACAAAGGGCTTGAACACAGAACCTACTTGCCTGCGGCTTTGGCCTACGTTGTCATACTTGAAGAACCGGTAATCAATGCCTCCCACCCAAGCCTTGATGTGGCCCGTCGCCGGCTCCACCGACATCAAGCCGGCGTGCAAAACCGCTTTGTGGTACTTGATGCTGTCCAGGGGCGACATCGTGGTATCCAAAGGTCCCGCATGGGAGAAAACGCGCATGGCCACGGGCGTGTTGAACTCGGTCTCAATCTCCTTCTCCGTGGGCCTGTGCCAGGTGTGGCTGCAACCTCCCTTGTCCTCATCACACGTCCACATGGGCACGCCGTCTTCGGTGGTCGATACGATATAGAAGGCGGGTCTTCCGCATTCAGGACAAACCTTTCCCACCCGCTGTTGGTATCGCTCGCTGCCTTCAATGGACTCTTTCAGAATCCCGTCGCGCACCGCAGGGTCAATCCCGCGGTAAAAGGGGAAATCCTCCTTGGGCCTCTTTTTCAAATCCTTTTCAAAAGCGGCCTGCAATTCGTTGGCCAAATGGGCGTGGACGGCCTCCTCAGCGGCTTTTTGCAGACGGCTGTCGATGGTGGTGAAAATCTGCAGCCCGTCGCGGTACAAGTCATAGGGTGTGCCATCTGCCTTGGCGATTTTGAAGGTGCCATCTTCATTTTTCGCCTGGAGCAGATCCCGCAACTCCGCGCGTAAAATCTCTCGGAAGTACGGGGCCGTGCCTTCATCGTGGCTCACCGGTTGATAGTCCAATCCGAGGGGCAGCGTGCGCAGGGAATCGAAGGTCGCCTCGTCCAGCTTTCCGTATCGGACCATTTGGCTCATCACGGTTTCCCGGCGACTCAACACCAGTTCCTCCCTGCGCAGCGGATTGTAGAGCGAACTGTTCTTGAGCATCCCCACGAGCATCGCCGACTCCTGGACATTCAAATCCTTGACATCCTTGTCGAAATAGACATTGGCTGCGGACTTGATGCCCACCGCCTGATTCAAGAAGTCGTATCGGTTGAGGTAGAGGGCCAGAATTTCTCCCTTGGTGTAGTAACGCTCCAGTTGTGCGGCGATGATCCACTCCTTGGGTTTTTGTAACAGCGCCCGTTCGATGAGATTGGTTTGGTCATACGACTCGGTGAAAAGCAACTTGGCGAGCTGCTGGGTCACCGTGGATCCTCCCCCGCGGGTGCCCAGGAAAAAAACCGCCCGAGCCAACCCGATGAAATCCACCCCGCTGTGCTCATAGAATCGCGCATCCTCGGTGCACACCAAGGCATCGATCAGGTGCTGAGGCAACTCATCGAAGCGGGCATCCGAACGATTCTCCGCGTAGTATCGACCGATGATTTTTCCATCGGCGGAAAAAACGCGGGTGGCCAAATCCGTCCGCGGATTGGCCAGCGCCTCCGTGTCCGGAAGGTTGCGCAACGAAGCCAGGAGCACCAATCCGATGAATCCCAGGATGGGGGAGATGCCTATCCAAAACACCCGCTTGCGCATTCGCATCTGCCGGGCTTTCAAACTGCCTCCGCCAGCGCGTGAGGAGGAGGGCTTTCGAGAAGCAGGCGAGGAGGGTTTTTCGTTCATCCGAGGCGGCATTTCCAAGTGCAAGATTACGCCATGCATGCCATTCCCCCAATGACCTCTGACTCGCCAAGAATTGCGAATGCGCCAGACCGGCGAGAAGGAAATCCCCCGGGGCGCCTACCTTTGCTTTTTTCCAAGGATTTCCCCTTCCCATGGTCGCACTGATCAAAGCCGCTCAGCTGCTGTTGAGCCTGTCCATCTTGGTGTTTATGCACGAACTCGGGCACTACCTCACCGCCCGTTGGTTCAAAACCCGGGTGGAGAAGTTCTACTTGTTCATGAATCCCTGGTTTTCGATTTATAAGAAGAAAATCGGCGACACGGAATGGGGCCTCGGCTGGCTGCCGCTCGGCGGATACGTAAAAATCGCCGGGATGGTGGACGAGTCGATGGACACCGAACAACTCAAGCAGCCCCCGCAGCCCTGGGAGTTTCGCACAAAACCCGCTTGGCAACGGCTCATCATCATGCTCGGCGGCATCATCGTCAACCTGATTCTGGGCTTCGCCATCTACAGCATGGTGCTCTTTGTGTGGGGCGAAACGGTGCTGCCTACCTCCTCCATGCCCTACGGGATTCAGGTCGATGACCGGGTAAAATCCTGGGGATTTGAAAACGGAGACCGGATTCTGCGCATCAACGATGAAGAAGTAAACAACCTGACCGAAATCCGCAGATCGTTCTTCTTCAATGATGTGGAAGAGGTTACCCTGGAGCGCAATGGCCAGACGAAGGTGCTGACTTTCGACCAAGACCTCGGCCAACAGCTCGTGGATTCCAACATCCGAAGCCCATTTGGGGTCAGGATGCCCTTGGAGGTGGCTTATGTGGTAGATGGTTCTCGGGCGGCCGCCGCCGGACTTTCGATCGGGGACCGGTTGATGGCCATGGATTCGATTCCGATGCAGTTCTTTGATGAGGCCACGAAATACATCAAGGCCCATCCCGAGATGCCCATCCAAATGACCTTGCAGTCGCCCGACGGAACGGTCCGCACGCTGACGGCCACGCCAGACAGCTTGGGAACCCTGGGTTTTCAAAACAAGGATGTAATGGATTTTGAGGAGTTTGCTACTGAAACCATCACTTACTCCGGATCCGAAGCGGTGGTGAGTGGCTTTCAACTCGCTGCCCGCACCCTCCAGGAGTATGTCCTCTCCCTTCGGTTTCTCTTCTCCAAATCCGGGGCCACCCAGGTGGGCAGTTTGGTGACCTTTGGGAGTGTGTTTGACGCCGGGTGGGATTGGGAGGTTTTCTGGCGGAATACCGCTTTCTTCTCGCTGATTTTGGCCTTCATGAACCTGTTGCCCATCCCGGCCTTGGATGGGGGCCATGTCATGTTCCTCCTGTACGAAATGATCGCGGGGAAGCCCGCTTCCGAGAAGTTTCTCGAGCGCGCCCAATACGTGGGCATCGTGCTGCTCATGGCGTTGATGATCTTCGCGCTGGGCAACGACATCTGGCGACTGCTTACGGGTCAATTCCGCTGATTTAGCCCAGGACCTGCAAAGCGACGTATCTCCCGCCGGGAACCGAGCGCACCCGCCCCTGAAGTTCGAGCAGGAGCAATTGATGCAGGACCTGCGAATCGGTCAACCCCAGTTGCTCCGACAGGTCGCTGGCCGTCCTTCCCCTGGACCCCAGCAAGGCCCTCCAGAGCGGCCCCAGTGCCTCGGGTAATGAAGAGGGCTCGACTTTTCGCGTCTGAAATCCCAGCGCGGCCAGCCAATCGCCCACTTCGGAGATGCCCGCGCCAGGACATGTGGCGAGCCAATGCCGATTCCCATCCCAAGCCGGGCCCGGCTCCAAGGGTGGCAGTACGCCCAGCGTTCGATTGTACGACAGCGCCAGCCGAGCGGAGATCATCCCGCCCCCATCCGCTGGACTCTGGACCAGGACCGTGGCGAAGCCCATCCCCACCACGATGCGGTTTCGGTGGGCAAATCGCCAAGGCCGGGCGGCGGTGCGCAACGGATACTCGGTGATCCAGGCCCCGCGACCCAAGCTGGCCTCGGCCCATTTGCGATGGGCCCGGGGTGAAATGCAATCCAGCCCCTCGGCCAGACACCAAATGACCCGCCCCCCCGCATGCAAGGCGCCCTGAACGGCAGCGATGTCCACTCCGTGCGCTCCGCCCGTCACCAAGGTGATTCCGCTCTGGGCCAGCGCCTGTCCCATCTGGAACGACCAGCGCGCGGCCCCATCCGAGCATTGACGCGTGCCCACCACAGCCACCATGGGGTGATGCCATGCCGTCAAATCCCCTTGGGCGTAGAGCACGGGGGGTGCATCGTGGATTTCCGCCAATGCCCGGGGATAATCCGGTTGTTCCCAGGACACCACCGAGGCCCCCGTGGATCGCGTTTCATGGGCCATTGCCTCTGCCCAGCCTTGCCACCGTGAACGTTGTGCTGGGGTCCCGACGGCCTGCCAAGCCTCCTCTTCCATCCGGTCATCCAAAAATCGCCTGAGCTGCACCGGCCCCCGAAAAGGAACCTGCGTCCAAGCCATCCAACGCTCCGTGCGTTGCCATCCTTCCTCTGCCCTCTGCATGGTCCAAATTTGCGGACCCATCCCGCGCTGGCACCGGGGGATTTCACCCGTGTGGGCTTCAACTTTGTAGGTGCAGATGGAAGTTGGCGGCATTCCTTGCAATATTGCGCCTCGACAATGTTGCGCTTCCAAAACCTCATCTGCCTGCTCGCCATTGGAGCCTTCTTGGGGGCTCGGCCTTCGCTTATGGCACAGGTGCTCACGGGCGTAGTGACCGATGAAACAGGTCAGCCGCTGCCCCTTGCTACGGTGGTGATTCCCCAGTTCAACGCGGGGGCCTACTCGGACGAGAAGGGTCGCTATCAGCTGGCGGTTTTGCCGGATTGGAAAGGCCAAACCCTCCTCGTAAAATGCAGTTTCATCGGCTACGAAGCCCAGACCCGCCCCTGGCAGGTGCCCGTGGGAAATGACCCGATTCCCGAACTGAATTTCCGGTTGGTTTCAGGCGATCACACCTTCGATCCCGTCGTGGTGAGCGCAGGGCGGTTTGAGCAGCGCAGTGCAGAAGTGACGGTCTCCATGGAGGTCTTGCCTCCCCGGCTCGTGGAGCAACGGGGGACGACCTCGCTCGAAAATGCCCTGGAACAGACGCCGGGGGTGAGCTTTGTGGATGGCGAGCCGCAGATTCGCAGCGGGAGCGGATTCAGCTACGGCGCGGGCTCGCGGGTCATGATTCTCGTGGACGAGCTGCCCATCCTCAGCGGCGACGCGGGGCGGCCCAGCTGGGGATTCCTGCCGCTGGAGAACCTGGAGCAAGTAGAAGTCATCAAGGGGGCGTCCTCCGTGCTTTACGGAAGCTCTGCGCTCAGTGGGGTCATCCATGTGCGGACCCGCTTTCCCGACGCCCGGCCCTTGACCCGACTCACCCTGCAACACGGTGCCTACAGCGCGCCCCGCAGCCGCGATGCCCGCACCTGGAACACCGTGCCCCAGCTCTCGAATATCCGTTTCCTGCACAGCCAGCGGGTCGGGGCTTGGGACCTGGTGGTGGGCGGAAACCTGCTCGGGGACGACGGCCACCTTGCCCCGGCCGATTCGACGCAAGACCGGCCTTTCAACCCCTTCACCGTGGACCGATTTGCGGCGACGAGCCAGGCTCGGCTCAATGCCGCGTTGCGCAAGCGGGAGAGCCGGGTGCCGGGTTTGGTCTACGGCGTGGGCGGAAACTGGCAATTCGGAGAATCGCTGAACACGCTCATCTGGGACCGCGCACCCAACCGCATCTACGGCAGCTACGAAGGGGCCTCCACGCGGACGCGCCAGCTCATCGGCACCGTGGATCCGTACGTGCAATACCTCACGCCGCGCGATGTGCGACATAGCCTGCGCGGAAGGTGGCAGCACTTGGTGAATGCGAACAACAACAGCCAGAGCAATGCCTCGAATGTGTATCATTTGGAATACCAAATCGCGCTCGACGGCGAACGCTGGGGCCTGCAGGGGCTACGCATGACGGGCGGAGGGCTCGGGCAGCTCGCCGTCAGCAACGCCGAGCTCTACAGCGGGGGATCCAGCGACGGCATCAACCAAGCCCTCACCCTCGGGGCCTATACCCAGTTCGACCAAAGCTGGGAAAAGACCAAGGTCTCGGCGGGCGTTCGCTATGAGATGTTCCAGGTGAACGAGGTGCGGGCCAGCAAGCCGGTTTTTCGGGCGGGCGTAAACCAAGCCATCGGACGGGCAGGCTATCTGCGGGCAAGCTACGGCCAAGGGTTTCGGTTCCCGACCATCGCGGAACGTTACATCCGCACCGGGCTGGGTTCGCTGCAGATCTACCCCAACGAGAATCTGCTGCCCGAGTTTGCGGAGGCGTGGGAGGTGGGATTCAAGCAAGGACTGAAGGTGAATGGGTTCATGGGGTTTGTGGATGTGGCGCTGTTCCGGCAGGACTTCGACCAGTTCATCGAATTCACCTTTGGGCAGTGGGGGGCCCTGACCGACCCGATTGCGGGTCTGGGATTCATGAGCGTGAACACCGGACGGAGTCGGGTCACCGGAGCGGAGGCTTCGCTGACGGGCCGTTGGAAGGGGGAGCGGTTGGAGGTGGACGTGCTGGCGGGGTATACGTTTACCCGACCGGTGACTTTGTCGCCGGATTTGGACTACAGCCCCAACCCCAACTATCCGGCCACGTATCTGTCCACCAGCCACGACACGACGAATCACATTCTCAAGTACCGGTCGCCGCACCTGGTGCGTGGCGATGTGCATGTGACGGCTCCGAGGTGGTTTGCCGGTTTCAGCGTGCGGTACCAGAGCCAGCTGGACAACTTCGATCAGGCATTCTTGCAGTTTGAGGAGTACGGTTTCGTGCAGTGGGGCGTGGGGCGGTGGCTCGAAGAACATCCCCGGCAGCCGTGGGTCTTCGACTTGCGGGTGGGGATGCCGATCGGGGAGACGCACCGAATTTCGCTGGTGGTCAACAATGTGCTCAACGCGGAGTACTCCCTGCGGCCGCTGGTGATGGAGACGCCCCGGGTCACACAGTTGATGTACACGTACGAAATCCAATGAGGGTCGCTGTGATTCCCGCCCGGTGGGGTTCGACGCGGTTTCCGGGGAAGCCGTTGGTCGAGGTGTTCGGGGTGCCGATGATCGAGCGGGTGGTGCGGCGGGTCGAGGAGGCGGGGGTGTTCGACGAGGTTTGGGTGGCGACGGACCATGGGGGGATTGCGGAGCGGGTGGCGGCCATGGGGGGACGGGCGGTGATGACGGCGGAGGACCACCCGAATGGGACTTCCCGGGTTTGGGAGGCGGTGTGCCGGATGGAGCAGGGGGCGGGTCAGCCGCCCGTCACGGCGGTGGTCAATGTCCAGGGGGATGAGCCTTTCGTCCGGGCGGAGCAGCTTCGGATGCTGGTCGACCTGATCGAGCGGCCCACCGCCGCCGTGGCCACGCTGGCCCGGCCCATGGCCGCCGGGGACCCCGCCTTCACCGACCCCAACCGAGTCAAGGTGGTCACCGACCTGTCCGGCCGCGCCCTGTACTTCAGCCGTAGCCCCATCCCCTCCGGCCCCGGGGACTGGCTCAAGCACGTGGGGCTGTATGCCTTCACCCGCGACGCCCTGGCCCGGATCGCCACCCTGCCGCCCTGCGAACTTGAAGAGCGGGAACGCCTCGAGCAACTCCGGTGGCTGGCCCACGGGCTGCCGATTCAGGTAGGGCACACCCCCTTCGAAACCCCCTGCATCGACACCCCGGACGACCTCAAAAAACTGCACGCCGGACCACCGCCCCCGTGACTAACTTTCGCAACGAATTTCGATTAACGGTTCCCAATCCCCTGTTGGTGATGAAAAGTTTGGCCTACCCCTCTACCCCGCTCGTCGCAGTTGCGGCCTGTATCTTTGCCGCCGCTTGCAATACCCCCGAGACTCCGCCCATGAAATCCCAACCCGTCTTTACGGAATCGATGTTCTCCGCACCCCCGGACGCGGAAAAGCAGCCCCATGCCGTCAGCATCCATGACACCACTTGGAACGACGATTACTTCTGGATGCGGCTCTCCGATGAGCAAAAAAACGCGGCGACCCCCGACGCCCAAACCCAAAAAGTACTCGACTACCTGAACGCGGAAAACGCCTACAAAGACGAGGTTCTCGCCCCTACCCAGGCCCTGCAGGACAGCCTGTACAACGAAATCGTAGGGCGCATCAAGCAGGACGACATGAGCGTTCCGCTGCTCGACAACGGCTACTGGTACTACAACCGCTACGAGGAGGGAAAGGAATATGCCATCTACTGCCGAAAAAAGGGTACCCTTGACGCACCGGAGGAAGTCATGCTCAACGTGAACGAACTCGCGGAAGGCTATGCCTATTTCGAGGCAGGCGGCCTTTCTGTGAGCCCGGATAATACGATGCTGGCCTACTCGGTGGACACGGTCAGCCGCCGCGAGTACACGGTGTATGTCAAGAACTTGGCCACGGGAGAGGTCTATGCCGATGCCATTCCCCTGACCACTGGGGGGGCCACTTGGGCGAACGACAACAAGACCCTTTTCTACACGAAAAAGGACCCCCAAACCCTGCGCTCGCACCGCATTTACCGCCACACCTTGGGCACACCCGCCGCGGGTGATGTGCTGGTTTTTGAGGAAAAAGACGAGACTTTCAGCTGTGGGGTAGGCAAAACCAAGAGCGACCAATACCTCATGATCTCCAGCTACTCCACGGTCAGCACGGAGTGGAGATACCTCGATGCGAACAAGCCTACCGGGACTTGGAAAGTGATTCAGCCGCGGGAGCGGGATTTGGAATACAGCGTCTCGCATTACGGTGAGCACTTCTACATCACCACCAACCGCGACGCGAAGAACTTCAAGCTCGTCCGCACGCCCGTAACGGCCACCACCTACGACCACTGGGAAGATGTGCTCCCCCACCGCGAAGAAACCCTGCTCGAAGCCATCGAGATTTTCAAGGACCACCTGGTCATCGAAGAACGGACGGCAGGATTGACCCAGATCCGCGTCAAGCGCTGGGATGGGACGCAGGACTACTACGTTCCCTTCCAAGACCCGGCCTACATGGCTTATGTCGGCGCCAACCCCGACTTCGAAACCGCCAAATTGCGCTTCGGATACACCTCGCTCACCACGCCCAACACCGTGTTCGAGATGGACATGGAGTCCAAGGCGCAAGTCCAGCTCAAGCAACAGGAGGTGTTGGGAGGCCAATTCGACGCCGCCAACTACACCAGTGAGCGCCTGATGATCCGGGCCACGGATGGAACGGAAGTGCCCGTTTCCCTGGTCTACCGCAAGGGAATGAAGAAAGACGGCAGCCACCCGATGCTGCTGTACGCGTATGGAAGCTATGGCTACAGCACCGACCCCAGCTTTTCCAGCACCCGCCTGAGCCTGCTGGACCGCGGCTTCGTGTTCGCCATCGCGCACATCCGGGGCGGACAAGAAATGGGTCGCGCTTGGTATGAGGACGGAAAGTTGTTCAAAAAGAAGAACACCTTCACGGACTTCATCGACTGCGCCCGGGCATTGATCGATCAGAAATACACCTCAGCGGACCACATGTACGCCATGGGGGGATCGGCGGGAGGCTTGTTGATGGGCGCGGTGGTCAATATGGCCCCTGAGCTTTTCCACGGGGTCATCGCCGCGGTTCCCTTCGTCGACGTCATCAACACGATGCTCGACGAGACCATTCCGCTGACCACCGGTGAGTTCGATGAGTGGGGCAATCCCAAGGACTCCGCCTACTTCGCCTACATGATGTCCTACAGCCCTTACGACAACGTCAAGGCGCAGGAATACCCGCATATGTTGGTGACCACGGGTTACTGGGACAGCCAGGTGCAGTATTGGGAGCCGGCCAAGTGGGTCGCCCGACTGCGGGACATGAAAACCGACAAGAACCTCTTGCTGCTCCACTGCAATATGGAAACCGGTCACGGAGGGGCTTCGGGTCGCTTCAAGCGCTACCGCGAAACCGCCATGGAATACGCTTTCTTGCTGATGCTCGAGGGCATCACGTCCTGACCCCGAGCCGCTCGACGCGCGATGCGATACCGGCGATTGACCGCTGAGGAGCTCCAAGCCTTGGAAGGGGACTTCGTCCAGTACCTCGCCGAGCAGGGTGTGACCGCGCTGGACTGGCAGCGCTGGACGCAAACCGACGGCCTTAAAGTGCATGGCGAACGCGTCGAGGCTTGTCTCGATGGGTTCAGCGAAGCCTTCTGGGAGAAGGCCTGCAGCCGCATCACGCATCTCATGCGGCCCGGGGAAAGGGAGGTTTGGTGGTTCGCGTTTGGAGATGCCGAGGCCTTTGCCCTGGCCATCCCGCGCGAAGCAGAACCCGGGGAAAAGAAGGGGGCAGGGGAGGCATCGGAAGGGGTTCAGGGACTCGAGGCGAGGCGGATTTTTGCGGTGGAAACCCGAAACGCCCTCATCTTCGAACTGTTGGAGCAAGGGGCCCAGCCCTGCAGTCCGGAAGCTTTCGAAGCCGTCAATTCTCTGGTGAAAAGGCGAGCGATGGACGCTTCCTCCGCATCACAGGCGGAAGCCCATTGAGCGCAGGGCCTCGTCCAGGGTTTTCTCCGGTACGGGGAGGTGAAGGGCCTGCCAGCCGGCGGATTGCGCGCCGGCCACGTGTTGGGGACTGTCGTCCACAAAAAGGGTTCGTACGGGCTGGAGACGATGCTGGCGGGCCATGGCCTCGAAGGCCGCTCGGTTCGGCTTGCGCTGCCCCCACTCGTGGCTGTAATGGATGGCCTCAAAGCACGCCTGAAAGGGCAGCAGCAAGCCTTGTTCCGCCAGCATGGCCTCAAAGGCCCGCGCATGGAGGACGTTCGTGTTGCTGAATAAAAATAGGCGAGTCTGCTGAGAAAGTTTTTGCACCCACGTCAGCCGCTCCGGTGGAAATCCGATCAGGATGCTGTTCCAGGCCTCCAAAACCGAGGCAATCGAGGTTCCTGGATGGCAGTGCGCCTGCAAGGCCTTTAGGAAATCAGAGGGAGCCACCGCCCCGGTCTCGAGGTCGTCCACCCAATGCGATTGATCGGATTGGCGAAAAAAGGTGCCAAAGTCATCAAACCCCAGCGCTGCAAAAGCCGCCACCGGTGCATCATAAGCGATATCGAAAAGGACGCCCCCAAAGTCGAGGACCAAGGCATCCCAAGGCCCGGAATTCACAGGGACTTGATCCATGCTGCCGTCGGGCCAGCGGCCTGAAGGGCTTGCAGAGCGGATTGGGCATCTGCTGACGCCTGATAGACCCCGATGCAGACCAAATACAATCCCCCCGGCTGGAGAATGCACTCCACCGAAGTGCCCGAGGCCTGCAAGTGCGCGGCATGCCGCTGTGCGTTGGTTTCTGAGGTGAAAGCGCCGGAGACCAACAAAAAGCCCCCGATGCAAGGTGCTTCGACCTCCGCGGCAGCCGCCGCAGCGGGACCAGCGGCGATGTCGGTGGGGGCGGCGACCGACGAACTGGCGACCGAAGCGCCGGCTTCCGTCGCCGTTTGGAGCCGAATCCGGAACCCGGTTTCATCCCGCGCACCCGTCTCCAAGTCCATGCAGACCACAGCATCGGTGAGCTGGGAAGAAGCGGCCAAGGCCTCCTCCACAAGGCGTACCGACTCGGGTTCCCATGCGGGCAACATCGCATCCGAAGCAGAGGGCGTCAGGGGCATGTAGTCCGCCACCCGAACCGCACGGGGCCAATTGGGCAGCGAAAACGCTGTTGTCTCCGGAGCGGATTGCGCGGACCACCACCAAGCCCCGCCAGCCAAGAGCGGCAAAATTGAAGCGGCAGCCGCCCAACGCGCGCCCTTCCCGATGCCGATGACCCGGCCGCCGACCGGGGCAGGAACCTCCGCCGCCGACAGCCCCTCTGGCGCAGCCGCCACGCGCTCCAACGGGACCAAGGCAATCCGCTGCAGCCCGAAAGAGCGCAACATCCGCTCCAACTCCGGCTCCGCGAGGAAGTGCGTGGCCCCATTCGCGCCCCGGTAGAGCCGGCCGACGTGGGAGAGGGAAATGGTTTGGCCTGAAGCGATGGCCAAACGCATCATAGACGCCTCTTTTTCAATGGATTCCAGCGCCTCTGCATACGTGCACCCCGACGACACGGCGAGGGCGTGGGCCAACACCCCGTCGTTGTGCATCAAGCGCTCATTGAACTGTACCTCGCGTGCGGGCGGCAGCAACTCCTTGCGCAGCGCATCGTACCGCGCGGGCCTCCGGTTGCACACAAATCCCCCCAAGCCCGGCACCACGATGCAATCGTGGTCCAGAAACAATTGGTGAAGGGCGTGCTGGATGTAGGCCATGGAGGGCGAAAGTACATCCCTCCGCGAAACGATGCAACCTCCAACGGGCCTCGCACCCCAAAACCCCTCCGAAAAAAATCAGCGCACCAGCGTCACCGGGCCCTCCAGCAGGTAGGGTCCATCGCGCAACTCGAACCGCAACCGCCATGAGTACACGCCATCCGGAACGTAATGCTCGCCTCCCTTCACCTGTTCGTTCCCCAGCCAGGGCTCCTCCGGATCCGTGCTCCAGAAAACCATTTCGCCCCATCGGTTGAAAATCTCCAGCCGATACCCCCGGGGCTCCACCCCCTCGACGCGGAAAACGTCGTTGATGCCATCCTGGTTGGGCGTGAACGCCGTAGGTACGTACACCGGGAAGAACACCTCGAGGTGCACACTGTCACGGCCGATGCAGCCCTGATCTGAAATGGTGGAGAGCACGAACCACCCAGGCTCCGATTGCAGCACGACCGGGGTCAGGCAATCCGAGCAGCTGAGCGCCTCCGGCGGCGACCACCAAAACGTGTCCGCATCCACCGTGCCGAAGAGCCGGGTCTCATCGAGCCAGTCAATCTCCCGGTCGGGGCCGGCGTCCACATACGGCGGCTGCCACACCCCGACCTCGATTTGCGAGGAAGCCGTGCAGCCGAAATCGTCCGTCACGAAAACCGTGAACGTGGTGGACTCCACTGGGAAGACCACGGTGGACTGTGCAGTGGGCGTGCCTGCGAGGGACGCCGGATTCCAGCTGTAATTCACCCCCGGTGAGGCCGTCAGCGTCATCGACTCCCCTCGGCACATCCAGCCCCCGCCCGATGCATCGACGGAAGGCGTGATGAGCGTCACCGTCACCGAATCCACCCCCACCCCGCAGACATTGGCGATACTCACCGCATACGTCGTGGACGCCGAGGGCAGCGCGTAGGGATTGGGCAACAAGGGGTTGCTCAGCGAAGTCGCCGGCGACCAGAGGTACGAGTCGCCTTCTGCGGCTTGGAGGTAGACCCCCTGGCCGGCGCATAGGAAAATCTCGGGATACACCTCGCCTCCGGGAGCCGACGGCACCACGTAAAGCGTCACGGTTTCCTCCCCCTCGCAACCTTCGGCGGTCACGCCATAAGCCGTGTAGGTCGTCGTCACCAACGGCGAGGCGGTCGTCGAGGGAGCGCCCGGGGTACCCAGTCCCACCGTCGGGCTCCAGGTCACCCCCACCGCCCCGGTGAGCGCGAGGTCCACGACATCGCCGAGGCACATGGGCTGAGAAGGCGTGATGTCGAAATCCGCCGTTCCGACCACCACCGTCACCGAAGCCGTCGCCGCGCCGCATTCATTGCTGTCTTCTACTGTGTAAGTCGTTGTTGTCGTGGGAGTTACTGTTGGAGTGGCCGTGTTGCCCCCCGTGAGCGTCGGGTGCGGATTCCAGGCCAAATCCCCCGTCCCCCACGCCTGCAACGTCACCGACTCCCCCCCGCACAGCACCCCCACCTCATCGATGCTCGGGTTGGGCAGGTCCGCCACGAACAGCGTGGCGTACGCCGTGTCCGGGGCGAGGCAGCCCGTCCCATCCGGCCCGGCACTCACCACCAGCATCACCTCCCACTCCCCCGCCGTGAGGTACGTGTGGGTCGGATTCTCCTCCGTGCTCGAATCCAGGTCCCCGAAGAACCATTCGTACGTCGTCCCGCCGATGCTCGTGTTCACAAAACTCACCGGCTCCCCCGGACAGATGACATCCGGCGCCTCGATGTCGATGTCCGCGGAGAGCGACCCCAGGTTGAACTTGAACACCCCGAGATTGCAGTTGGAAGCCAGGTTGTTGGGACTCCAAACCCCTCCCGTCGTCGGGAAATCGTCGAACCCGCCGCATCCCGCACACACGGCCTGGTAGACCGTTCCGTTCTTGTCGAAGCGCGACGTTCCGCCGTCGACGTGCTCATTCGAGAAGCTGCCGCCGAAGAACGTTCCATACGTAAGCGCAGCCGCGCCCGGCGACAACACCCCCAGCCAGAAGTCGCTGCCATCCGTCGTCAGCTGCTCCGCGTCCGGGGTCGTGGGCATCCCCGTCGTCGTGGAGTTGGTGATGTAAGCCGAGTTGAACGTATTCGTTTCGCCACCCCAGCCGCTGATGTAAATCTCGTCGCAATCGCTGACCAGAAAAGCCGTGGGGCTGATGTCCACACTCGTTTGGTTGAGCCCCACGCGCGTGCGGAGGGTGAGCGAGGCCAAATCCGGCGCATACTGTGCGACGAAGGTGCTCCCGTTGGGATTGGCGGCATACACGGGTCCGACGAGGGAGAGGTTGCCCGTGGTTTGGCCACAGGCATACGGCCGGTCTTCGGTGTCCAACTGCACGAAGTACGACTGGTCATACGCCGACGAGCCGATGTAAGTCGAACGGGTCAAGCCCCAGCCGGCCCCGGAAGGCTCGAGCAGCGCCAGAAATCCGTCCACCCCCCCTCCGTAGGTGGGCTGGGCACTTCCCGCCACCGACGGAAAGCTGTTGCTCCGCGTCCCCCCGGTCACATACACCCGCTGCGACCCCTGCGCGAACTGGATGCCATACCCCGAGTCGTCGCTGCTGCCCCCGAGGTACGAGGACCACGTCAGCGTGCCCAAATCCGGTGACAACCGAAAGATCACCGCATCCGTGGCGCCCGACAACGTGCCATCGAAGGCGCCCACCATGGTGAAGTTGGAACTCGAAGTCGTCGTGGCCACCCAAGGCGCGCCGAGCGCATCGATGGCGATCTCACCCCGGCACACATCGCCGTAGTTGTAATTGAGCTCGACCCCGAGGTTGAGCCCGTCGTTTCCGCCGCCGCCCATAAACGTCGAGGCCAGCAAGGACCCATTCGCCCCGCTCAACTTGACCACAAAAATGTCGCTCCCCTGGTCATATGAGCCGTAAAATTGATTGGCCCCAAGGTCCACCGGAGGCCCGCCCGTAAACACCCCCTGCGCCGCCCCCGCCGTCGTCGGAAAGTTCGCCGACCCCGTCGTCCCCATCAGGAAAATGTTCCCGAGGTCATCCGAGACGATGCTGTGCGGAAAGTCCATCCCCGTGCCGCCGATGTAGGTGCTGAAGGCCAAACCGCCCCCATCCGCATCGAAAAAGCTCAACCCCACATCGAACCAGCCCCCCCCAAACGTCTGGTCCCAGGCCCCGGCCGTGGTCGGATAACCCTGCCCCAACACCCCCGAACCGCCGATGAGCCGGTCGGAAGGGTCATACCCCGCCGTCACCCCCCAACTGTCCGCCGTGCTCCCAATGAAACTGGCAAACACGAGCTCCGGGTCGATGACCAGCTCCTGCGTGGCATCGTATGCCCCGAGCGCGAATCCCACCCGGAACGTGCCGTCGGGCAGCGGCTGCAGGGTGTAGGAGCAGGGGATGGAATGGATTTGGCCTTCCAAGATCTGGTAGGCAAAGGGCGGCAACTCGCGGATCTCGCCCCACACCTCGCCGGGCTTCCCGAGCGCATGCACCAGCGACCCGTCCGCCTCCAACCGCGGCACCGTGCCCGCATGCAACAACCGGACCACCCCCGCATCCGCCCCCGGCGCCACCACGAAATCGTATTTCATGCGGTTCCTCCCGGCAAAGTCACCGTGCATCCGCACCTCCACGCCCGCCCAAACCTCCCGCAACCGCATCCGCTCCACCGGCACCAACCCGCTCGCCCACCGCCCCGGATCCGCCCCGAGGTAATAATTCACCACCTGCTCCACGGGCTCCTCCCCCACCACCTCCGGCTCCGACGCGCTCCCCTCCCACGTCACCCGCCACGCATGGCCCTCCAGCCGCTTCCCCCCCGCTCCCCAAGCGCCGTGGCCCGTCAAGGCATCGAAGCCCGGCCCCCGCACGTCGGCCACCCAGCCGTTGCGCTCCAACCAAAACTGCCCCACCCCCAACGAAGTTCGCGCCACCACCTCCTCCGGCCACTGCCCGCCGTTGGGAATGAATTCCAACCGCTTCGCCTCGTGCTTCATCCCCTGCACCACCCGGCCCCGCCGCGGTTCGCCCGGCCCTTGCGCGAGCAAGTCAACCCCCACCCCGAGCAGCACCCAAGCCACCCCGAAGGCCATTCGCAGGCACGAGGTTAGTGGGCTCAATGTGTGGAGTTTGTGCATGGGGACAGTGTCAGAACGAAAGATACGGCACGCGGGTTGCTCGAAGCCGGAGGGAGAAGGGAGAATTGAGAAGCCCGCGGCGCCCGACGTGCGCGCAGGACGTTCCCGTCACAGCGCGTTCCCAGCGCGAAGCGAAACGAAGCGCAGCGCTCAGCTCAGCTCCTCGATCAACAGGCGCATCTCGATCACCGGCGACATCTTTTCGTGCAGGATGCGGTACACCGCGTCGGCGATGGGGAGGTGCACTTGGAACTGCTTGTTCATCAGGTAGATACCCTGGGAACCGTTGAACCCTTCCGCCACCATGTCCATCTCCATGATGGCCCCCTTGACGCTGTAGCCCTTGCCGATCATCATGCCCAGCGTCCGGTTGCGGCTGTGCGGGCTGTACGCCGTCACGAGCAGGTCGCCGAGATAGGGGCTGCCCTTGACATCGCGATCCACCTGGTGCACGGCGGCCAAGAAGCGCTTCATCTCCTGCGAGGCGTTCGCGATCAGGACACTCAGGAAGTTGTCTCCGTAGCCCAAACCATGCGCAATCCCCGCCGCAATCGCATAGATGTTCTTCAACACCGCGGCCAGCTCCGTTCCGAAGACATCCTCGCTGGTGTTCACCCGGATGTAGCGGGTGGTGAGCAGGTCCGCCATGGTGCGCGCCAGCGCGAGGTCGGGACAGGCCACCGTCAGGTAGGACAGCTTCTCACGGGCTACCTCCTCAGCGTGGCAAGGGCCGGCGATGAGTCCGATGCGGTCATAAGGCGTCCTGAACTCCTTGTGAAAGTATCGGGCTGGGATGGAATTGAACTCGACCACCATCCCCTTGATAGCCGAAAAGATGACCTTGTCCGCGAGCCCCTGCGGCTTGTGTTCCTGAATGGTCCGGTGGAGGTGCACCGAGGGGATGGCGAAGATCAGGATGTCAGAGGCGTCCACCACCTCTTGCATGTTTGTGGAAACCCGCAACTGGCTGGTGGGCAGTACGATGCTCTGGATGTAATGCGGATTGCGACCGTACATCTGCAGGTATTCCGCCGTCTCCTCCCGCCGAACCCACCAATTCAGGGTTTCGACGTTGGTAACCAACATCTTGGCAATGGCGGTGGCCCAACTGCCACTGCCGAGGAGACCGATGCGGGGGTGCTGCGACATGGGGCAAAGTTATGGGTTGGAGGGGTGGGGGGGAGACGGGTTTGGCCTGCAAAAGTGCGCTAACTTTGCCGCCGCGGAAAATGGCCGCACAATTCCCAATCATGAGCGACGATCTCCTGAAAAAAGTCATCAGCCACGCGAAAGAGTACGGCTTCGTGTTTCCCTCCAGCGAAATCTACGACGGCCTGAGCGCCGCCTACGACTACGGACAGCTGGGCGCCGAGCTCAAGCAGAACATCCGGAACTACTGGTGGACCGCCATGGTGCGCATGCACGAGAACATCGTGGGCATCGACGCCTCGATTTTCATGCATCCCACGACTTGGAAGGCGTCGGGCCACGTGGATGCCTTCAACGATCCGCTCATCGACAACAAGGACTCCAAGAAGCGCTACCGGGCGGACGTCTTGATCGAAGAGCACATCGCCAAGATCGAAGCGAAGATCCAGAAGGATGTGGACAAGGCCCGCGCCCGCTTCGGGGAGGCGTTTGATGAAGGCCAATTCCGCTCCACCAACGAACAGGTGTTGCGCCGGCAGGGCGAGATCGAGGGCATCCAGAACCGGTTTCGGGACGCCATGAACGCCGGCGACCTCGCCGCCGTCAAGGCACTCATCGAGGAGCTGGGCATCGCCGATCCGGAGACGGGCAGCCGCAACTGGACCGACGTGCGCCAGTTCAACCTCATGTTCAAGACGGAGCTCGGCGCGGTCAGCGGCGACTCGGGCATCATCTACCTGCGCCCCGAGACGGCCCAGGGCATCTTCGTGAACTTCCTCAACGTCCAAAAGAGCGGCCGCATGAAGCTGCCCTTCGGCATCGCCCAGGTGGGCAAGGCTTTCCGCAATGAGATCATCGCCCGGCAGTTCATCTTCCGGATGCGGGAATTCGAGCAGATGGAGATGCAGTTCTTCATCGCCCCAGGCACCCAAGCCCAGTGGTACGAGTACTGGAAGAACGAACGGCTCCGCTGGCACCTCTCCCTGGGCCTGGGGCCGGACAAGTACCGCTTCCACGACCACGTCAAGCTGGCCCACTACGCCGATGCCGCGTGCGACATCGAGTTCCAGTTCCCGATGGGCTTCAAGGAGCTCGAGGGCATTCACTCGCGCACGGACTTCGACCTCGCCCAACACGAGGCCCACAGCGGGCGCAAGCTCCGGTTCTTCGACCCGGAGACGCAGGAGAGTTTCATCCCGTACGTGGTGGAGACGTCGGTGGGGCTGGACCGTCTGTTCCTGGCGGTGCTGAGCGCCGCGTATCAGGAGGAGGTCCTGGCGGACGGCTCGGAGCGCACGGTGTTGCGCATCCCGGCGCCGCTGGCCCCGGTGAAGGCGGCGGTGTTGCCGCTCATCAAAAAGGACGGACTGCCGGAGAAGGCGCGCGAGGTGGTCGACCGGCTCAAGCTGGACTTCAATCTGCAGTACGACGACAAGGACGCCATCGGGCGCCGCTATCGCCGGCAGGACGCCATCGGGACGCCCTTCTGCATCACGGTGGACCACGATACCCTCACGGACGAGGCCGTCACCGTTCGGGAGCGCGACACCATGACGCAAGAGCGCGTGCCCATCAGCCGGTTGCACGAAGTTTTGCACGCCCGCACCGGGTGGGCTTCGCTGTTTCAAAACGCCACAGCGCAATGATGTTGCAGGATTTGGACTTGACCGGGCGCCGGGCGCTCATCCGGGTGGACTTCAACGTCCCCATGAACGAGGCATTTGAAATCACCGACGACACGCGGATTCGGGCCGCGCTGCCCACGATCGAGTACGTTTTGCGCCAGGGCGCATCGGTCGTGCTGATGAGCCACCTCGGACGTCCCAAGGGGCCCAGCGAGGCGCTGAGCCTGCGGCACCTCGTCCCCCACCTGAGCCAGTTGCTGGGCCGGCCGGTGAAGTTTGCGCCGGATTGCATCGACGACGACGCGCTGGAGGTGACGCAGTCCCTGCAGCCCGGCGAAGTCGCGCTGCTCGAAAACCTCCGGTTTCACCCGGAGGAAGAGGCGGGGGATGAGTTCTTCGCAGGCCAACTCGCCGAAAACGGCGATGTCTACATCCAGGACGCTTTCGGAACGGCCCACCGGGCCCACGCCTCGACGGCGGTCATGGCCCGGTTCTTCCCGGAGGACAAGGCCTTCGGGCTGCTCATGGGGCAGGAGGTGGAGGCGCTGGAGCGGGTGCTGGCCCGGCCCGAGCGTCCGGTGACGGCCATCATCGGCGGGGCGAAGGTGAGTTCCAAGCTGGGCATCATCGGCAACCTGGTGGGCCGGGTGGACCGGTTGATTGTCGGGGGGGGGATGGCTTACACCTTCGTGCTGGCGAGGGGGGGAGCGGTGGGGTCGAGCTTGACGGAGCCGGAGCGGGTGGAGGAAGCGCGGGCCATCCTGGCCCGGGCGGCGGAGGCGGGCACCGAGATTTTATTGCCGGTGGACGCCGTAGCCGCCGATCGCTTCGCGCCGGATGCCGCCACGCAGTTGGTGGCGGTGGACGCCATTCCCGAGGGGTGGATGGGGTTGGACATCGGGGCGGAGAGCGTTTCCAAGTTCCGGGAAGCCGTACTGTCCTCCAAGACGTTGCTCTGGAACGGCCCGATGGGCGTTTTCGAGATGCCGGCCTTCGCAGGGGGAACGCGGTCGGTGGCCGAAGCCCTGGCGGAAGCCACGGAACAGTCGGGTGCGTTTTCATTGGTCGGGGGAGGCGATTCTGTGGCTGCCGTCAATTCCATGGGACTGGCCCAACGGGTGAGCTATGTGTCCACCGGTGGGGGCGCCATGCTGGAGTACCTCGAAGGCGAAGTGCTTCCGGGCATCGCTGCCATTCAGGACTGATAATCAACCCGCTGCGACTCGGCGCTTAACCGGCATCCGCGCCGCACCCCCTCGGACAGGTGGTTTAGGGGGCGAATGGGTGAACTTTGCGGCATGTCGGAACATCTCGAGACCCGCGCAATGTTCGCGGGACATGACCCCGCCCTGAACCACGGCGCTGT